>NZ_JBIURV010000027.1:0-99953 GCF_044741025.1 Streptomyces sp. NPDC088246
GTGCCTACCAGTTCGGGTACGAGTCGGCCGATGAATTCGGAGGGGTCGCCCTTGGCGGCGTCCCAGGCGTTCTTGAGGGCGCGGTCGGGGTTGGCGGCGGTGGAGGCGAGGCCGGCGAGCGTCATGTTGACGCCCTTGTAGTACTCGGCGGGGTGCGTCAGGTTGTACGGGTCGGTGGGGTTGACCGAGCGGACGAAGTTCAGCAGTCCCGCGGTGCCCTTGATGATTCCGCCGCCGAAGTGGGCCAGCTCGATGCCCTGGCCGACCCCGTAGTCGAAGAACTCCCAGAGTGACGCGCCGGACGCCAACAACGTCCCCGTGCCCTGGCCGACCCGCGAACCGACCCCCGCAGACCCCAGTTTCAACCGGTCGGGGCGTCTTCAACCCGAAGTCGGAGTGCTCGCATCGGCATGGGCGGTCCGTAGCCGCGCCCGGCGGTAAAAGCAGCGCTCGTCAGTTGCCAAGGCGTCGGCTGGACCACCCCTTACTCACCCGCCGAACCGACGGACTCCTCGCGGGCGCCTTCGACGCGGACCCGGCCGCCTCCTACCTCTCAATGCCTGCCCAGAGTGCCGCGCCAAGATCTCCGCCGTTGGTATCCGGACAAGCGGCGGGGGACTGCGCCGTTGCCGTTGCCTACAGCCGCGGGCCGAGGGGTGCTCTTCCACCCACTTCTAACACCGAGCGTCACCTGAGCGTCAAGAATCCGCGGCGTCACCCTGGCGCCGTAACCAGTACGGTCGCTAGCTCGCCCTGAACATGCAGGTCAGAACATCTCCACAACGAGGCTGTCCACTCGACCCGTTGCCTGCTCGGAAACAGGTCAAGCAGCCCACCGTCCGCCGCGAAATCGCAGGTCAGGCTCCCTTTGCGATCGGCTCAAGAATCGCCACGCACTCCACGTGGTGCGTCATCGGGAACAGGCCAACGAGACTCAGCAAGGTGGCTCAAGACGGAGCAACATAGCGCGGGATCGCCGGTTACCCAAACCGGCGATCCCGCAGATCATGGATACGCCACTGCTGCGTTCGGTCATTAGCCACGACCTGACAGCCACACGCGCTCTTAGCCAGACTCATTGATCGCGGACCCGAAATGACCTGGAGAATCCAATTGCACAAAGAAACCCCGAGCTGCCGGAATCGCAGTACAGCTCCGCACGCATTCGAGCCACGTGGGACGGAACGGGAAGCGTCACGGACGCATCGAAGGCGTTGGGCTTTTCGCGGGCGAAGGGCTATGCACTGGTTAGTCGGGGCGAGTTCCCTTGCCGGGTACTCAGGGTTGGCCGCTCGACTCGCGTCGTCACCGCGTCCTTGCTACGCGTGCTTGATAGCGGACAGCCGGAGTACAACGCTGCCCGCGCCGAATGCCACACGACGTCGTAGCCCGTTGCGCGACGAAACCTCGCCGAAGCGTGCTGACGGGGCTTCGTTGTCTCACGCGCGCTCTCACTGATCTATGACGGGAGCATGGCCGTGCGGGCCTGACCAGGCAGAGAGCCTCCCGGGCAGGAGGAATCGCGGATTACCGTAGGCACTTCAGGAAGCCTACTGAAGTAGGCCGGTTAAGGGGGTACATGCCGCAGATCAAGAAGGTCACGTTGCAGAGCGGCAAGGTCCGTTACCGCGCCGTCGTCGACATGGGCCATGACGTCCAAGGCAAGCGCAAGCAGTGCACCGTCACGATGGACACTGCCACAGAGGTGCGTAACGAGATCGCCCGCATCCGCAATCAGCGGGCGACGGGCATATTCGTCATGCCGAGCAAGATCACGGTGTCCGAGTGGCTCGACATCTGGCTGGCCAAGAAGGCCGAGGACCTGGAGGAGAGCACGGTCCAGGGGTACAAGAACGCTTTGGTCCACGTGCATTCCTACCTCGGCTATATGCGCCTGCAGGAACTGACGGAGGAACACGTCGAGTCCATGGTCGCCTGGCTACTCGTCGGCGCCCGCAGGCGCGGCGGCCAAGCCGGCACAGGGCTGCGCCCCTCGACGGCCCAAGGGGTGCGCAGTCGCCTGAAAGAGGCCCTCGGTCGGGCCGTCGTACGGAAATTGGTGCATGTCAACGTCGCCGAGTACGTGAAGATCCCTCGCCGCGCCCGCAAGGAGGACAGGCGCACCAACAAGCGTCCCGCGCCGTGGAACGTCGTCGAGGTCAAGGACTTCCTTCTCGGCATCAGGGACGAACGCCTGTTTGCCCCGCTGATACTCAGCCTCATGGGCCTGCGTCCCGCTGAGGTCGCCGGTCTGCGCTGGGAGGACATCGACTTCGACGCCGAAACGCTGGTCATCGCCAACACCAGGACAATGATCGGCAACGCCCGGGTGCTGGAGAAGGACACCAAAACCGAGGCGGGCGAACGCACACTGCCGCTGCCGCTGCCGGTGAAGGAGGCGATGCTCGCCTTTCAGGTGACGCAAGAGGTAGAGCAGATGTCGATGGGCGCGCCCTATCAGCACTCTGGCTATATTTTCGTCGACCACCTCGGCCAGCCGCTCACGACTCACCACCTGCGTGAGGCCGCGTACTCCCTGCAGCGGAAGCTGGAGCTGCGGAAGGTCCGGCTCTACGACGCGCGCCACTCGTGCCTCACGTTACTTGCCGTCAACGGCGTGCCGGACGTCGTCCTCGCCGCATGGGCCGGGCATGCCAACGCCAACTTCACCAAGCGGGTGTACGTCCGCCCGAGCCCCGAGGACCTCCGCGTCGCCTCGGACCACCTCACTTCTCTACTCGGTTTCAGTGAGGGCGAAGCAGCCTGATGATCAAGACGTCGTGACAGATTGTGAGATATCCGTCCTCGGCGAACAGCTAGAACAGCCTCTGGTCTGGGACTTTTAGTGGATCACTAGGATGGCTCCCCATCATAACCTTCTGTACGTCCTGTACATTTCTTACAGACGCTTGTGCAGATCCCCGTACAGCTCCGGAGGAAAGGCAACGCCATGCTGTTCCGCCCCACCGCCCGTTACGTGCTGCCCGAGTTCACCGAGCGCACGACCAACGGGACGCGCACCCTGGATCCGTACTCCAAGCTGCTCGCCGAACGGATCGTCTTCCTCGGCACCCCGGTCGACGACACCGCGGCCACCGATCTGATCGCCCAGTTCATGTATCTGGAACACGACACCCCTGACCGGCCCATCTCGCTCTACATCAACTCCCCCGGCGGCTCGTTCGGAGCCATGTCCGCGATCTACGACACGATGCAGTACCTCACCTGCGAGGTGGAGACCTACTGCCTCGGACAGGCCGGTTCCTGCGCGTCCGCACTGCTCGCCGCGGGCGCTCCCGGCCGGCGGCACGCACTGCCCGGCGCCAGGGTCGTCGTGCAGCAGCCCGAGCTCACCGAGCCGGTTCAGGGCCAGCCGTCCGATCTGGAGATCGAGGCACAGGAATTGGAACGGGTCCGCAAGATGATCACCACACTGCTGGCCCGTCACACGGGCCGCAGCGCAGAGCAGATCGCCACCGACATCGAGCGCGACCTCATCCTCGACGCGGCGGGCGCCAAGGCGTACGGCCTGGTGGACCACATCATGGAGAACCGGAAGTCGTCACTCCCGCCGCACAGCGCGAAGTGAACGCCCGATGCAGCCACCGGAGTTGCCGCCGCTCCCCGCACTGACGCGCGCCGAGGGGGAGTTCATCGACTGCTACCTCGAAGTCCTGGACCAACTGGGCCGGATCAACCCGGCCCGCGGCAGCGACACCTACGGCGCGCTGCGCGCCGCACAGGCACTGGCCTCACGGGCGGGCGCACTGCGGGACGCCCTCGCGTTGATGCATGAGCGCGGCGAGGCGCAGATCCACGCCGCCACCTTGGCGCGGGCGCTGCGCGTGCTGGACGGGGAACGGCGGGCCGGACGCGTCACCGTACCCCCCGCTCAGGCCAATTGAGCAGCCCACTTCGTCTCCGACCCCGGCCGGGTCCGGCCAACTCCCCCTGCCCTCACCTCCGACGGGGTTCGCTCAACCCACTCCGCCTCCGACTCCGACGGACTTCGCTCAACTCCCCTGCGCGACACGCCCGGCAGGCACATCGAAATTCCTAGCTCGTTCGGCGTAGGGATTCCCCCTCGCGAGCGACATCTCAACTTGCGTTTTTTGCGGGACAGTGAGCGGAATCTATCCTTCCACCCCTGGTGCGAGACCGGTCCGACTGACCTGCACGGCCGTCGAAATCATCAGCCCCACCCAAACGGGTCATCAGTGAGGAGACTCACATATCTTCGTTTCCCCTCGGAAATCCGGCAGTCGGTGCGTCAAGATCCCTGGGACGACAAGCCCCCGCCACCGCGGCGGGGCGGTCCGGGCGGACGCCGAGTCCTGCCGCCGCCCGGATGCCTGGTCGACAGAAGTGGATCGGCAGGAGTGGAGGACCCGAGCACAACGGGTCGACCGGAACACCGGTCGACCCTCGGGGTGAAGCCGCCGAGCGCGGCCGGGCAACTTCGCCAGCCCGAACCCGACAGGTCATCCTTCACAGGCGGCTGACGAAGGGTTGCGCATGGCTGCGCAGGTTCATGTCCCGTCTCTGCTCGCCCGGGCCGGCACGGCCTCGGTTCTGACACTGGCCGCCGTCGGCGGCACCATGCTTGCCCCGGGCGCCACGCCCCAAGCCCAGGCAGCGACCCTCTCGATGAAGGCACTCAACGTCGCCGCGTCGAAGAAGGGATCGCCATACGGGTGGGGGGCCACCGGCCCCAACCGCTTCGACTGCTCGGGCCTGACGGTCTATTCGTTCAAAAAGGCGGGCAAGAAGCTCCCGCGCACGGCCCAGCAGCAGTACAACAAGAGCCGCCATATCTCGGCCTCGCACAGGCAACGCGGCGACCTGGTCTTCTTCCACTACGGCCGCAGCATCTACCACGTGGGGATCTACGCAGGCAAGGGCAGGATCTGGCACTCGCCGAGGACCGGCGCGGTGGTCCGGCTGGAGAAGATCTGGACGAAGAGCGTCTATTACGGGCGAGTCCGCTGATGCCTGTCCGGCGGATCAGGCCCGCGCCCCCGGCCGTGATCCACCGGACAGGCCCTGGTCTCCGCCGCTGACCCGCTCGTTACTCAGTGCAGCAGGGGGCCGGACACCAGCACCAGCCCCAGACCGGTGAGCGCCGCGCCGCTGCCGCCCTCGATGGCGCGGGCGGTACGCGGCCGGCGCAGCCACCGGCCCAGTCGGTCCACCATGAGGGCCACTGCGGGAAACCAGATCAGCGCAAGCAGCACCACGATCATTGCGAGCAGCAAGGTCCTCGGGAGCGGCGGCTGCCCGTCGGGAACGAACTGCGGCAGCAGACTCAGGAAGAGCACCGGCGCCTTGGGATTCAGGGCGTTGGTGAGGAAGCCCTGGCGCAGTGCTCGTACGGTTCCCTGCCCTGCTGGTTCGTCCTCGGCCTCGCCCGCCCTGCCCGTGGTGCGGCGCCGAGCCGCGTACAGGGCGCTGATGCCGAGGTAGAGGACGTAGGCCCCGCCGAGCAGCTGAACGGTGCGGAACAGTACGGGCAGCGTCACCAGCACAGCGGCAAGCCCGGCGACGGCCAGCGCGGTGTGCACGAGGAGTCCACCGGCAACACCCAGCGCGGTCGCCACCCCCGCTGACCGGGAGGCGAGCGCGTTGCGTACGACGACGGTGAAGTCCGCGCCCGGCAGTGCGACCATTCCAGCGGCGACCCCGATGAAGGCGATCAATTGTGCGTCCATGGGTCCACCCTGGCCCGGCAGAGCCTTTAGCGTGTACTTGCAATCTTCTGGGTCTGCCAAAAGGAACGCTTAATGTACGACCCGACACGGCTCGCGGCGCTGGTGGCAGTCGCGGAGGCGGGATCGATCACCCGGGCCGCCGCCCGACTCGGCTACACCGCGCCCGCGCTCTCCCAGCAGATCGCCAAGCTGGAGCGGGAGGCGGGCGCCGCCCTGCTGGTGCGCCACCACCGAGGGGCCCGCCTCACGGCCGCCGGTGAGCTGCTGGTCGGACGCGCACGGCGGATCCTCGACGAGATGGACCTGGCCCGCCACGAACTGGCCCGTCTCTCCGGACTCTCCGGCGGACGCCTCCGGGTCGGCACGTTCACCACCGCGGGCATCCATCTGTTGCCGCCGGTGTTGAGCGCCTTCCGTCGCGCCCACCCGGATGTGGAACTGGCGGTCACCGAGTACGAGCCGCCGGACGGGGTCACGGCTGTGGCCGCCGGCGAAGTCGATCTTGCGCTGACCCATGTGTACGAGCCGGCTGCCGCAGCGGCCTGGCCCTCCGGGGTATTCGCCGAACCGCTGCTGGTCGAGGAACTGGTCCTGATCACGGCGGTCGGGCAGATGCTGTCCGAAGCCACGGGGAGACTGCCGGTGACGGAACTTGCGGGGCGGCCGCTGGTCAGCAGCGCACCGACGCATCCACCGCGCCGCGGGGTGGAGCAGGCGTTGGCCGAAGCAGGGGCGACACCCGCCGTGGTCTGCGAGTCGCCCGGCTATGCGCTGGTGTGTGCGCTGGTCAGCGCGGGCATCGGAATGGCTGTCGTACCGGAGATGGTTGCCGCGATGTCGTCGACGCCGTTGTCCGTGCGGCGGCTGGAACCCGCTTCGTTCCGGCGGACGATCTCGATGGTGCACCGCGGCGACCGGGCGAGCGCCGCGGCGGCAACACTCCAGGCGCTGTTGCGCAGTGGGTTCGGGCGCGCGGCCCGGGCGCAGCGGCCGGGCGGCGAGGGCGGGTGATCACGCGATCGGGAGACAGGGAGGCGGCGGTTCGCAGGGGCGGTCAGCTCTGCACGGGGCTGCTCCAGGGGAGCGCGATCCAGACCGTCTTGCCGCCGTCGGCAGTGGGGGTGACGGTGAGCCGGCCCCCGCGCTCCTTGGCCAGACAGCGAATGATCACCATGCCGCGTCCGTTGTCCTGCTGAACGGCGGCGGGCAGCCGCCGGGGCCGGCGCGGGTGACTGTCCGTCACACCCAGATGCAGCTGTTCCTCCCGCTCCAGCCTGAGGTCCACGGTGAAGGTGGGCGACTGTCCGAAGGTGTGCTGGACGGCGTTGGTCGCGAGTTCCGAGACGATGAGTCGGATACTGTCGGCGAACTCGGTGTCGATGGCCAGACCCCATTCGGTCAGCACCCCTGCCACATATCTCCGGGCCGACGAGACCGAGACCGGATCGCTCGGCAGAGTGACGCTTGCTTCCTGATGGTCTGCCATGGCGAGCCGCCCCTTTTCCACGTGGACCGACCCGCGACCGGTCCCGGTTGTGCTTCGCGCCAGATTGCCACTGATGCTGCCCTCTGTGACGGCGATCCACCAAGATATGCATATATCTGTCGCTCAATGCGGTGAACCCTGCCACGCGAGACCGTATGCGGGCGTCACACTGTCCGCTCGGCAGAAGAGGGAGGGAGGCCGAAGATGCAGCACGGCCCTGCGGTGAGGCGCCGCAAGCTCGGGGAGGAGCTCCGGAGCCTGCGCCATGCGTCCGGACTGACGAGCCGGGACGCCGCACGAATGCTCGGCTGGCACCAGTCGAAGGTGAGCCGGATCGAGACCGGCGTCAGTGGGATGCGGCCGGCCGATGTGACCCGGCTGCTGGACGCGTACGGCGTGGACGACACACAGCTGCGGACGCTCCTGGCGGCGCTGGCGGGTTCGGCGGGCGGTGGCGGCACCGGGTGGTGGCATGCCTATCGCGGTCTGATCCCGCCGCAGTACCGCGACTTCATCAGTCTGGAGTCCCAGGCGCGGACCGCGCGGACCTTGGAGACCTCGGTGGTGCCGGGGCTCCTGCAGACGGCCGACTACGCACGTGCCGTGACCCGGGCCTCGCTGGACGGGTTACCCGCCGGCCAGCTGGACTCGCTGGTGGAGGTACGGCTCGCCCGGCAGGGCGTGCTGCGGACCGATCCGCCGCTGCGACTGAGCGCGGTGCTCGACGAGGCGGTGCTCCGGCGCGAGGTCGGCGGGCGCCGGGTGATGAGAAACCAGCTGCGTCATCTGACTCGCGTGGCTCAACTGCCCCATGTGGAGCTTCAGTTGCTGCCGTTCTCGGTCGGTGGCTATGCCGGCCTCACCGGCCCTTTCGTTATCTTCTCATTTCCGAACACTTCTGATCTGGACGTGGTAGTTCTCGACCATTTGACGAGTAGCCTCTATCTGGAGCGGAAAGAAGACCTTGAGGCGTACAGCTCGGCCTTCCGCACGATGCAGGCACACGCGCTGTCGCCGGAGCACTCGTTGGACCTCATCGCCACGATCGACCGCGACGGTCGGTGACCCTGGACTGCCCGAGGGGGGCTCATGTCGGATTGCCTCGCACAACACGAGTTACGGTGGCGGCGCAGCAGCCGCAGCACGGGTATGAACAACTGCGTGGAGGCCGCGCCGTTCGGAGGCGGGCGGCTGGCCGTGCGGGACTCCAAGGATGTGTCCAGGCCACCGCTGCGGTTCTCCGCGGCGGCCTGGACATCTTTCGTCTCCGGTCTGCACCGGGGTTCGGTCAGCTGACGGGAGCGGTCCGCCGTACGATCGCCACGGCGGTGGCGATCTGCTCCTGGGTCAGATCGGCTCGCGCTGTCAGCCGCAGCCGGGAGACACCGTCCGGCACCGATGGCGGCCGGAAGCATCCCACCGCGATTCCCGCGGCGCGACAGTCGGCCGCCCAGCGCACCGCCGCGTCCGCCGAGGGCGCCCGCACCGAGACCACGGCCGCGTCGGGGCGGACGGCGGTCAGACCGGCCTCGGTCAGCCGCTCGTACAGAGCGGTGGCGACCGCACGGGCCCTGCCGGCGCGTTCCGGCTCGCGACGGATCAGCCGCAGGCTCCCGAGAGCCGCGCCCGCCGCGGCCGGTGCGAGGCCTGTGTCGAAGATGAACGTACGGGCCGTGTTGACCAGGTGTTCGATGACCCGGGCCGGACCGAGGACCGCCCCGCCCTGGCTGCCCAGGGACTTGGAGAGGGTGAGCGTGGTGACGATTCCCTCGCCGCCCGCGAGACCGGCGGCGGCGAGCGCACCCCGGCCGCCCTCGCCCAGCACTCCGAGGCCGTGCGCGTCGTCGACGAGCAGTGCGGCGCCCTCCGTCCGGCAGGCGTCGGCCAGTTCGGGCAGCGGCGCGGCGTCGCCGTCGACCGAGAAGACCGAGTCGGTGACCGCCAGCGCGCGTCCCCCGTGGGCCTGCAGGGCCTTGCGCACGGCATCGGGATCGGCATGCGGGACGACGGCGATCTCGGCCCGGGAGAGCCGGCAACCGTCCACGATCGAAGCGTGGTTGCCCGCATCGGAGACGATCAGCGAGCCGCGGCCGGTGAGCGCGGTGAGGGCGGCGAGATTGGCCGCGTAGCCCGATGACAGCACCAGGCCCGCCTCGAAACCGCAGAAATCGGCCAGCTCGCGTTCGAGTTCGGCGTGCAATGCGGTGGAGCCGGTGACGAGCCGCGATCCGGTCGCCCCCGCTCCCCACCTGCGCGCGGCCTCGGCCGCGGCGGCGGTGACCTCGGAGTGCCGGGTCAGGCCCAGATAGTCGTTGCTCGCGAGGTCCAGCAGTTCTGGTTCGGCGGGCCGAGGGCGGAGCGTACGGACGAGCCCGGCGTCCGCGCGGCGGCGCGCCTCGTCGTCGATCCAGTCGAACGGAGCGAAGGGCATGAGCGGTCCCTTTTGTAGGCAGCTCACAGACCCTAACCGGGCGCGCAGCAGGTCATGGTGTGGCAATACACACACCTCAGACGGGCTCTGTTGTCCGGTTCCTCCTTGGCTGCGGGCGGTGCCGTAGGCCAGGATCAACGCCATGGACCTCCTGAACACGCTGGTGGACAAGGGACTGCGGCGCGAACTGCCGACCCGCGAAGAAGCACTCGCCGTACTGGCGACCTCCGACGACGACCTGCTCGAAGTGGTGGCCGCGGCCGGAAAGGTGCGCCGTCAGTGGTTCGGGCGGCGCGTGAAGCTGAACTATCTGGTCAATCTCAAGTCCGGGCTCTGCCCCGAGGACTGCTCGTACTGCTCGCAGCGGCTCGGCTCGAAGGCCGAGATCCTCAAGTACACCTGGCTGAAGCCGGACGAGGCGTCGAAGGCCGCCGCCGCCGGGGTGGCGGGGGGCGCCAAGCGGGTGTGTCTGGTGGCCAGCGGTCGCGGACCGACGGACCGTGATGTCGACCGGGTGTCGCAGACCATCGAGGCGATCAAGGAACAGAACGAAGGCGTGGAGGTGTGCGCCTGCCTCGGTCTGCTCTCCGACGGACAGGCCGACCGGCTGCGGTCGGCGGGCGCCGACGCGTACAACCACAACCTCAATACGTCCGAGGGGACGTACGGGGACATCACCACCACCCACACCTATGCGGACCGGGTGGACACCGTGCAGCAGGCGCAGGCCGCCGGGCTCTCGGCGTGCTCCGGGCTGATCGCCGGGATGGGTGAGAGCGACGCCGATCTGGTCGATGTCGTCTTCTCGCTGCGCGAGCTCGACCCGGACTCGGTGCCGGTGAACTTCCTGATCCCGTTCGAGGGCACTCCGCTGGCCAAGGAGTGGAACCTCACCCCGCAGCGGTGTCTGCGCATTCTGGCGATGGTCCGGTTCGTCTGCCCGGACGTGGAGGTGCGGCTCGCGGGCGGGCGCGAGGTGCATCTGCGCTCGATGCAGCCGCTCGCGCTGCACCTGGTCAACTCGATCTTCCTGGGCGACTACCTCACCAGTGAGGGACAAGCGGGGCAGGCGGATCTGGACATGATCGCGGACGCCGGTTTCGAGGTGGAGGGAGCGGGAACGACGACGTTGCCTGCGCACCGCGCTCAGGCGGGTGGCGGCTGCGGTTCGCATGACGGGGGATGCGCACCCTGTGGCGACGCGCCCACAGAACCCGCTGCCGAGCCCAGCGGGATTCCGGCTGCACGCACGGACCTGGTGGCAGTCCGCCGTCGCGGCGCGGGTACGGATGTCGCCCCCAATGCCTGAGACCCTCTCCCCGGCCGAACTGCGGTCCCTGGACCGGGCCCACGTCTGGCATCCGTACGGCCCGATGCCGGGGCGTCAGGAGCCGCTGGTCGTGGAGTCCGCGTCCGGGGTACGGCTCCGGCTCGCCGAACCGGCCCACGGGCAGCACGAATTGGTCGACGGCATGTCGTCCTGGTGGTCGGCGGTGCACGGCTACAACCATCCGGTGCTCAATGAAGCGGCACGCGGTCAGCTGGACCGGATGAGTCATGTGATGTTCGGCGGGCTCACCCATGAGCCCGCCGTGCGGCTGGCCACGCGGCTGGTCGAGATCACCCCGGAGCCGCTGCAGCATGTCTTCCTCGCCGACTCCGGGTCGGTGTCGGTCGAGGTCGCGGTGAAGATGTGTCTGCAGTACTGGCGCTCGGTCGGGCGGCCGGCCAAGCAGCGGCTGCTGACCTGGCGCGGCGGCTATCACGGGGACACCTGGCAGCCGATGTCGGTGTGCGACCCCGAAGGTGGCATGCACGAGCTGTGGTCGGGCGTACTGCCCCGGCAGATCTTCGCGGACGAGCCGCCGGCCGGCTTCGACACGGAGCCGGATGCCGCGTACGTACAGCACCTGTGGGAACTGATCGCGGAGCACGCCGACCGGCTGGCCGCGGTGATCGTGGAACCTGTGGTACAGGGCGCGGGCGGTATGCGGTTTCACTCCCCCACCTATCTGCGAGTGCTGCGCGAGGCATGCGACGCGCATGACGTGCTGCTGGTGTTCGACGAGATCGCCACCGGTTTCGGCCGTACGGGGAAGCTGTTCGCCGCGGAGCATACGGGGATCTCGCCCGACGTCATGTGCGTGGGCAAGGCGCTGACCGGCGGCTATCTGACGATGGCGGCGACACTGTGCACCTCGCGGGTGGCGGAGGGCATCTCGCGCGGCAAGGTACCGGTGCTGGCGCACGGGCCCACGTTCATGGGCAATCCGCTCGCCTCCGCGGTGGCGTGCGCCTCCATCGACCTGCTGCTCGGCCAGGACTGGGAGAAGGAGGTCGAGCGGATCGGCGGCGGGCTGCGGGACGGTCTCGCCCCTGCGGCGGAGCTGCCCGGGGTACGGGATGTGCGGGTGCTGGGCGCTGTCGGCGTCGTACAGCTCGATCACGAGGTGGACATGGAGAACGCGACCCGGGCGGCGGTACGGGAGGGCGTGTGGCTGCGGCCGTTCCGCGATCTCGTCTATACGATGCCGCCGTATGTGACCGGTGACGAGGATGTGGCGCGGATCTCCCGCGCCGTGTGCGCGGCTGCGCGGGAGGGCTGAGATGACGGTTCTGGTGGTGACGGGTACGGGCACGGAGATCGGCAAGACGGTCGTGACCGCGGCGGTGGCGGCGGCGTGCCGGGATCGCAGTGTGGCGGTGCTCAAGCCCGCGCAGACGGGCCTGGCCCCCGGTGAGCCCGGGGACGCCGCAGAGGTGGTGCGGCTGGCGGGCGGCCATGTGACCGCGGTCGAACTGGCCCGGTTCCCCGAGCCGTTGGCACCCGCCACGGCCGCACGCAGGGCAGGTCTCCCGCCGGTACGGCCGCACGAGATCGCCGAGGCGGCCGAGAAGCTGGCGAGCGAACACGATCTGGTGCTGGTCGAGGGTGCGGGGGGACTGCTCGTACGGTTCGACGACGACGGCGCGACCCTGGCCGACGCGGCACGGCTGCTGGGCGCACCGGTCCTGGTCGTGGTGGAGGCCGGACTGGGCACGCTCAATACGACCGCGTTGACCTCGGAGGCCCTGCGGGCCCGGGGACTGGAGTGCCTCGGTGTGGTGGTGGGCAGCATGCCCGCCGAGCCGGACCTCGCGGCGCGCTGCAATCTGGCGGACCTTCCGGTGGCTGCGGGCGCCCCCCTGCTGGGTGCCGTACCGGCCGGTGCGGGGGCGCTGGCGCCTGCCGACTTCCGTGTCCTGGCCGGGAGTTGGCTGGCGGCGGACCTGGGCGGTAATCGGCCGGCCGATTGAGCGGCTGAGCCGCGCGGGACGCGGGAGAATCGAAGTAGCCGTACCTTTCCGGTCGAGCGTCGTGTCGAGGAGGTCCGTCATGCGTCTGCGCAGCACGAAAATCCCGGAGGACGCGGTGCACCACCCCGTCTTCGCCCGGTTCTACGCCCGGATGAGTGTGGCCGCGGAGACCGGGGCGGGGCTGGGCGCGGTGCGATCGGAGCTGCTGGCCGGCATGTCCGGCCGGGTCATCGAGATAGGTGCGGGCAACGGCCTGAACTTCGCGCACTACCCGCCCGCGGTGTCGGAGGTGGTGGCCATCGAACCCGAGCGCATCCTGCGGCAGTTGGCGGTGCGGTCGGCGCTGCGTGCCGGAATTCCGGTGGATGTGGTGCCGGGCGCGGCGGAGGCCCTGCCGGTGAAGAGCGAGGCGTTCGACGGGGCCGTCGCTTCGCTGGTGCTGTGCACAGTACGGAATGTGGAGCGTTCGCTCGCGGAGCTCGTACGGGTGCTGCGGCCGGGCGGCGAGCTGCGCTTCTTCGAGCATGTGCGGGCCGACGACCGGGCCATGGCAGCGGCCCAGCGGGCGCTGGACCGTACGGTCTGGCCGCTGGTGACGGGCGGGTGCCACACGGCGCGCGACACCCTGGCCGCCATCGAAAGGGCCGGGTTCACGGTGGAGGCCTACCGCAGGGTCAGGATGCCCGACTGGGGAATCCGGCTGCCCACGTCCGCATGTGTGCTGGGCGTGGCGCGGCGGCCGGCCGTGGTCGACTGACGCATCGGCCGCCACCGCGTACCGGCGGTGTCACAGGCTCCACTGGCGCAGTTCGTCGGCGATGGCCCGGACGTCCGCCTTGCCTTCCTTCACCAGTCGAGCCAGGTCGCGCACCTGCTCGGGCGAGGTGATGACCTTCAGCCCGGAGGCGACGAGATAGCCGTATGCGACGGCCGAGGAGAACATCGCGTTCGAATGTTCGAGCGCTGGAACATGGAGCAGCAACTGCAGAAGGGCAGCAGCCCTGGAGTGCGGGTCACTGTAGACGGGGCTGCCGAAGATCTCGGCCTCATGGCGGGCCACCGCGGCCACGAGCGCACCCCAGTCGACGACCTGCGGATCGCCGGGAGTCTTGTGCTCGGCCACCATGAGCAGCCAGGAAAGGTCGATCTGGAGGTTCAACGCGTGCCTTTGCACTCCGGGCCGAACTCCTCGGCGAACACCGACTCGTACTGCTTCATGAAGTCGGCCGCGGCTTCGACAAAGGTGTGTCCGACCTCGCCCGCATCCTGCTTCACGAGCTCCTCTATGTAGCGGTTCACGCTCATTCCCCTCTGCAGCGCGCGCTGTCGCGCGGCCTCGGCCGTGGCCTCGTCCACTCTCACGTTCAGCTGAGTCTTGGGCACAGAAATACGCTAGCGCGGGTGCGCTAGCACCGGCAAGGGGAGCCCTCCGGTGCCCCGTACACCGGTCGCCGGTGACCACATGGCGGAATTCGTCCTCCGAATGCTCCGTCGGCTCTGCGAGGGCGCCGCCCAGGGCAAGGAGAACGGTACCGCCGGGATGCGGCGGCCCCTCGGAAGCGGATTGCGACGGCCGTGTGTTCCCGCCCGAAAGGCCCTCCCCGGCCTGCTTCGCCTCACGCGCCGTCGACCTTGCGGTGCTACAAAGGGCAATGTGGCCAGACGTTTCGGCCGATTCCGGAACGCACCGGTTCGGTCACTCACGGAGAAACACCCCTGGAGCCTTGCCGGGCAGGTCTTCGCCCTGCAGGTGGCTCTGGTGGTGTTCCTCGTGGCGGCCGCGGTGCTGGCACTCCTGCTGCAGTCCCGGCACGACACGAACGCGGAGGCGAGACAGCGTTCGGTTGCCGTCGCGGAGACGTTCGCGCACTCACCGGGCGTCCTGGCCGCGCTGAAGTCACCCGATCCCTCCAAAGTGCTCCAGCCGCTCACCGAGGCGGCCCGGAAAGCGGCCGGCGTCGACTTCATCGTGGTGATGGACACGAAGGGGATCCGCTATACGCATCCCCAGCCGAGCCAGATCGGGAAGAGGTTCGTCGGCACCATCGGGCCATCGCTGGCCGGCCATGTGTACACCGAGACCGTCAAAGGCCCGCTCGGCCACGAGGTGCAGGCGACCGTCCCCATCTACAACCTCGGCCACAAAGTCGTGGGCCTGGTTTCGGCCGGCATGAAGGTCGAGAACGTGACCAGCGTGGTGTCACGACAGATTCCTATCATCCTCGGTACCGGAGCCGCCGCGCTCGTCGTGGCCACGGCCGGGACGGCGCTGGTGGCCAGGCGGCTGCGGCGGCAGACCCACCGTCTGGGCCCCGCCGAGATGACTCGCATGTACGAGCATCACGACGCGGTGCTGCACGCCGTACGCGAAGGCGTGCTCATCGTCGGCAACGACGGTCGGCTGCTGCTGGCGAACGACGAGGCCCGACGGCTGCTGGATCTGCCGCACGACGCCGAGGGGCGGCACATCTCGGACTTGCCCGGCCTTGATCCCGGCATGGTGGAACTGCTGACCTCGGGCCGTGCGGCCACGGACCAAGTGCTCCTCGCGGGGAACCGCTTGCTCGCGGTGAACCAGCGGCCCACGGATCGTCACGGTGGCCCCGAGGGAACGGTCGCGACGTTGCGTGACTCCACAGAGCTGCGGGCGCTGTCCGGAAAGGCGGAGGTAGCCCGCCAGCGGCTGAGACTGCTGTACGACGCCGGGCTCGGCATCGGTACCACCCTCGACGTGGTGAGTACGGCCGAGGAACTGGCGAAGGTCGCGGTCCCCCGGCTGGCCGACTTCGTCACCGTCGATCTGGCCGACCCGGTCCTGCACGGGGACGAGCCGACCAGTACGGGCGCGGACATGCGCCGCACCGCCATCCAGGGCATCCGGGACGACCATCCGCTCTATGAGCCCGGCCGCCTGATCGACTTCCTCCCCTCCACGCCGCAGGCACGGGCCTTCGCCAGCGGCCGGCCGGAGCTGGTACCCGACCTGTCCGCCGCACCCGGCTGGCTTGCCCAGGAACCGGAGCGGACACGCAGGATCGTCGAGTACGGCATCCATTCGCTCATAACGGTGCCCCTCCAGGCGCGGGGCGTCGTCCTTGGCATGGCCAATTTCTGGCGCTCGGAGAAGCCGCAGCCGTTCGAGGAGGACGACCTGTCCCTGGCCGAAGAACTGGTCGCCCGGGCGGCGGTCAGTATCGACAACGCCCGCCGCTACACCCGTGAGCACGCCATGGCCGTGACTCTGCAGCGCAGCCTGCTCCCGCGTGCCCTGCCCGAGCAGAACGCCCTCGAGGTCGCCCATCGTTATCTGCCCGCACTCTCCGGGGTGAGTGGCGACTGGTTCGATGTGATCCCGCTACCGGGCAGCCGGGTGGCGCTGGTCGTCGGGGATGTCGTCGGCCACGGCCTGCACGCAGCCGCCACGATGGGACGGCTGCGCACTGCCGTGCACAACTTCTCCACACTCGACCTGCCGCCCGACGAGATCCTCAATCACCTCGACGACCTGGTCGGGCGTATCGATCAGGAGGATGTGGAGACGACCGCCGGTGCGGTGATCACAGGCGCCACCTGCCTGTACGCAATCTACGATCCCGTCTCCCGCCACTGCGCCATGGCGCGGGCCGGGCATCCCTTGCCCGCACTGGTCCAGCCCGACGGCAGTGTGTCGTTCCCCGATCTGCCGGCCGGGCCGCCCCTGGGCCTGGGCGGTATGCCGTTCGAGACCGCGGAACTGGAGCTGGCTGAGGGCACGCAGCTCGTCCTCTACACCGACGGGCTCATCGAGGACCGCACCCGGGACATCGACGTGGGGATGGAGCTGCTGCGCCAGGCGCTGGCGTCCCATCCCGACCGGCCGCCGGAGGAGAGCTGCCGGGCGGTGCTCGGCGAGCTCCTGCCCGGCCGGCCGAAGGACGATGTGGCACTGCTCATCGCTCGCACACGGGCGATCCCGCCCGACCACGTCGCCGACTGGGACGTGCCGTTCGATCCCGCCGCTGTGGCAGGGATGCGTGCCGCCGTGGCCGAGAAGCTCGACGACTGGGGTCTGTCCGAGCTTGCGTTCGCCATGGAGCTGGTGCTCAGTGAGCTGATCACCAACGCCATCCGCCACGGTTCCGCGCCGGTCACGATACGGCTGCTGCGCGACCTCACCCTGACCTGCGAGGTGGCCGACAGCAGCAGCACCTCGCCCCATCTGCGATATGCCGCTGCATTGGATGAGGGAGGCCGCGGCCTGTTCCTCGTCGCGCAACTGTCCGAACGCTGGGGCACCCGCTACACCCCCCAGGGCAAGGTCATCTGGGCGGAGCTGGCACTGCCCCGACCCGACGGGAGTGTGGACGGCACGGCGTTCTTGAACATCCTCGACGCGGAACTCTGACGGCCGGATCTCCGCACGGAAATCGTTCGCCGGGCGGGCCGTTCCTCTGCTTGGCTCGCCCCATGAGTGATCTCCACATCCGCTGCGCCGGCCTCATCGATATCGACCCCGTGTTGCGGTTCTGGCGCGAAGCCGCGGAAGGAACGGGCATCAGCGACGACCAGGACGGGGTGGCGCGACTCATCTCGAGGGACCCCGGGGCCCTGCTTCTCGCAGAGCGCGACGGCCTTCTCGCGGGAACCGTCATAGCCGGTTTCGATGGTTGGCGATGCTCCGCCTACCGGCTGGCCGTACACCCGGACTGCCGCCGGCAAGGCATCGCCACCGCCTTGATGGAAGCAGCGGAACAGCGGTTCGTCTCCCTGGGCGGGCGACGGGTGGACGCCATGGTCCTGGAAGCCAACGAACGGGCACACCACACGTGGGCTGCGGGTGGCTACCACCGCGAGGATCACTGGCGGCGTTGGGTGAAGCCCCTCACGGACTGACACGATCACCCGAAAGAGCGGACAACTTTGCCGATCCTTTACGATGGGTGGTCTCCTGACCGATCCTTCCGAAAGGTGTGAGCGTCCGCCCATGGGCGAGCCTCCCAGTAGTCGACATCCCCGACATCGAGCGATCCTCCTGCCCCTGCCGGATCATGGGACGGAGGTGAACCGATGACCGAAGTGCTTCTGCTGCTCGTGGCGGTATTGCTCTCGCTCGCCTGCGGCGCCTTCGTCGCGGCTGAGTTCTCTCTGACGACCGTCGAGCGCGGTCAGCTCGAACGGGCCGTGGAGCAGGGTGAGCGCGGCGCGGCGAGCGCCATGAAGGCCGTACGCAGCCTGACCTTCCAGCTCTCCGGCGCACAGCTCGGCATCACCGTCACCAACCTGGTGGTCGGCATGCTCTCCGAACCGTCGATCGCGAAGCTGATCCGCGGTCCGGTGGAGGCTGTGGGCCTGTCCCCCAGCGTGGCATCCTCCCTGGCCCTCGTCCTGGGAACCGCACTGTCCACCGTGTTCCTGATGGTCGTCGGCGAACTCGTCCCGAAGAACTGGGCGATCTCCTCCCCGCTCGCCGTGGCGAAGGCCGTGGCGACCCCGCAGCGGGCGTTCACCGCCATCTTCCGGCCGTTCATCAGCCACCTCAACAACACCGCGAACCGGATCGTGCGTCGCATCGGCCTGGAACCTGCCGAGGAGCTGGCCTCCGCCCGCAGCCCGCAGGAGCTGGTGGCGCTGGCCCGGCACTCGGCGAAGGCGGGCGCGCTGGAGGCCGACACCGCGGAACTGTTCGTCCGCACCCTCAATCTGGCGGAGCTCACTGCGGAGAACGTCATGACCCCGCGGGTGCAGGTCACCGCACTTGAGCTGCAGGCGACCGCCGAGGACGTCGCGAACGCCACCCGTGCGACCGGGCTGTCCCGCTTCCCCGTCTACCGGGGCAACCTGGACACCGTCGTCGGCGTGGCACACATCAAGGACGTGCTGGCCGTCCCCGCCGAGCAGCGGCCCCGTACACGCGTCTCGGAGATGCTGCGCGAGCCCCTGCTCGTACCGGAGACCCTCACGGTGGACCGGCTCCTGGACCGGCTGTCCGGCAAGCTCGCCATGGCCGTCGTCATCGACGAGTACGGCGGCACGGCCGGCGTCGTGACTCTGGAGGACATCGTCGAGGAGGTGGTCGGCGAGGTGCGTGACGAGCACGACCCGCACGAGACGCCGGACCTGGCACCGGCGGGTGAGGATGCCGACGGACGGACCCTGTGGTCGGCCGACGGCGCCGCTCGCCTCGATCAGCTGAAGAGGATCGGACTGCGGGTGCCGGACGGACCGTACGAGACACTCGCCGGACTTGTCGCCACCGAGGTCGGCCGCATCCCTGCCGTCGGTGATTCGATCGAGTTGGCCGGCTGGCGGCTCGATGTGGTGGACGCCTCCGGACGCCGCGCCGCGCGAGCCCTGCTGCATGCGCCGCTGCCCGGAGACGACGAGCAGACGGAGGACGCACGATGACCGCCGTCCAGCTCTTCATCGGACTGATGACACTGGTCGTCAACGCCTTCTTCGTCGGCGCGGAGTTCGCGCTGATCTCCGTACGCCGCAGCCAGATAGAGCCGGAGGCCGAGAACGGGAACCGGCGGGCGCGAAGCGTCATCTGGGGCCTCGAACACGTATCGGCGCTGCTCGCGGCGGCGCAGCTGGGCATCACCCTCTGCACGCTGGTCCTCGGCATCGTCGCCGAACCGGCCATCGCGCATCTGCTGGAACCTGTCTTCACCGCGGTGAGTGTGCCGCACGGACTGATCCATCCGATCTCGTTCGTGATCGCGCTGTCCGTGGCGACCTATCTGCACATGCTGCTCGGCGAGATGGTGCCGAAGAACATCGCTCTGGCCGAGCCCGTGCGGACCGCGCTGCTGCTCGGACCGCCGCTGGTGGCCCTCGCCAGAGCGCTGCGTCCGGTGATCTTCGCCGTCAACGCCTTCGCCAACGGGCTGCTGAAGCTCCTGCGGGTCGAGACGAAGGACGAGGTGTCCGCCACGTTCTCCGACGACGAACTGGCCCGGCTGGTGAAGGACGCCGGGGACGCCGGGCTGGTCGACGACCGCGCGGCCGAGCGGCTGCACCACGCCCTTGAACTGGGCCGTCGCCCGGTGCGGGATGTGGTGATGCCGGTGGAGCGGGTGGTGTACGCGAGGATCGGGACGACGCCGGAACAGCTGGAACAACTCTCGTACGAGACCGGTTTCTCGCGTTTTCCGGTGATGGACAGCGAGGAGCGGATCCTGGGCTACCTCCATGTGAAGGACGCCCTGGACGCCACACCGCGCGATGTGCCGTTCCCCGTGTCGGCAATGCGGCCGATCGCCCGCGTGCGGGCCGCCACACCGCTCGACGACGTGCTGACCGCGCTGCGGCGCAGTCGCACACATCTGGCGGCGGTTCTGGACGAGGACGATCGACTCGCCGGAATGGTCACGATGGAGGACGTGCTACGCGAACTGGTGGGCCGAACACAGGCGCGTTGACCGGTGACTGAGGGCCGCTGGGGGCCAGGTGCGGGTTCAATCGCAGGCCGGCCGACCTGTGGCCGGCGGGGGCGCGGTGCGGGTTCGGCTGCGCCCTCCCGCAGAAGGGGCCACCCCGCGGCTCGGTTAAGCTGACAGTCCATGGCAATCAGTACTGCAATATGGTCATTCGCCCTGGTCGTAGGAGTCCTCACCCTCACTCCGGGCCTCGACACGGCCCTCATCCTTCGCACCTCGGCGCTCGGTCGCCGCAAGCGTGCACTCGGTGTCGTCCTCGGCATCCAGAGCGGAACCCTGGTCTGGGGCGCACTCACCTCGCTCGGTGTCACGGCACTGCTCACCGCCTCGCACGTCGCATACGAAGCGCTGCGTTACGCCGGAGCCGCGTATCTGCTCTGGATGGGCGGACGCATGATCATCAACACCTTGCGCGGCCGGGGCGCCGAGGGGGTGGAGGCGCCGGGGGCCGAGGCCTGTGCCCTGACCTCTCAAGGAACCGACAAGCTCGCTGCCGGGTGGCGGCAGGGCGCCCTGACCAATCTGCTCAATCCGAAGATGGGCGTGTTCTACGTGGCCGTCCTGCCCCAGTTCATCCCGGCAGGCGCCCCGCACTTCGCCACAGGCCTCCTGCTGACCGGGGTGCACATCGCGCTCGGCTTCCTCTGGTCGGCCCTGCTGGTCGCCTTCGCGCAGGTGCTGCGGGGCTGGCTGCAGCGCCGGCAGGCCCGTCAGCTGCTTGACCGGATCACCGGGACCGTCATCGCCGGGTTCGGGCTGCGGCTGGCCCTGAGCGACTGAGGACGCAACCGCCGACAGCGCGCTGCGGCGCTCGGTACCTGGCCCTCGCCTTCTGGAACGGGCGGGACCCCACCGCGATACGATCGCATCGCCATGGAAATGAATGCCTCCTACACCAGTCTTGTCGCGGTCGGCGACTCGTTCACCGAGGGCATGTCGGACCTGCTGCCCGACGGCTCATACCGGGGCTGGGCAGACGTCCTCGCCGGACGGCTCGCGGTCCGCACTCCGGGATTCCGGTACGCGAATCTCGCCGTACGGGGCAAGTTGATCGCCCAGATCGTCGACGAGCAGGTCGATGCGGCCGCCGCCATGCAGGCGGATGTCATCACGCTCGTCGGCGGTCTCAACGACACGCTGCGGCCCAACTGCGACATGGGCATGGTCCGCGGAAGGCTCGAAGAGGCCGTGGAGCGTCTCGCGCCCTCGTGCAGGAAGCTTGTGCTCATGCGCAGCCCCGGTCGCAACGGCCCGGTGATGGAACGATTCCGTCCTCGGATGGAGGAGTTGTTCTCCCTGGTCGACGAGTTGGCTGCCCGCCACGGAGCGTCGGTCGTCGATCTTTACGGAGCACCGGCCCTGGGCGATCCCCGTCTGTGGGACGTCGACCGGCTGCATCTGACGGCCGACGGCCACCGCCGCGTGGCGGAGGCGGTCTGGCAGACGCTGGGGCTGCCGCCGGAGAACGACTGGCGGATGGCGCTCCCGGCCGCCATACCTCCGAAATGGGCGATACGACGCGTCGAGGACCTCCGCTTTGCCCGCCGGCACCTCATGCCCTGGATCGGCCGCCGTCTGACCGGCCGTTCGTCCGGAGACGGGCGGACGGGCGCCCAGTACAGCGCCGAACTGGGAAGAGCGTTCTGGGTCACCCCCGAGGACGCCCATACCCCCGGCCCGGTGGCGACGTGGCGCCAGGTGGATGCGACGCCGCTCTCTTGACGTAGCAACCCACAAGCCGGACCGCGGCGCTGGCCTGACGACGTCCGGCACACCGTTCACAGCGAAGTAGCTGCGGCACGAGTGCCGCGCGAGGATGGAAGGCTGCCAACCGATCCCACGCGAAGATCCGCGCCCTCGTCGAGCAGGCCTTCAACGCATTCAAGTCCTGTCGGCTCCTCCGCAAGCTCCGTTGCTCAACCACCCGGATCACGGACCTCGTCCAGGCCGTCCTCTGCCTGCATCCGGCCAGCGGAAGACGCTCGCTGTCAGGGCTGGATTGCGCTTGGGGTATCGCTCCCCAGGCAGCTGAGCGCCTGCATGGCCTCGCGCTCCATTCGTGAAAGATCGCACAGGATGGTGCCTGCCTGTACGAGGCACTGCGCATCGCCTGTTTCACCGGCTTTTGTGATCAGTGCTGCGGCTTCCGTCCACAGGGTGGCTGCCTCCGTGTACAGCGCGTGGCCGGTGCGCAGGTGGCTGCTGTCGATCAGTTGGGTGCATTCGGCGAGGAAGTCGCGGTAGAGGTTGCGGAACAGGGCGCCGCCGGTGCCGGCCTTCTCCATCAGGAGGGCAGCCTGCGGCAGGTCCCGCTCCGGGTTGTCGGTGCGCTGGAGCCATGTGTGTACCAGCTTTCCGGCTTTCTCAATGCCTCGGTGGCCGAGGTTGGCGATGGGCGGGTCGAGGAAGGCGTCGGCGCAGGCGGTGATGGCGGGAATGATCTGGCCCTGCGGGGAGGGCAGGTCCCTCGGAGCGGTGAGGGTGAAGGACCGGTGTTTGGCGGTCATCGGGCCGCGCGCGGCCCTGGCCTGGGCGAGGCTGGTCAGGCTGGTGGACACCTCTCCGCCTTGCTGGTCGGTGTCCACCAGGTAGGCGTCATGGTCGTCGTAGCCGTACATGGCGACGACATGACCGCCGAAGTGCGCCTTCGACCCGAAGTAGTCCAGGTAGTAGCTGTCGAGCTGCAGTCCGACGGGGTGGCCTGCGTCGATGGGAGCCGCCACGCTCTCCCATGCCCTGCGGGGCGAGGCGGTCTCCTGGACCAGGAGCTCCAGCTTGAGTCTGGTGGCCAGGTTTCTGGTGAGGTCGAAAGGTTTTACCCGTCCGCCGAGGAAGGGGAAGCCCATGTTCTTGCTGTCCCAGTAGATGAACGACAGGCCGGAGCCGAGGCCGAAGAGCATGGGCTCGGACAGATCGAGTCCTTGGTGCCGCAGCAGCACCCCCAGAGTTGTCGTCTCGCAGTGCTGCGTACCGCGGGCATCGATGTCTTTTATCGTGGTCATGCCATGCTCTCCTGGACGGGGATGATCAGCCGGGTCATCAGTTCCTCTTGCGGTGCCTCTGCCGGTCCGACGAGATAGGCCTCACGTACGGGTGCTTGCGGGCGCAGTCCGCGCTCGTGGACGGCGGCGAAAAGTGCGTTGTAGGCCAGGGGCAGCTGGGCGTAGGGCCCGATGTGCACGGTCTCGGCAACGAGTCCGCCGGACAGCGCCTCGAGCTCCAGGCCGGGTGCCCCCTGCCCCTGCGGCGTCTGCGCTCCGACGGCGATCGCCATCCGCTCTCCCAGGTCCAGCGGGTACAAGCCCCACAGCGGTGGCTCCCATGCGATTCCCGCCTTGCCGAGCACGGACAGCAGCCGGCCTATGCATTCCTCGACCCTCTCCCCGATCTCCGCAGGGGTGCAGACCGCTCGCACCACTGCCAGCCGTCGCTCCGGCTCCCTGCTCATCGTCACCTCATAGCCGGGCAGGCCACCTTCCGCCAGCCGCTCCAGCATCTGAAACCGTGCCTGGTCCCTGCTGATCCGCTCGGCCAGCCGGTCCCGCTCAGCGCGCAGGATCTGCGCCCTGTGCTCAGGCTCGGCAGCCAGCGCCTGGGCGATCACAGCCAGGGGTAGATCCATCTCGCGGAGCAGGGCGATGGTCAGGGCATCACGTGCCTGTTCAGGTGCGTAATAGCGGTAGCCGGAGCCGGCGTCCACGCGAGCCGGAGCCAATAGCCCCATCTCGTCGTAGTGCCGTAGCTGCTTGACGCTGAGCCGGCACAGGCGGGCGAAGCGCCCGATGGTGAGAAGTTCGTCGTGCACGCCATCATGGTGGACCCTCCCACGGTGGGACAGTCCACCGCTGTACCCATTGGCCCCAAGGCCGCCCTACTCCTCTTCGCCATCACTCGGGGCGTCCGGGGCACGCGGGGGGCTCGGAGACGTGGCCGAAGGAGTCGAGGAACCCGGTCCAGGAGTGGACGGGGCTTGACCCGGAATCTTGGGCACGGGCTATGCGGCTGGAGGGTAGTTGATGGTGTGTCGCGTGCTGTCCCGTAGGCGATGGGGCTGCGTTGTCCGAGGCTGGAGTGGCGGCGTCGGGTGTTGTAGCGGTGCAGCCAGCGGAAGAGATCGAGGCGGGCTTCGCGCTCGTCGGCCCAGGCACCGCGGGCCTGGAGCGTTTCCCGCCAGCAGGTCGCGTTGAAGGACTCGGAAAGCGCGTTGTGCGCCGAGCTGCCGACGGCGCTCATGCTCTGGATCACGCCCGCCCGGCGGCAGGCGCCGGCGAACGCCCCGCTCGTGTACTGCCCGGACTCAATCGGTCGTCGCAACACCGGTTTCCTGGATCAAGAGTAGATGCTCGTGTCCCGTCTCACTGAATCGAGTCGTCTTCTCAGCGAACCGAGTCGTTCGGCCTTCTGTCTCAGCGATCCTGGGCGCGCGGGGGTGGCGTGAGGCACCGACCCAGCTACCCGCTGTGTTCCTGCCTGCCTGCCGGCATGGTGCAGGGTGGACGTCATGCTGGCCGATCATCAGGAGTTCAACGTGGTCGTCACGGCCGTGGCTCCGGTAGGGACCGCCGTCCACGCAGACGGGCACGACGGTTTCATCGACCGGACCAAACACCCCTCATGGTGGTCGGACACCCCCCGCGCCGCGGTCGGCGACCGGATGCGTGCGGTGGTACTTGACGCCACCAGGACCCCGCCACGGTTCAGCGCCCTGCCGAGCGATATACGGACGGCCCGGAGCCTGCGCCATACCGAACCTCTGGTGCGCCTCTGTCCGCCGCCCGGCGGTGGCCGAACCGTGAAGTGGTCCGCTGTGGAGGAGGCGTTGGGCACCGCCCTGCCGGCCGACTACAAGCGGCTCGTCGAGATATACGGCGGCGGGCTCTTCGCAGGGATTCTCTGGCTGCTCGAACCGGGCTGCCCGGATGCGATGTACGACCTGGTCGCCCAGACCGCGGAACGCGAGGAGATCCTCGCCGAACTATGGGAGGCGGGCGAGGACAAGCCGTCGGAACTTCATGAGGGCAACGCCAGGCTGGTGCCCTGGGGGTACGCGGAAGGTGCGGGACACTTCCTGTACTGGCTGGTCCGGCCTGATGTCGAACCGGAGGAATGGACCGTCATCCTCAATGAGGGGCGCGGCCCGCTCCGGGAGGCACATTCGGTCTCGTGCAGCCAGTTCCTCCTCGATGTGGTGGCTGGCATGACGACGTCGTTCTACTTCACCGACCTCGACGACATCATCGGCCCGGAAGACAGGAATCGTTTCGCACCCAACTCACAGATCCTCAGCCAGTAAGGCATGTGGTGAGGCAGGGCCGACCATCACATCCGGGCGTGCCTGTCCCACGGCGACTACGTGGAGGTCCGCCATCGCGGACACGCCACCGTCGAAGACCACATCCGGTGCGGCAAGAGCACAGGCTTCGGCCGCTTCCCCTCCCGCCACTTCGACATCAACGCCACCTGGCTCGAACTCAGCCTCGCGGCGATCGAACTGCTCGCCTGGACCCGCGTCCTCCTGCTGGACGGCGAACTCGCCGCTGCCGAACCCAGGAAACTCCGCTACCGGCTGCTGCACGTCGCTGCCCGCCTCACCCGCGGCGGACGCCTCCTCCGCCTACGGATCTCGACGATCTGGCCCTGGAGAAACGAACTGGCCACGGCCTTCCACCGCCTCGCCGCACTGCCCCGACCAGTTGACCGACCCGCCGTCCCCTTTCCACCCACGACCCGAAGAATCCGGAGAACCCGACCACCGCGCCGGGGCCCGGCCATGCCCAGGCACCAAAATCGCCTCCCCACAGTCGGTGATCAGTGAAGCCGCCTCATCCCGACCGAAACGGCGAGGTCAGTCGCCCCACTGCCAGTACTGTTCGGGCCGCGCCGGCGTGCCGCAGACGGAGAGTGTCAGCCGGGGGCTCTGCCGGCTCCGGTCATCCCATCGGGCAGGGAGTTCGCGGTCGTCCTGGTACAGACAGCGGTTGCCGTCCCCCTCGATCCGCCATGCTGTGCGCTTCCATGTTGTGCTCTTCCACGGCGCACGTGCCCACTTCTGACTCCCACTGTCCTTGCGGCACGGTTCGAGCCCGACCCCCGGGCCGATGGCCGTCAGGCAGAGGACCGGCTCGTGCCGGAGCCTGATGGTGGCGTCGCGCCTCATCTCCCATTGCTGCACGGATGACCCGTCGCATGCGTGGATGCGAACCGCCCGGGCTCCGCTCGGACCGTCGGCCGCGTCGAGGCACTGTGCCGGATCCGCGCCGGTGAAGAACGTGGTGCGGCCGATGTCACCGAGGATCTCACCGGCTCGTGGAGCCCGGTGAACCTCTTCGTACTGCCGGTGAGTCCACAGGTCCCAATCTCTTTGCAAAGGCCCGCGGTAGGGCTGGACATTCGTGCACCAGCCAGTGACACGGCACTTCCGGCTGGCGATGTACCAGCGAGCCACCTCACCCTTCTCGGTGGCCTGTCCGGGGGTGAGATTCGCCGGCTTCGCCGACATCCTGTACCCGAGGTACGACGTGACGGGAACTCCGAGGGCGTAGCTCACCCTCCGGAAGTACCGGGCCGTGATGCCGTGGTCGCTGTGGTCGACGCCGCCGCCGAGCCCGAAGGCGAAGGACGCATTGTCGTAGTCCATGGTGAGGATGCGTTCCGCCCGGCTGCGCCTGACCAATCCGGAAAGTGTTGTGAGCAGTCGTTCCTCGCTGAAGCTCACGCCGCCCAGGAACCCGTAGACGCTCGATCTGTTTGCGTCGTAGAGCCTGAGCACGCTGTTCGCCTCCTGCCCCTGGGGAAGGCCGTCGTGGAGATCCAGGAAGGTCAGCCGTACGTCGGCGCTTCGGGCTCGGTCGGCGAGCTGAAACGACCGGACCCGGAAGCCGCCCGACTGCACGTCGGACTGGTCCCAGCGATTGGCCGCCTCCGCCATCTCGGCATAGGCCGCCCGCACCCCGTACTCCCTGCGATCCACGTACTCCAGCGCCTTCACACGGTTCCTGATGTCATCGTCGCCCGCGGTCAAATAGACGGTGTCCACCGGGCACCCCGCCCGGATGGTCCGCATGATCTCGGGATTCAGGAAGAACAGGTCGTCGTCGGGGTGCGCCACACCCACCAGGGTTCGAAGGCACCGAGAAGGCTCCTTCTGCGAAGCGGCCACCGTGCCGGGGTCGGGGGACAGAACCGGCTCGGGGGAACAGCCGGAGACCAGCACGGCACAGATGCCCACAGCGGCCGACAGCGCGCGGGACACGCGTCGTGGACGACGACGGCTTCCGCTCACCCGCGACCTCCTCACCGTGTGCCTCTCCAGCGGATGATCACCGCACGGGCCGGACAGAGCCAAGCGACTCGCCGCACGGACACCCGGCCGGCGGCCGGACGCAGTGCACCTGTTGTCCTTCGGAGCATCCGCCTTCGGATCGACCTGCCCCCGCCATCGCTGTTCGGGTTACCGTCATCCGGTCGACACTGTTCAAGCAGCCCGCACACCAACCCGCGCCGGACCCCGACGCGGACCGAACGGCGGATCATCGAGGTCCGGCTCCTGCGACGTTGGGCCCGGCCGGCTCGCCCACCTGCTGGGCCTGGTCCCCCTCGACCGTGTACCGCGTGCTGACCCGCTTCGGCCTGGCCCGTCTGCCCCACCTCGACCGGGCAACCGGCCGTCTCATACGCCGAAACAAAAGCGACCGGCCAGGCGAACCGGTGCACGTGGACATCAAGAAGCTCGGCAATATCCCCGCGGCGGCCACAGAACGCTTGGCCGCCGGGCGGGCTGCAAGACCCGCTCCGGGGCCGGCTGCTGCTCCATCACACCGCCGTCGACGACCACTCCCGCCTCGCCCACAGCGAGACCCTGGCCGATGAGAAGAAGGAATCCGCCACCGACTTCCGGCAGCGGGCCCAGACCTTCTTCACCCCGTGCGGGATCACCGTCGAACGAGTACGCGCCGACAACGGAGCCTGCTACATACCTACGATCACCACCGCGGACACACCCCGCTCAAGGGCCAACCACCCCCCGGCCTCGTCCCCGACCTCACAGTGCAGTGAACACAGCGCGTCGGCGGAGGCGAGATCACTCGCTGTTTCGCCGGGGCCCGCCCACCGGACGACTTGTACGTGGTGGCCGGGGTGGGTGGGCGGATGTGCGACAGAGGGCGATGAGGGCGGCGTCGTCGTCGAGGTGGCCACCGACGTGGGCCAGGAGGTCGCGCCGGATGTGGTGAAGCAGGACCTCGGGAGGGCTGCCGGTCCACTGGGCGGCGCGTCGGGCGAAGGGGTAGAAGCCACCGTGCCGGTCGCGGGCCTCGATTACGCCGTCGGTGTAGAGGAGAAGCGTGTCGCCGGGTTCGAAGGGCACCTCGTCGACGGTGTAGTCGCCGGGCGTCGCCTCTCCCGCGCAGACTCCGAGCGGGGGCGCGGGGTGCAGGTCCGGGACGGTGACGGCATGGTCCGGTCTGAGCAGCAGGGGTGCGGGGTGCCCGCAGCTGGTCATTCGGGTGATGCGTTCCTGGTCGGGTATCTCCAGTAGCAGGGTGGTGACAAAGCTTTCTCCGGCTTCGTCCTTGGGAGTGAAGTCGGCCTGGTAGCGGCAGACGCTGCGGTTCAGGGCGGCTGCCAGGGCCGGCAGGGTGGTGTGCTGGTGGACGGCCTCGCGGAAGGCGCCGAGCAGCAGGGCGGCCTCGCCGAGGGCTCCCAGGCCCTTGCCTCGCACGTCGCCGATCATCACGCGCGCCCGGCCGTCGGCGTGGATCGCTGCGTACAGGTCGCCTCCGATCTGGGCCTCCTCCTCAGCGGCCAGGTATAGGCACGCTGTACGCAACGGACCGATCCGGTCAGGGAGCGGCCACAGCAGCACCTGCTGGGCGGCCTCGGATACCGACCGCGCCTTCTCCAGCTCTCTGCCTTTCCGCTCGCGCACGGAGCAGAAGAACATGATCAGGCATGTGAGCAGGGCGAGTGCAGCGACCTGGACCGCTACGTTCCGGGAGTCCAGCGTGCCTTCCTGCACGCCGATGTATACCTCGGCGGCGACGGCCAGGAGCCCGGTCAGTCCGGTCAGCCCGGTGCCGGCGAAAGACGCGGTGATCGCGGGCGCGATGACGAGGATCGGTCCGAGGTGGATGTCCTGGGGGGCCAGCAGGTCCACTAGTGTGATCACCACGACGAGCACGACCGGTATCGCGAGGAGTGCGTGCCGCCGTTGCCATGGCTGTTTCAGATCGGTAAGGCGTTGTCCGGGGTCCACACCTTCCACAGTGCACCCTCCGGCAGCAGTCGACGACTGCGGACCATATGTCCGTTGGCCGATGGGCCGTCCACCAGAACGCAAGGCGCGGTTTGCCGGCTGGAGCTGCTCTGGCCGGCAGGCGGCAAGCCCGGCTGGTGGGCCCGGGAAGTGGCCTCGTCGGCAACTGCTCGGTGGGAACCGGTGGCGAACGCGGACGAGATATCCCTGGCGTGATGTGCTGGAGGGCCATGGCCCCTGGGACCGGGTCTCAAGCGGCACGCGGTGGAGTGCGGCATCAACCGCCTGAGTATGTGGGGGGCCGGACGGCTTGTGAGAGAACACCAGGCCGACCGGAGTACCGGGTGCGGCCGCAGGGTTCTGTGCGAGGGGCCGACCGAGGCGGAGTTGGGTATGGGCGGTGATGACCAGTCACGTCCAGCGGGCGGAGTGTTCGTGATCGACGACTCCGGCGACCGCACGGACGGGACCGCGGCTATTTCTTTGCGGAGTTGTGTGAGTTCGGTCCGCTCGGCGATGGTCGGCAGGTCGGGCCGGCTGCCCTGGTCGGCCTCGGCCTGACGGACCCGGCCTCGCATTGCTTCCTTGTGGATGCCGAGGCCGCGGGCCACGTGGGCGACCGGTCGGCCGGAGGTCCGCGTCGAAACCATCCGGTCCGACTTCCAGCCGCCCGCCGGCGTCAAGCTACGCGTCGAGGCCCGGCTGCAGATGCCGAACGTGACGGGCGCAGCCGCCAAGGGCTACTGGCCTGCCTTCTGGATGCTCGGGGCCCACCACGGCGGCAACTGGTGGAACTGGCCGAGCAACATCGGCGCCGTCACCGACAAGCACGACGTCTACCTCACCTTCGCCAGCGGTCAGCCCGCCGGCTTCGTGAACATCGACTGGTTCGACTTCGGCCGCTGACCGCCAGGAGTCGTCGCCCATGACCAGACATCCACTGCGCAATCGGCCCCTGGCCACCGCCCTGACCGTCCTCCTGACGCCCATAGGCCACGCCCGCACAGGCCGCCGCCGACTACACCCAAGGAGTCACCCCGACCGGCGATAGCCGCACACGAATCCACCGAAAAAATGGTGGAGTTCTACGACCGAGCCTGCACCGCTGCTGACAAGACAATCAGCGAGCTCAGCCTCTCAACCCTTGGCACATCCTGGAACGGAAACACCGTCTCCATGCGCTGGGCTCTCATCCACGTGATCGAGGACACCGTGCGACACGCCGGCCACATGGACATCCTGCGAGAACTCATCGACGGGGCAACCGGTGACCACCCACCGGCCTGACGACGCATTCGGCCGACATGCGCGCTGCGGCCACTGACGTCATTTTCTCGCGAACATCCGCCGCCCCTCTGATCAACAACTGCTGTCAAAACGCGTCGGCAAACGCTGCTGCTGGAAGTGAACCAAGCCAGGCAGTGAACGTCTGCAGGATCTCAGCGGCAGGTATCGCCGGGTGAAAGCAGGCTGGTGACTTCGGCGATGGCCTCCGACGGACACCACGGGCCCCTTCTGGACCGCTGCCAACCGTCCCGATGCGCCAACAGCGTCCCTCGTGATCAGAAAGGCTGAGCAGTGACCGTCTCGCCCAAGACCGAGCAGGCCCTCCGCGACGCGATGGAACGACTCCTCACGAGCAACCCCCAGCACACCGACGGGAAGCTGACCAAGAACAATCTCTGCCGCGAGACCCAGGCCAGCAGGGCGACAATGAACCGGGCCACCGAACTCCTCGCCGAGTGCGACAACCGAGTCGGAACCAGCCTCGCCGGTCTCCAGGAACAACAGCGCGACGCTGAACTCGCCGAGCTTCGCCGCAATCACCGCAAAAGCCGCGGCGAGTGCCATCAGCTTCAAGACCAGGTCGACGCTGCCACAAGCGTCATCATGGCCCTCCTCGCCGAGAGCGCCGCACTCCGCGAACACGCGGCGAACCGCTCAGCCGCTGTTGTCCCACTTCCTCTCAGCCGGGCCACCCGTGAGTGACGGCTGCGTTCTCACGCCAGGCCAGTTCACGGGTGAGTGTTGGCGACCTCGAAGTGCCAGGTCACGGGCTGTTCCAGGATGACGAAAGATCTATCCATCGCACACTTCGACGTGATCGAATGGGCGATGGCATCTTTCTGGACTGGTCAACGGATACGACTGCGCGGAATCGAGCCCGACGACTGGACCTCGTTCATGCGCTTCGCCATGCACGAGGAGCGGTTGGGAGACCTGCTGCACCCACCCCGTTCCGCCGAGAACTTCCGCATCTGGGCGAAGGAGCAGTCCACGGCCAAATCCGAGGGCGACTGCTTCGGGTTGGCAATCGAAGCCATCGAAACGGGGGAAGTGGTCGGTGCTGTCGGCTCGCACCAGGCCGATCCCCGTGCGGGGTGGTTCGAGTACGGCGTCACGATGGGCGCTGAACATCGGCGCAAGGGATACGCGGCAGAATCCGTGGTGATGCTGTTGCGCTTCATGTTCGCCGAGCGGCGATATCACAAGTGCGAAGCGCGGATCTTCGCACACAATGAGGCGTCGCTGGCACTTCATCGTCGACTCGGTTTCGTCGAGGAAGGTCGCCTCCGAGATCATGTGTTCTTCGCCGGGCGGCACCATGATCTCGTCGTGATGGGCATGGTTGCTGACGAATTCGCGCAGCTGCACTCGATGAGCGAACTCTGAGTGCCTGACTCAGGCGACCCACTCCGAGGCCATACCTTTCTCATGAGACATGCCGAAGCCTGGAGAAGCGGGGCTGGAGCCGGCCGGCCAGGAGTTGCTGCCCGGGCGACTCCAGTCGGAACATGCCGACGGTGTCCGAGCTCTGAATGAGCTCGAAGGCGAACCGGTCGTTGAGGTCGACGTGGTCAGGGTTGTCGAGATCGATCTGGCGCCCGGTCATGCGGCGGATCTCGGTGACGGCGCATGCCATCGCGGACTGCATCCGTACCCCGAGGACGTCGAGTTTGAGCAGGCCGAGCACGCGCCGCGATCAGCCAACCGATGCTCGGCGCCAGGCCGCACAGCAGCGAGCCGAGCCCGAAGGCAGCGAGGCCGACCTGGAGGATGCGCCGACGGCCGACCCGGTCAGCGGTGGACCCGGCCAGCACCGAGAAGCTGGCCAGCACCAGGGTGTACGCGTCGACCGTCCATTGCAGGCCGGACACCGAGGCCCGCAGGTCGCGACGAATCGACGGCAGTGCGACGTTGACGATAGAGATGTCCATCACCACGACAATCACGCTGGCGCAGCAGATCGCGAGCACCACGAGCCGACGGCGAGGACTGAGTACAGGCATGGATTCGGGCATGTCCGGGACGCTAGATTTTAGAGCGTGGTCGAAGTCGACCAACAACTTCCCGAGCCCGTGCCCGAAATGGGGCTGAGCATCGCCGAGGCTGCTCGCCGTACCGGAGTGAGCACGCACACCCTGCGCTACTACGAACGTGCGGGCCTGGTCGTCACCCCCGTCGACCGCACCCACGGCGGCCGGCGCCGCTACCGCCTCGACCTGGAGTGGATCACCATCTGCATCAGGCTCCGGGCGACCGGCATGCCCATCAAGGGCATCCGCCGCTACGCCGAACTCGTCGCGGCGGGGCACGGCAACGAAGACGAGCGATTGGACTTGCTTGAGTCGCATCATGACCAGGTGCTCGCCAAAATTGCCGAACTCCAGGAGAACCTGAAACTCATCGCCCACAAGGTCGACGTCTACCAAAGCCGACTCGCCGTCGGCGACGCCGACCAGCTATGGGCGCCCAACCGCACACCGGCTGCTCGCTAGGTATCCCCTCGACCGGGCCCGAAACCACCGGTCATCGCCTGGTTCCGCGGAAGCACGCCACGGCATGCCGCCGCCATCAACAACGTGCTGTCCCGCAACACCTAGGTCTGACAAGCAGAGGTCCCGTCATAGATAACCGCAGATGCTATTCCGATTCCGTGACGCCGTTGCGACGGCTGACGTCGGCTGCATAGGCGGCCCAGTCTCCGGCGGATACCTTCTGTCATTGGACGGCGACCTGGATATGGACGCCGAGCATCCGGGCGAGGATGGCTGCGGGGAGTTCGGCGGCGAGGGTGAAGAGGGCGGTGGAGCGGTCCTGTCGGGGCTGAATCCCGATCTTGTGGAGACGCTGACGGATCCGGCCATCACCGAGGGGCGTCCGGGACAGCCGCCGGGGAAGAGCCAGGGGACGTCGTCAGGTTTGTCGATCTTGGCTTTGCCGCGGCGGGTCACGACGAGCTCACGGACCAGACTGGCCAGCGGCGCGGGAAGGACGATCGGCAAGGTGCCGAACGTGATCGCGACGGTGTCGTCGTTGATGTGGACGTCGTTGACGGTGAGGTGGCTGATGGTGGCGATCTTCTGTGCGTAGAGGATCAGCAGCAATCCGGCGACGCGGTCCGGGGTGGGCAGCGTGTCGTCGTGGAGGAGGCACCGGGCATCGGCCCAGCGCTTCTCGCTGTCGATGGTGCTGAGCGGGCCCGTCCAGCGGACGGTGCCGTAGGTCAGGTCGACGAGGTGCAGGCACCCAATACAGCCCTTCGCGCATCCGCGCCACCTGGGGCGGATCCGGGAGCGTGAGAGGACACTTCCAGGGCGTTGGGGTTCTCGCGGGCGAAGGGCTACGACCTGGTTCGTCGCGGGGAGTTCCCGTGCCGCGTGCTACGCATCGACCGCACGACACGTGTCGTCACCACATCGTTACTCCGCGCGCTCGAAAGCGGAGAACCGGGGTACAACGGTGCCCGCGCCGGACGCTGCACGCCGTCGTAGCCCGGTGCGCCACGAAGCTCCACCGGATTTCCCGGCGGGGCTTCGTCGTCTCACGCGTTCTGCCGGACCCGGCACTTCGACTCCCTTGATCAGAAGGGTTTCGTCTCGAGGCCCTGGCGGTGCTGGAATCACCGGCCCGGGGCCGTTTCGTCTCACGCGTGTCTCACACGCTGTGTGTGAGACGGTGGTCCAGGAGCCTCTGACCTGGATCTTATGGACTTTGTGGACGCTCACGAACCACTGAGGACGGCAGGTAAGCTCTGGACACGTGACTGCTGTGTCTGCGAAGCCTCGCATCCCCAATGTCCTGGCCGGCCGCTACGCCTCCACGGAGCTGGCCGTCCTCTGGTCCCCCGAGCAGAAGGTGAAGCTGGAACGCCAGCTGTGGCTGGCGGTGCTGCGCGCTCAGAAGGACCTCGGGATCGAGGTGCCGGACGCCGCCCTCACCGATTACGAACGTGTCGTCGACCAGGTCGACCTGGCCTCGATCGCCGAGCGCGAGAAGGTCACCCGTCACGACGTCAAGGCCCGCATCGAGGAGTTCAACGCCCTCGCCGGCCATGAGCAGGTCCACAAGGGCATGACCTCCCGTGACCTCACCGAGAACGTGGAACAGCTTCAGATCCGGCTCTCCCTGGAGCTGGTGCGCGACCGCACGGTGGCGGTCCTGGCCCGGCTCGGCAAGCTGGCGGGCGAGTACCGCGAGCTGGTCATGGCCGGCCGCTCGCACAATGTCGCCGCGCAAGCGACCACGCTCGGCAAGCGCTTCGCGACTGCGGCGGACGAGCTGCTGGTGGCCTACGGGCGGCTTGAGGACCTGCTGGGCCGCTACCCGCTACGGGGCATCAAGGGCCCCGTGGGCACGGCCCAGGACATGCTCGACCTGCTGGGCGGCGACGCCGGAAAGCTCGCCGGGCTGGAGCAGCGCATCGCCGGGCACCTCGGTTTCGCTCAGGCCTTCACATCGGTCGGTCAGGTCTACCCGCGCTCGCTCGACTACGACGTGGTGACGGCACTGGTGCAGCTGGCCGCGGCGCCCTCGTCCGTCGCGAAGACGATCCGTCTGATGGCCGGGCACGAGCTGGTGACCGAGGGCTTCAAGCCGGGGCAGGTCGGCTCCTCCGCGATGCCGCACAAAATGAACACCCGCTCCTGCGAGCGCGTCAACGGCCTGATGGTCATCCTGCGCGGCTACGCGTCGATGACCGGCGAGCTGGCCGGCGACCAGTGGAACGAGGGCGATGTGTCCTGCTCCGTGGTCCGCCGCGTGGCGCTCCCCGACGCGTTCTTCGCGTTCGACGGTCTCCTGGAGACCTTCCTGACAGTGCTCGACGAGTTCGGGGCGTTCCCGGCCGTCGTCGCCCGCGAGCTGGACCGCTACCTCCCATTCCTCGCCACGACCAAGGTCCTGATGGGTGCGGTGCGCGCCGGTGTCGGGCGTGAGGTCGCCCACGAGGCGATCAAGGAGAACGCGGTCGCCTCGGCCCTGGCCATGCGCGAGCAGGGCGCCGAGCGCAACGAGCTGCTCGACAAGCTGGCCGCCGACGAGCGCATCCCGCTGGACCGCGCACAGCTGGACGCACTGATGGCCGACAAGCTCTCCTTCACGGGAGCGGCGGGCGATCAGGTCACCGCGCTGATCTCCCGCATCGAGGAGATCACCAAGCAGCACCCCGAGGCCGCCGCATACACACCGGGCTCCATCCTCTGACGGCCGCCGCCACAGCCGGATGACACCCGAAGAGCTCCAGGCCGCCTGCGACAGCACCGTTCCCGATGTGGTCGCGGGCGGCCTGCGTGTGCTGTTCTGCGGGATTAACCCGAGCCTGATGACAGGGGCAACGGGCCACCACTTCGCCCACCCCGGCAACCGCTTCTGGCCGGTACTCCACCGGTCCGGCTTCACCCCTCGGCAGCTGAAGCCTGCAGAGCAGACCGAACTGCTGCGATATGGCCTGGGCATCACCAATGTGGTCGCCCGGGCCACCGCACGGGCGGACGAGCTGTCCACCGCGGAGTTCCGCGAGGGCGGACAGATCCTGGCAGCCAAGGTCGAGCAGCTGCGACCGCGGTGGCTGGCAGTCGTGGGGATCACTGCGTACCGCACCGCCTTCGGCAAACGAACCGCCCGGATCGGTCCGCAGGACCACACGGTCGGCGGCGCCCGCGTCTGGGCCCTGCCCAACCCCAGCGGCCTGAACGCCCACTGGACCGCTCAGACGATGGCGGAGGAGTACGGACGCCTCCGCACCTCTGTCGAGTGCGACGGCGTCATCACCAGCGAAGGAGCCTGACGCTCCGGCGCCTGCACGGCGCTTGACGCCGATGGCCGTCCGGTTGTGGTTGTGCCCGTAACAGAGGTCTGGTGCCTGGCCCATCACGGTGAGCGGCGGCGGGGCCGTCGCAGAGGGTTGCCCGTCGCGGAGGGTTGGTGACAGGACCCGTCCGCGGGAGGCGGATACCCGGGCCGACTCAGCGGACGGCTGCCGCGTTCCGCCTCAGAGGGCAGCAGCCTGCTCTTGTCACGGCGGATCTATCTCCGTCACCACAACGCTCAGCTCGCAACCGGGACCTTCCTCCTCCAGGTAGAGCCCCATGGCAACCCATCGGTCCTCGATCCACCAGAGCTGGAGGTACTCGCAGCCCCCAACCGTCTCGGCCCACGCCTCCGGAATCTCCTCACCGGCCATCATCCGCTCCTGTGCAGTCCACAGACTGATCGTCTGCGGCTCGCCCCAGCGGCCGGCGAGCAGCGTCAGCAGCGCGTCATGCTCTGCGAGGCACTGGGCCCGGTGCTCCAGTCGCCCTACCTCGTCGTCGTCCCAGTGATCGATGTCCGCGTGCAAGGACGCTGTGTGATAGCCGGGCCCGCTGACTCCCGAGCCTGACCGGATGCGCTCCGCGGGGAAGTCCCGGGTGCGCATCCCGTCGATGAGGCGGAGGTGATGTGCGGTGGTCATGCCGCTAGTAAACCGCCCAGCACTGACAAGCCGCTCCGCGTCATGAGCTTTGAGGGGCTTTCAGCCGTCTTGCTCCATCTTTGAGAACGTAGCAGCGGGCTATGCGTCCCTTCGCCGGATCGCGCACCAGCCTGCCAGCAGTGCGGCCGCTGCCCACGTCGCTGCCACAGCGAGTCCGCTCCACGGTCCGAAACTGCCTCCGGGGTTCTGGTGGAGCACCAACTGTCCTGCCCGGTCGGGCAGATACTGTGCCGCACCACCTGCGACATCTCCGACCACGAAGGAGACGATGAGGATGAACGGGATGAGCAGGCTGAGCACGGCCACGGCGCTACGGAGCAGTACCGTCAATCCGGCTGCGAACAGAGCCATCAGGGCCAGATATATCCCTCCGCCGAAGGCCGCCCGCAGGGCACCCGGCTCCCCCAGGCCGATCGCGTACTTCCCCATGAACATCTGTCCCACCAGGAAGGCGCTGAAGCTGGCGACAAGGCCGACGACGAGAGCCGGTGCACCGACGAGAGTCATCTTGGCCGCGTAGAAGAGATTGCGGCTCGGCACGGCGGCGAGCGATATCCGCAGGGCGCCGTTGAGGTACTCGGAAGAGATCGCGGTTGCCCCGAAGCTGATGGCCGCGATCTGGCCGAAGTTCAATGCGTAGAAGGCGTTGAAGAGCGGCTCGGCGTCCGCGTTGTCCGCCTCGGCCTGGCCGACGGTGGCGAATGCGAGCACTGTGACGGCAAGCGTCACGAGCAGGACCGCTATCAAGGATCCGATGACGGACCGCACCGATCTGATCTTGATCCACTCGGAGCGCAGAACTGCGGCGGTCGACATGGTCAGGCCTCCTGACGGTTGGTGGACGAGGTCGCCGCAGACGCGAATTCCATGGCGTCGGAGGTGAGGTCGAGGTAGGCCTGTTCCAACGTGGCCTGCTCGTCGATGAGTTCAAGAACGGGAATGCCTTCGGCGGCGGCTATCGCGCCGATCTCCCCGGCCTTCGCGCCCTCGACGGTCCAACGACCGTCGTCACCCTGCGCAGGCTCATATCCCTTACGGATCAGGACATCACGCAGCCGAGTGGATTCGGTCGTGCGCACCCGCACCCGGGGCCGGCTGCGGGAGTCAAGGAAATCCTGCATCGGCAGGTCGGCGAGGAGCCGGCCCCTGCCGAGGACCACCAGGTGGTCGGCGAACGATGATGTCTCGTTCATCAGATGGCTGGAGACCAGGACCGTGCGGCCCTCTCGGGCGAGCCGCTTCATCAACTCGCGGATCCAGATGATGCCTTCCGGATCCAGCCCGTTCGACGGTTCGTCCAGCATCACGACCTCCGGTTCACCGAGCAGGGCGGCCGCTATGCCCAGCCGCTGCCGCATGCCGAGTGAGAACCTCTGGACGCGCGTTCCACCGACCGCGCCGAGGCCTGCCTCCTCAAGGACTTCGTCCACTCTGCGCGCACCCATGCCGTTGCTGACTGCGAGGGCCAGCAAGTGGTTCCGTGCGGTACGCGAGCCATGGGCGGCCTGGGCATCGAGCAGGGTGCCCACCCGGCGCAGCGGATCGTCGAGCGTGGCGTAGGGCTGCCCGCCGATCGAGGCCGTGCCGCCGGTGGGCCGGTCCAGGCCGAGAACGAGTCGCATGGTGGTGGACTTCCCGGCACCGTTGGGGCCGAGAAAGCCGGTGACGCGGCCGGGTCGCACGCTGAACGTGAGGCTGTCCACGGCGCGGGTCGTGCCGTATTCCTTTGTGAGCTCATGGACATCGATGCTGGTCATGTCCTCAGCGTCGCGGTCACACCCGGAGCCCGGCCTCCCCCGGGGGTGGGGATCGTCTCCCCCGCTCGGGGGAGACGCCGGGCCCGTGCGGGCTGACACGATGGCAGCATGTTCCGCCTTCTCCGCCCGCTCGCCGCACCTGTCATCTACACCCGGTGGCTGCATCTCCTCATCCCGGGTGCGGTCTACAGCGTGTGGGAGTTCATCTCCCCGGACACTCCGTGGGTGCCCATGGTCTTCGCTGTGCCAGTGGGGTTGTTGCCCGCCATGCGGCTGGCCGAGGGTGTTCAGGCACAGCTCCTGCTCACGCCTGCCGAACGGGACAGCCCCCATGCGGCGATCTCCACAAGCACTGCGGCCACTTGGGCGGATCGCCGGCGAACCGTGTTGTGGCTGGAGATACGACTGCTGCTCTGCGTCGCCGTGGGGTTCGCAACAGTGTGGCTGCCGGCGACCACGGTTGATCTCGTCCTCGCCGCGGCGGGCGACGGCCCGAGCGGCGAATGGCTGGTCCGTGGACTGGAGCCGCGCTGGTGGTACGCCCTGCTGGCACCTCTGCCCATCCTCGTACTGCTTGCCGTGGTTGCGGCGAGCGGAGAGCTGATCACTGCGACCGCCCGTCGGCTCCTCAGTCCCTCACCGGTGCAGCGGTTGACCGCTCTGGAGGAGCGCACCGAGCAGTTGCTGGAGCGCAATCGCATCGCACGGGAGCTGCATGACTCGATCGGGCACGCGTTGACGGTCGCGGTCGTACAGGCGGGTGCGGCCCGGGCGGCTGACGACCCGGAGTTCACCGAGCGGGCATTGGCCGCGATCGAGGAGACCGGCAGGGACGCACTCGACGATCTGGAGCGGGTTCTGCGGGTGCTGCGCGAATCGGGAACACCGGTGGGGCAGCGGCCGACGCTCGCGGAAGCGGACCGGCTCCTGGACTCCGCGCGTGGTTCGGGGGCGAAGATCGATGCGGACGTTTCCGGTCCGCTGGAGCAGGTTCCGGGGGCGGTCTCTCGTGAGGGGTACCGCATCCTTCAGGAGTCTCTCACGAATGTGCTCCGTCACTCCGGGGCGGTTCCCGTCCGGGTGCGGATCAGCGTCGCGAACGGCCGGCTGGAGATGGAGGTGACCAATCCGCTCACTGATTCGATGGGTACGCCGGGCGGTGGGAGCGGGCTGCGGGGCATCCGCGAGCGGGCCGCGCTGTTGGGCGGAAAGGCCAAGACAGGTCCGTACGACGGCGAATGGAGGGTGCACGCAAGTCTTCCGTTGAACGGCCTAGGCTGGCCTGATGCCGGTTACCGTTCTTCTGGTCGATGACGAACCCCTCGTCCGCGCGGGGCTGCGCGCGGTTCTTGAGGCTCAGCCCGATATCGAGGTGGTGGGCGAGGCGGGTGACGGCGCCGCAGTGATCCCGTTGCTGCATCAGCTGCGCCCCGATGTGGTGGCCATGGACGTCAGGATGCCGCTGATGGATGGCATCGAGGCGACGCGGGTGGTGCTGCGGACCGTGCCGGAACCACCGAAGATCCTGGTAGTCACCACATTCGAGAACGACGAGTACGTGTACGAGGCGCTGCGCGCCGGAGCGGACGGTTTTCTCCTCAAGCGTGCCCGGCCCGCCGAGATCGTGCATGCGGTGCGCCTGGTCGCAGAGGGCGAGTCGTTGCTGTTCCCGGCGGCAGTCCGGCAACTGGCCGCCGAGTACGGCACGAGCAAGGCGCGGGAGGCCATGGACCGGGCGTCGCTGACCGAGCGTGAGGCCGCGGTCCTCCGGCTGATGGCCCGTGGCCTGTCGAACGCGGAGATCGCCGCCAAGCTCGTGGTCGGTGTCGAGACGGTGAAGACCCATGTCAGCTCCGTACTGGCCAAGTTGGGTGCGAGGGACCGTACCCAAGCGGTGATCGCGGCGTACGAGTCCGGGTTCGTCGCTCCGAGCTGAGGGCCGCCGGCCCTGGATACCCGTTCCGGCCCGCAGTCGCCCTGCACCCGGGCAGCGAGTAGCATCCGCCTGACATGCGCACGAGCTGGGAGGACACACCGTGAGCCGGCTGACCGGTGGGGATCCGTCACTGCTGCGACGGATCAATTCCGCGGTGGTGCTGCATGCCCTCCGGGGCGCCGGCTCCCCCACCCTCACGGACCTGACCCGGATCACAGGTCTGTCCCGGCCGACGGTCGAGGGCGTCATGGAGGGGCTCTTCGAGGCCGGACTGGTCGTGGAGTCGTTGCCCGACGGGGGTGAGACCCGACGTCAGGGGCGACCGGCCCGCCGGTTCCGGTTCCGCGCCGAGGCCGGGCATCTGCTCGGCATCGAGATCGGCCCGCATCGGATCTCCGCACTGCTGTCGGGGCTGGACGGCCGGATCATCGGGGCGGGCTCACGCGAGGTGTCGGAAACTGCCTGCGCCGACGACCGGCTCGACAAGGTCAGGGCAGTGGTCGCCGATGTCCTGCGACGGACGGGCGTGGCCCGGAGCAGTCTGCGTGCGGTCGGGGTCGGCAGCCCGGGCATCGTGGAGGCCGACGGGACCGTACGGCTGGGCACCGCACTGCCGGACTGGACTGGCCTGGCGCTGGGTGAGCGGCTCAGGCGCTCCTTCCGCTGCCCCGTCCTCGTGGAGAACGATGCCAATGCCGCGGCGGTCGCGGAGCACTGGAAGGGGGCAGCCACCGAGTCCGACGACATCGTGTTCGTCCTGGCAGGGCTGAGCCCTGGCGCCGGCTCGCTGATCGGCGGGCGGCTGCACCGCGGTTTCGGAGGTGCGGCGGGGGAGATCGGCGCACTGCATCTCCTCGGCCGCGAGGCGACACCGGAGAAGCTCCTGTCGACGACGGACACACCATTGGACCCGTTGGACGAGCCTGCGGTCGCCGCCGTGTTCGCGAAGGCACGGCATGGCGATGTCCGGGCGCAGGCGGCGGTCGAGCGGTTCATTCAGCGCCTGGTGCATGACGTCGCGGCGCTGGCGCTGGCGCTGGACCCCGAGCTTGTGGTGATCGGCGGCTGGGCCGCGGGGCTGGACGGTGTGCTGGATCCGCTCCGCCGTGAGCTGTCCCGATACTGCCTCCGGCCGCCGCGGGTCACGCTGTCGCTGCTCGGTGAGGCGGCGGTGGCCACGGGCGCTCTGCGGCTGGCTCTCGACCATGTCGAGGAGCAGCTGTTCGCGGTGGAGGGAACGGTGACGGCCCGCCGCTGAGTGCGACGGGCCGTACACAGACATGGCGGACCGGCGGAGCCGGTCGTGCTCAGGAGGCCTGGCGCTCCTGACCGTGATGGCTGATCTCCAGGTCGCCCGAGTCACCGAAGGTGAGCCGGCAGGTGTCGGCCCGGTAGGTGGCGACGGAGAGTGCCGCGGTGCCGCCCGCTACGAGATAACGGGTGGTGACGACGAGAACAGGGGCGCCGGGAAGCCGGTCGAGCTCCTTGGCGTCGTCCACGCGCGCCGAACCGAGCTCCACCGAACGGTCCTGGCCGTCGAGGCCGAGACGGTGCAGTTCGCGCAGGACACTGCGGGCCCGGGCGGGACCGGACGGGGCGTCGATCGCGGAGAGTTCGGGCACGGACGACGACGGGACGTACAGCAGTTCCGCCGCGACCGCCTGACCGTGGGTGACCCGGATCCGGCGGACGATGTGCACCGGCTCGTCACCGTCCACGTCGAGCATGGCCACCACAGATGCCGGTGCGACCGCCGTCGTGCAGTCCACGGGCTGCCATGCCTCGCCGACACCGCCGTCGGACCAGTCCCGCTGTGCCGTGGAGACGGCGACCCCGACGCGCGGCGGGGCGACGGTGGTCCCGACGCCGCGGCGGCGCTGCAGCCTGCCTTCGAGTTCAAGCTGTTCCAGAGCCTGCCGGAGCGTGGCTCGGGCTACTCCGAACCGGGCGGCGAGCTCGCGCTCGTTGGGCAGGATCTCGCCCACCGCAAAGTCCGAGTCGAGTGCCTCACTGAGGACGGTCTTGAGGTGCCAGTACTTCGGCTCCTGCACCGTTTCCAGCTGCGTGGTCCCCACCCTGTCCTCCGCAATCGCCCAGCGGCTTTTCCGCGACGTTATTTATTAAAGGTTCCTGTCTTAACGTTGAGACCATAGGACGGGACACACCCTTGGTCAAGACCAATCCTCCTTCGGTCACGCAGCGAAACGGCCCTCTGCCACAGAGCGTTCACAGGACGTTCGTGGTGCCGTGAGCCGCCCGCAGCACAAGGCCCCGCGGCCGGGCAGACCGTGGGGCTTCGGGCAGGGACAGCAGAGGGATCCCCGGGCGAACCGGAGGCCCTTGCGGCGGTTGGGAGCGCGACCAGCGGCCGGGAGGTCCGGCCAGACTCCGCCGAGGTTGGCAAGCTTGTCGGGATTGCGCACGATATATACGCACTGAATGAGCCCGTCCCTGACGTCCACCTGGAAGACGGAGTCGGGCTTTCCGCCCGAGAGCACCAGCAGGCCCGGCGCACCATTGAGCCCCAGGAACCGCATGTCGAGGTCCTGGGTCCGGCCGTGAGCCACGGCGATGAGGAAGCGGCCGACCTTGTCGGCGCTCTCGATGACCCGCAGCGGCTCCTTGGACTTTCCGCCGCTGTCGCCGGCAAGGCGCACATCGGGCGCGAGCAGGGCCAGAAGCCCCTCGATGTCACCGCCCGCCGCCGCGGCGAGGAACCGCTCCGTGAGGTCACGGCGCTGGGCCGGGTCGACGTCGTAGCGCGGTTTGCGCTCCTCGGCATGGTGCCGCGCACGCGCCGTGAGCTGCCGTACCGCGGCCTCGGTCCGGTCCGTTCCCGGTGCCCGGCTGGTGCGGCTGCCCGGTTGTGGACATGTTCCGATGAACACTGATCCGGCGCTCGTGGCGCGCGTCATTCTCGATACCATCCGCTGAGTCGACATCCCGCGCCGCTCCGCTCCGAGGCAGGATGCCCGAGCCGAGCACCACACCCAGCCCGATCAGAAGGCTGCCGCAGGCCTGCGGGATCCCGTACGAACCGGTGCCGGCGAGCGCGGCGGAGACCGGGATCAGGCCGGAGAAGAGTGTGGCGCGTTCGGCGCCGATGCGCTGCATGCCCATGTACCAGCAGACGAAGCCGGCGGCGGTGACCACGGCTGCCTGCCAGAGCAGCTCCCTGGTTTCGCCGGGTGTGGGCATCGGCAGAACGGCCCCGCCGACGAGCAGCACGGACTCCGCGGCGGCGATGCCTCAGACCGTGGCGGACAGCACTTTCGGTCCCAGCGGGAGCAGCACCGGTACGGCGAGGACGGCGAAGCCGACCTCGCCCTCCAGCGCGCCGACCGAGCAGAGGATTCCCACCGGATCCGTACGGCCCACCCCTGAACGGTGAAGGCCCCGGCGGCGACGAGCGCGGCCTCCTACAGGACCGCGCGCATCGGGCGACGGCCGTCCAAGCAGCGATACGAGGATCGGGGCGCAGCCGACGAGCACCCCTGGAACGGCAGGTTCCGCGGATCGTTCCGCTCCGAGTACAGCCAGGTTGAAGCCGACCACGCCGACGACTGCCGGCGCACCTACCGTGAGCGGCGCGACACCCTGACCGCGGCGCCGGCCGAGCACTTCCCCGGCACCGAAGTGAGCGGGAACGCCGCCGGTCTGCACATCATTGCCCAACTGCCTGAACGGTACGGCCCCGAGCCGGTGTTCATGGCGCGCGCGACCGGTGCCGGAGTGGCCCTGCGGCCACTGGGCGACTTCGGCACCGTGTCCTCCACGGACCGAACCGTGAGCCTGGTTCTCGGCTACGCACATCTGGCTCCCCAGGACATCGCGCAGGGTGTGCGGTTGCCGACGGCGGCTCAGCGGGACGCGAGACCGGACATCGGTGAGGGCCGGGGCCGGGTGTTCATCTGAGGTTGGTGTGCGCGCCGCCGACGGGCACAAGGGTGGGGTCGGTCGACCAGCCACCCGTTCGTCCGCTGTCCACTGCCCCGGAGGCGCCTCGATGTCGTACCGTCCGCGTATTCCGTCCCTCGACCGCCGCGGTGTGCTGCGCGGTTCACTCGTCGCGTCGGCGGCGCTCACGCTCCCCGTGGTGGGCGCTGCGGCCCCCGCCTTCGCACTGTCCGGCAGGCCGCGCGCGGCATGGGGCGTGCAGGTCGGCGATGTCACCGCGTCGTCCGCGCTGGTCTGGGTCCGGTCGGACCGTCCGGCCAGGATGGTCGTGGAGACATCGGCGACGGAGTCCTTCCGGCGGGCCCGCACATGGCACGGTCCGCTGATCGGTTCCGCCACGGACTTCACCGGAACGGCACCGCTGTACGGGCTGCCGCCGGGTGAGCAGGTGCACTACCGGGTGACGCTCGCCGACCCTGAAGACCCCCGCCGCACCGGCGAACCGGTGTACGGAACCTTCCGGACCGCGCCCGCCCGGCGCCGGGACGGGGTGCGCTTCCTGTGGTCCGGCGACATCGCGGGCCAGGGCTGGGGCATCAACCCGGACATCGGCGGCTACGTGGTGTACGAAGAAATGCGCCGCCTCGACCCGGACTTCTTTCTCTGCAGCGGTGACAACATCTACGCGGACGGGGTGATCGAGCCGAGCGTGACCCTGCCTGACGGGCGTGTCTGGCGCAATGTCACCACGGAGGAGAAGGCGAAGGTCGCCGAGACTCTTGCCGAGTACCGCGGGAACTTCCGCTACAACCTGCTCGATCGCAATCTCCGCGCGTTCAACGCGCAGGTGCCTTCGATTGTTCAGTGGGACGACCACGAGGTACGCAACAACTGGTATCCCGGGCAGATCCTCGACGACTCCCGCTACACCGAGAAGAACGTCAATGTGCTGGCGGATCGTTCGATGCGGGCGTTTTGCGAGTACTTCCCGGTGTCCACTCTGCATGCCTCGTCGGGCGAGGGCCGGATGCACCGCGTGGTGCGGCACGGTCCACTGCTCGATGTGTTCGTCCTCGACATGCGGTCCTTCCGCAACGCCAACTCCCCCGGCCGGCAGCCCGACGACACCACCGGCATCCTCGGCGCCGAGCAGCTCAGCTGGCTCAAGCACGAGCTGTCGCGGTCCCGCGCGGTGTGGAAGGTGATTGCCGCGGACATGCCGCTGGGACTGGTGGTCACCGATGGTGCGACGGACTTCGAAGCGGTCGCACAGGGCGATCCCGGAGCCCCGCTCGGCCGTGAACTCCAGATCGCGGAACTGCTCCGGTACATCAAGCACCGGCGGATCACCGGCACGGTCTGGCTGACGGCCGATGTGCACTACACATCGGCGCAGCACTACGAGCCCGAGCGCGCAGCGTTCAAGGACTTCGCACCGTTCTGGGAGTTCGTGTCCGGACCGCTGGCCTCCGGTCAGTTCCCTGCCAATGCACTCGACGCAACGTTCGGTCCCGACCAGGTCTTCGTACGGGCGCCCGACCGCGCGAACGTGTCGCCGATGGAGTCTCCGCAGTTCTTCGGCGAGGTCGACATCGACGGCGGCAGCGGCGAGTTGACCGTGCGGCTGCGGGCGCAGGGCGGTTCCGTGCTGTTCAGCAAGGTGTTGCAGCCGGGGCGCGTCGGACAGTGAACCGGCACGCTGACAGTCGGCCCCGGGAAGTAATCGGAGGCCGGCTGTCAGTGGTGGGTTCTACGGTTCTTGCATGACCCGATCCGTTCAGGCATTGGCCTACTCACGCCCGTCCGCTCTGGAGTCCTCGCGGGCCGGACAGCTCCTCGGCCTGGAGACCGCCGGGGGTCGCACGCCGCGGGGCACCGAGCCCCACCCCCGGTTCTTCTCCGGTTTCCTCACATCGCCGAGGATCGCTGCCCGCGGCCTGCTGGCCGTGGCGGACGTGGCATCCGCGCGCTACTACCAGCGCGCCCTGCCCTCGTCGCTCGACCCGGTGGTGACGGGGAACGGCGACCGGTTGCGCTTCGAATCGTTCTCCGGCTGTTGCGGGGTGTATGCGCGCCTCGATGTCCTGCGGGACGGTCTGGACGGCGCGCAGACGGGTCACGGTACGACGAATGTGGATGTGAACAATCCGCTGCGGGAGGCACTTTCGCGGATAGCGGGCGACGATCCTCTGCACATGCGGGTGGGCCCGGACGAGTTGGCCGTCACCACCATGGACGGTCCGGTCGTGGAGAAGAAGGTGCCCCTGCCCGACCGGTGGTTGCGCGGCTTCGCCGAGGCGCAGGTGGCGTCCGCCGGTTTCGATCTGCGGGCCGAGCTGTCGGCCGCGGAGGCTGTGCGGTTCCTGCGTTCGCTGCCTCGTTCATCGGGGAATGCCTCTCGGGGCGCGCAGTGGGTGGTTCCCGCCGGGAAGACGTTGCGGCCGACGACACGGCCGGTGGCGGGGGCGGTGTGTCTGCCGGGCCCCGAGCGGCTGGGGGCACTGCAGCGGGTGTTGCGTCATGCGACATCGCTGCGGGTGTACGGACCGGTGGCCGACGGGGCGGTGGCCGCGAGCGCCTGGGAGGTGGTGCTGCCGGGCATGCGGCTCACCCTGACGTTGTCGCCCGACGCCTCGCGCGGGTTCTCCGGCGAGGGCGGGGTGCTCGATGCGCTGGCCACCGACGATGCCGCGGCCGACGCCGAGCTGGTCTCCGTGCTCCTGGCCTGGGAGCCACGGATCGAACCCGCCGACCTCGCGGAGCAGTCGGGTCTGACGGTGGAGCGGGTGCGGGCCGCGCTCACCCGGCTGGGGACAGCGGGCCGGGTCGGCTACGACCTCGCCGACGCGGCCTACTTCCACCGCGAGCTGCCGTACGACGCCGACCGGGCCGAGCGGCACAATCCGCGGCTGATGGCGGCCCGGCAGCTGGCCGGCTCGGGCGCCGTCGTACTCGACGGGGACGTGGCGGCCGTGGCCTCGGGCGAGCGCCGCTACCAGGTGAGGGAGAAGGGCGGGATGCTGAGCTGTACGTGCCAGTGGTGGGCGGACTACCGCGGACGGCGGGGCCCGTGCAAGCACGCGCTGGCCGTCCGGATGGTCCGTCGCGGTGCACCGGTCGCCGGAGGCGTGCGATGAAGGAACTGCTCACCGCGGTACGGGAAGGTCGCAAGCAAGACGTGCCACCGCTGCTGGCCCGGCTGGACAGCGCCGAACGCAGGTCGGCGCTGGCGGAGTTGAAGGCGCTCCGCAAGGAGGCGCGGAGCTGGAACTGGCGCGAACAGGACAAGATCCGGAAGGCCCTGCTGGTGGCCGGGGCAGGCTGTCACACCGGCGCCGCGGCCTGCGCCACCTGGATCGGCGGCCGGGATCTGCTGGGCTGGGCACGGTCCCCGTACCCGCTGGTTCTCGAAGTCCTGGCGGACCGTGACCCCGCCTGGCTCGGCGACGTCGCGCATCGGCTGGCGGGGCGGGCCGCGACAGCGGAGACCGCGTACGAGCTCATCGCCGGGCTGGTGAAGATCGCTCAATGCCCGGTGCCCACCGCTGATGGCTTCGTGCAGGGCTGGGCCGAGACTGTATCGACCGCACCGTGGCGGCGGCAGAGGACGCAACCACTGCGCGACATCCTCCGTGCCGATCCGCATCTGACCGTTATGGTGCCGCGGCTCTTCGAGGTGGCGGAACTGCCGCCACAGGTGACCTGGATCGACGAACCCGACAACCCGTGCCACTGGCCCGAGGCGCTGGCCGTCCTCGCGGACGAGGGCGTGCTGGAGCGCTCGGTGCTCGTCGACAGTTGTGTGACCCGGCTGCTGCGTGGCGGAAAACCCGGCGATCTCCGGTTCTTCCTGGCCGTGTTGCGCCGGCTCGCGCCGACCGAGCGGGAGGAGGCCGGGCGGGTCGCCGACTGGATCGGAATGGCTGCGGACGGGATCTCCACCGTGGCCGGCCGTGCCCAGGAGGTGCTCGGCCGTCTGGACGAGCGCGGAGAACTGCCCGTGCGGGCCTTGGCGGATGTGTCGGGTTCGGTGCTGTTCCGCACGGAGAAGAAGCTGGTCCGGGCCCAGCTCGTACTGATCGGCAAGGCACTGCGCCGCGATCCGTCGACGGCCGACGAACTGCTGCCCGTCGTCGCGGAGGCCTTCGGGCATGAGGACATCGCCATCCAGGAGCGGGCGCTCAAACTCGTGGCACAGTACCTGCCCGGCGTCGGTGACCCGGTGAGGGAAGACCTTGCCCTGTCCGCCCCGCTGTTGGGGCCGGCACACCGCACAGCTGCGGCCGAGGTGTTCGGCGACCTGCTGGACGACCGGTCGGCGGCGGAGCCGTACGAGGAGTTGCTGCCACCCGCTCCGGCCCTGCAACGTCTCGAACCGGCACCGGCGACGCTGCCCGAGCTCGTCGAGGAGGTGGTGGTCCTGGCGAGATCCGCATCGCGGGATGTCACCGCCTTCGAGCGGGCGCTGGACGGGCTGGTCCGCCATGCCCACACCGATCGGTCGGCGCTGGCCGACGCGCTGCGTGATGCGCTGGCGGGTCAGTGGTGGCTCGACGACGAACCGTTGCCGGAGGTCGAGCGGCGGCTCCGCTCGGAGGCGGGTATCGAGCTCGTCGTGGGCGTACTGCTCGGACGGGTGTCGGTGCAGGCCGTGCATGACGGACGCGCCGCCTGGACCGGCACCGGGACCTGCGTCCATGCCGCGCTCGAGGGGGTGATGAAGGCCCGGCTGTGGGAGGCCGCCGATGCCGTGCTGAGCGGCAGCGCACCGTTCCTGCTGGCCTTTCCGACGTGGCACACCGGCTCACTCGACCCTGCTGTGCTGGTCGAGCGGCTGCGTACGTATCAGCAGCTCGGAATCCGGCCCGGCGGCGCGGATTTCGCCCAGGCCCTGCTGCGCGTGCGGCGCAACGGTCAGCACGAGGCCGCGGCGGCGGCCACCCTGCTCGGCACCCCGGAGGGTGACCGGCTGGCCGCCTGGCTGCAGGCCGACGAGCCACTCGCGCCTGTGTTCCGGTTCGATCTGGAGAAGCAGAAGTCCTTGGCCCATGGTTGGGAGATGCGGCAGCCGACCGACTGGACCCTGCGTGTCCTGATGGCCAGCGATGAACGCCCGGTCATCCAGCGGGAGTTCCCTCGTTCCTTTCACTGGCTGGGCCATCCGCATACGCCGCGCCATCGCATCTGCTACCACTGGGGCGACCACCCTGGGTCCTGGCTCGCCACGCTGCCCGAGGACGGCGAGACACTGGCCGCATGGCTGTTGCCGTCCATCGCAACTTGTGCGACTGACGAACTGAGGGGCGCGGCCCAGCCGCTCACCGCACTCGTCGAACTCGACGGGCCCGCCTCCGAGGCCATACATCTGGCCGTGGCGTACGGGCTGGGAGCCCGGCATCCGGAGGACCGGCTGTCGGCGGTGGACGCCCTGCTGATACTCGCGGCCCAGCACCGGCTGGACGCGGCGCTGCTCGGCAAGAAGCTTGCGATCCTCCTCGACCACAGCTTGGTGAAGCCCAGCCGTCTCGCGGATTCCGCCCGTGCCGCGGCCGCCACCGGGGCATACCGGACAGTGCTCTCCGTGCTGACCGTCGCTCTGCCGGGGCTGCTGGCGCACAAGAAGGGACCTCGCGGGCTGAGCGACCTGCTCTCCGTGGCAGCCGGATGCGTGGAGCACTGTGGTGCGACATGTACCGAGCCGATACCCGGGCTCGCCGAAACTGCCGCACGCGGCGGATCCTCGCAGCTGGTACGCCAAGCAGCGCGCCTGAAGGCGTCCTGGGAACAAGGTCCGGTACTGACATGACCGCCCAGGACATCCTGGCGTAACCCGCAGGGACCCGTCCGGGCCGATGGGCGCTGCCCGGGCCGGGCAGGTCCCGTCCGGCGCGACGGCTCCCGTCCGGGCCCGACGCCCGGGGGTCCGGGCCCGGACGGGAGCTGCCGTGCCGCCGGCTCATGGCCCGGGCCCGGAGGAGGCTGCAGTACTGCTGCGACCCACAATCGATCAAGACATCAGTCCACCAAAACAGACGATAGGGGACCAGATCCACACTTAACCCATCAGTCACAGAGCGTTCGCGATCAGGCAACACCGCTCAGTCACAGTGAAGGCATGACTGATGTGACATCCGCCAAGACTGCCCGCCGCTCCCACCACTGGCGGCGGGACGCGACGGAGCTGGCCGCACTGTTCACCGCGGTCGCGGTGGCCGACGCGATCGCCAACCTGATCGGACACCAGCCGGACGGACCGTATCTCCTGATCGCCTCGGCCGTGGCCCTGGCCGTGACAGCCGCGTTCCACACCTGGTGGGCACGTCGCCACAGCCACGCCCCGCCGCCGACCCGCACCGACCTCATCTCCGACAGCGACAGCGTGTCGCACCGCATCGACGCCGCCGCGACCGCGCTCGTGACCACGCCCACCGCCGCAGGCCCGGCCCTGCCCCCCGAGGACACGGTGCTGTGGCGGATGCGTACCACCGTTCGGGACATCCCGGGCAGTCTGGCCGCGCTGTGCATCGCGCTCGCCCGGCACCGGGTCGACATCCTGACCCTGCAGACGCACCCGCTGGCAGAGGGCACGGTCGACGAGTTCCTGCTGCGCGCCCCCGCCCCGCTCCAGGCCCAGCAGCTGAGCCGGGCGATCTCCACCGCGGGGGGCGGCTCCACCTGGATCGAGCGGGCCGACGCGCACGACCTGGTGGACGCCCCGACGCGCATCCTGGGCCTCGCCACACGCACGGCCCTGGACGCCGCCGAACTTCCCCTCGCTCTGCGTCAGCTGCTCGGCCGCTGCACGATCCATTCGCTGCCCGGCGTCTCGCTCACCGGCCGCGCAACCGGTGAGACCGCGCCCGTCGAGGGCGTGCTGGAGGAGACGCTGATGCGGTTGCGCGACCCGTCCGGAGGTGCCATCACCATCGAACGGCCCTACCTTCCGTTCACCCCGACCGAGTTCGCCCGGGCCCGCGCCCTGGTAGAGCTCGACGCCCGGCTCGGCCCTCGTGTGCCGCGCAGCGAGCAGGTGCTCACCCTTCCCGAGGGCAACGAGATCACCGTGCGCCGCGCGGACCGCAGCGACCTCGAAGAGGCCCGCGCCATGCACAACCGCTGCTCCGAGCAGACGCTGCGGCTGCGGTACCACGGCCCGGTCCGTGACGCCGACCGCTACCTGGACCATCTGCTGAGCCCTCGCTTCGGCCGCACCCTGGCCGTGCAGACGGCCTCGGGCCGGCTTGTCGCCCTCGGCCACCTCCTCTGGGACGGCAACGAGACCGAGGTCGCCCTCCTCGTCGAGGACGAATGGCAGCGCCGCGGGATCGGATCCGAGCTCCTCGGCCGACTGGTGACGCTCGCCATCGAAGCAGGCTGCGAGAGCGCCTACGCCGTCACCCAGGCGTCCAACACCGGCATGGTCGCGGCCATGCGTGCGCTGTCCCTGCCGCTGGACTATCAGATCGAGGAGGGCACGCTGGTCATCACCGCACGACTGGACGCGACTCCGGTTCGTTCGCTGCCGCCGTACGAGCAGGCCGGCCGCTGACCTCCTGGCGGAGGACTTCCTGACGGAGTGCCTCATGCCGGGGGACTTCCGGACGGAGGGGCTCATGCCGGAGGACTTCCTGACGACCGACCTCCTGTGAGCTCAGCGCCTGGCACAGATCGGCCCACAGATCCTCGACATCCTCCAGACCGACCGACATCCGCAGCAGCCGGTCCCCGACGCCGGACGCCTGCCGGTCTCCCTCATCCACAATGCGGTGGCTGATGGAGGCCGGATGCTGGATCAGGGTGTCCACACTGCCGAGACTGACCGCGGGCGTGATGAGCCGTACGGCCGAAATCACCCGGTGCGGATCCCCGTACACCTCGAACGAGACCATCGCCCCGCCGAGCTTCGGGTAGTGGACCCGGGCGATACGCGGATCGGCCGTCAGCCTGCGGGACAGTTCGGCGGCGCTCGCGGAGGCCGCCCGCACCCGGACCGGGAGCGTAGCGAGACCGCGGAGCAGCAGATACCCGGCCATCGGGTGCAGCACCCCGCCGGTGGCGAAGCGCACCTGCCGCAGGCGGGCCGCGAACTCCTCGTCGCAGGCGACGACCCCGCCCATCACATCGCCGTGCCCACCGAGGTACTTGGTGGCGCTGTGCAGCACGAACCGTGCGCCGTGCTCGACGGGTCGCTGGAGTACGGGCGTGGCGAAGGTGTTGTCGACGAGCAGCGGCACGGAACCGCAGGAGTGCGCGATCGCGCGGATGTCGACCTCGGCGAGCGTCGGGTTGGCGGGCGTCTCCACCATCACCAGCCCGGTGTCCGGACGGATGGCCTCCGCGATGCCCGCAGGGTCGGTCCAGGTCACTTCGGTGCCCAGCAGACCGGCGCCGAGAAGGTGATCGCTGCAGCCGTAGAGCGGCCGGACGGCGACCACATGGCGCAGCCCCATGCTCGCCCGGACCAGCAGGACGGCGGTGAGCGCCGCCATTCCGCTGGCGAACGACACGGCACTCTCTGTTCCTTCGAGCCGGGCGAGGGCGGTCTCGAAGCGGGCCGTCGTCGGGTTGTCCAGCCGTGCGTAGACGGGCGGTCCTTCGAGCTTGGCTCCGGTGGCGGCGAAGGTGTCGATCCGCTCGGCCTCGCCCCTGGAGTCGTACGAGGGGTAGGTGGTGGACAGATCGATCGGCGGGGCATGCAGGCCCAGGGCCGCGAGATCGTCGCGGCCTGCGTGCACGGCTTCGGTGGCCAGCGCCCTGGAGCGGGTTGTCGTCGAGGGCGCCATCGAGGATTCGGTGTCCATGACATAACCCTGAACAAACACCGGGTCTATATGCGAAAGCTCCGTGTTACGTTCGACAGATGGCCGATTCAGTCGTTCTGGACCCGGTGGACCTGCACATTCTGCGACTGCTGCAGAACGATGCCCGGACCACCTACCGCGAGCTGGCCGCCGAAGTCGGGGTCGCACCGTCGACCTGTCTGGACCGGGTGACCAGGCTGCGCCGCTCCGGCGTCATTCTCGGCCATCAGCTGCGTCTTGACCCGGCGAAGCTGGGCCGCGGCCTGGAGGCGCTGCTCTCCGTGCAGGTCCGTCCGCACCGCAGAGAGCTCATCGGCCCGTTCGTCGAACGCATCAGGACGCTGCCCGAGTCCCGCGCGCTCTTCCATCTGACCGGGCCCGACGACTACCTGGTACATGTCGCGGTCACCGACACCGCGGATCTGCAACGTCTCGTGCTGGACGAATTCACCTCACGCCGCGAAGTGGCCAGGGTCGAGACCCGGCTGATATTCCAGCAGTGGGAGTGCGGACCTCTGCTGCCACCGTCCGCAGGATCGTCCGGGACAGGCCACTGAGGCCGAATGATGATGACGCGGAGGCCCCCGCCGTACGAGGATGTCCGCATGTCAGATATTCCCAGCAACGCGCTGCCCCGCCAGGTCGCCGACACCTACGTCGACGCATTCATCGAGCTCGACCCGATCGCCGGCACCTACCTGGGTGTCGCGGAGAGCTCGCGCCGCCTTCCCGACTTCTCCCCCGCGGGGCAGGAAGCCCTCGCCGAACTCGCCCGTACCACCCTGGCGAAGCTCGATGCCGCTGAACAGCTGCCTGGTGCGGACAGCGATGCCGAGCGCCGCTGCGGCCGCCTGCTGCGCGAGCGTCTCACGGCAGAACTCGCCGTCCATGAGGCCGACGAGGGACTGCGCGCCGTCTCCAACCTCTCCTCCCCGCCGCACAGCATCCGTGAGGTGTTCACGGTGACGCCGACCGAGACCGACGAGGACTGGGCGGCGGTCGTGGACCGGCTGCGTGCGGTTCCCGCCGCGCTGGAGGGCTACCGCGAGTCGCTCGCGCTCGGCCTGGAGCGCAAGCTGTTCGGCGGCCCGCGCGCCACCGCCACCTTCATCGGCCAGCTCGACGAGTGGGCCGGTGACGGCGGGACGGGTTTCTTCCATGACTTCGCGGCCGCCGGCCCGGCGTCCCTGCGTACAGATCTGGACGACGGCGCCCGCCGGGCTACGGAGTCGGTCGTGGCGCTGCGCGACTGGATGCGCGATGTGTACGCCCCCGCGGTCGAGGGCGCGCCGGACACGGTGGGCCGTGAGCGGTACGCGCGCTGGTCGCGCTACTTCAACGGCACCGACCTGGACCTCGACGAGGCGTACGCGTACGGCTGGTCCGAGTACCACCGGCTGCTCGCCGAGATGAGGACCGAGGCCGAGAAGATCCTGCCCGGCGCGGGTCCCTGGGAAGCGCTGGCCCATCTCGATGTGCACGGCAAGCACATCGAAGGGGTCGATGAGGTCCAGGCCTGGCTGCAGAGCCTGATGGACGAAGCGATCGAGGCGCTCGACGGCACGCACTTCGAACTCGCCGAGCGGGTACGGAAGGTGGAGTCCCGCATCGCCCCGCCCGGCGGCGCCGCTGCCCCGTACTACACGGGCCCGTCCGAGGACTTCTCGCGCCCCGGCCGCACCTGGCTGCCCACCATGGGCGAGACCCGCTTCCCGGTGTACGACCTGGTCTCCACCTGGTACCACGAGGGTGTCCCGGGCCACCATCTGCAGATCGCCCAGTGGACGCATGTCGCCGACAGCCTCTCCCGCTACCAGGCGTCGATCGGCGGTGTCAGCGCCAATGCCGAGGGCTGGGCGCTGTACGCGGAGCGGCTCATGGACGAGCTGGGCTTCCTGCCGGACGCCGAGCGCCGTCTCGGCTATCTGGACGCGCAGATGATGCGGGCCTGCCGGGTGATCGTGGACATCGGTATGCACGCGGAGATGGAGATTCCGGCGGACTCCCCGTTCCACCCCGGCGAGCGGTGGACCCCGGACCTGGCCCAGGAGTTCTTCGGCAACCACAGCGGCCGTCCGGCCGACTTCGTGGAGAGCGAACTCACGCGCTACCTCTCGATGCCGGGGCAGGCGATCGGCTACAAGCTGGGCGAACGCGCCTGGCTGCTCGGCCGGGAGAACGCCCGCAAGGCACACGGTGACGCGTTCGACGCCAAGGCCTGGCACATGGCCGCTCTGTCGCAGGGGCCGCTCGGACTCGACGATCTCGTGGACGAGCTGTCCAAGCTCTGACCCGCCTCTCGCCCCCTCCCCCTCCTGCTCTCGGCACTCCTGGCGGAACGTCCCGGCGGGAGCGGCCGGGAGGGGGCATTCATCGGGCCAGGCCGGTCAGCAGCCGCAGTCGTCGGGGTCGACCGGTGCGGTGAGCGGGTCGGCGTCGCGCCGCTCGCGCCCCTCCCAGGTCTCGAACTCGAAACCCTCGCGCACCCAGTACTCGAAGCCGCCAAGCATCTCCTTGACCTGGTAGCCGAGTTCCGCGAGTGCCAGCGCGGCGCGTGTTCCGCCGTTGCAGCCGGGGCCCCAGCAGTACGTGACCACGGGGACGGCCGGGTCGAGAAGGTTCCGGGCCTGCTGGGGAATGAGGGCAGTCGGCAGGTGGACAGCGCCGGGGACATGGCCCTGGTCCCAGGATTCGGTGGAGCGCGAGTCGAGGAGTACGAAACCGGGGTCGCCGTCGGCCGCGAGCGCGGCGGCGACATCGGAGATGTCGGCGTGGAAGGCGAGCAAAGCGCCGAAGTAGGCGGCTGCCGCAGCCGGGGAGGCCGTCGGGACGCGGAGGACGGGGTTGGGCACGGTCGCGGTGAGCTGCGATGTCATGTCCAAAAATCTACGACCGGTGATCCTTCCCGGGAAGACGAGATCCCCGGCACAACTCTTGATCTGCCAGGGATTTCCCTGTTGTCTCCTGAACATGACCGACTATTCCCCGGATGCCACCGACTGGCGCATCCTCGATGTCCTGCAACGTGAAGGGCGCGCGACGTTCGCCGAGTTGGCGCGGGCCGTGGCGATGTCCCCGAGCGCCGTGACCGAACGGGTGCGCAGGCTGGAAGAGGCCGGGGTGATCAGCGGTTACGCCGCGGTGGTCGACCCGGAGCGGCTCGGGCTGCCGATTCTCGCTCTCGTACGGCTGCGCTATCCGAACGGCAATTACAAGCCGTTCCACGATCTGCTCGACACGACACCCGAGATCGTGGAGGCCCACCATGTCACCGGCGACGATTGCTTCGTGCTGAAGGTCACCGCACGCTCGATGAGTCACCTGGAGGAGGTCTCGGGGAAGATCGGTACCCTCGGCTCCGTGACCACGAGCGTCGTCTACTCCTCGCCGCTCCCCCGGCGCGCCATCAGCCGCTGACCTCGCCCGTGGTGCGGTGCCGTACCGCCGATCCGTGCCTCTCCTTCACCACTTCGAGCTGTGCGGGGATACGGCGGCGCAGATCGGCGACATGACTGACGATGCCGACGCTGCGGTCCCGCTCGCGCAGCGAGTCCAGTACGTCGAGCACCTCGTCGAGGGTCTGGTCGTCCAGGCTGCCGAAGCCCTCGTCGATGAAGAGGGTGTCCAGCCGTACGCCGCCCGCCTCGTCGGTGACGACATCGGCGAGGCCGAGCGCGAGGGCGAGCGAGGCGAAGAACGTCTCGCCGCCCGAGAGTGTCGCCGTATCGCGCTCGCGGCCGGTCCACGCATCGACGACATGCAGGCCGAGGCCCGACCTGCGGCCTCCGGTGCGGGCATCGGAGTGGACCAGCGTGTAGCGGCCGGACGACATACGCTGCAGCCGTGCGGTGGCGGCTGCGGCAACCTGTTCGAGCCGGGCCGCAAGCACGTACGACTCCAGCCGCATCTTGCGTTCGTTGTCCGCGGAAGTACCAGCGGTGAGCCCTGCCAGCCGTGCCACCCGGTCGTACTCCTCGCGCAGCGGACCGAGCCTGCGCACCTGGTCCGCGGCGCTGCGCGACAGCCGGTCGAGCTCGGCGCAGCGCTCGCGTGCGGCGGCCAGCGCCGCGGAGGCGTCCCGCAACTGCCGCTCGGCCGTGTCGTATGCGGCCTGTGCGACGTCAACCTCTGCTCGCGGGCCGTCGGCGGCTGCTCGGGTCGCGGTCTCGGCGAGACGGTCGGCGACGGCGGCCGCCTCGGACTGCCAGGCGTCGATGAGGCGCTGGAGTTCGCGCTGTTCGGCATCGGTGAGGAGGGTCGCTGCCGCGGCCTGCGGGGTGTCGAACCCGGCTCGGAACGCGGCGTCCGCGAGCCGGCCGTCGGCCTCCTTACGGCGCTGTGCGGCCGTCTCCTCCTCCCGTACCGCCGCGGCGGCCGCGACGAGCAGACCGACTCGGCGCTCCAGCAGTTCGGCGTGCTCGGCGACGCTGCCGGACTCTCCGCGGGCGGTCGCCAACTCGACTTCCAGATAGGCCTGTTCACGGTCCAGACCTTCCCGCAGGGAAGTGCGGGCCGCGACCCGGCGCTCGGCCAGCTGCCGGCTCTCAAGGCGCTCGGCCTGTTCCCGCTCGGCGGTTGCGAGGGCCTCGCGCGCCGCGTGCATGCCGGCGGCGGTCCGGTGCGCCTCTGCGTGCATGCCAGTCAACCGGTCGACGAGTGCGCCGAGTTCGGCGACGGTGGGGTCGGCGACGGGGTCGGTGGCAGCACCGGGAAGAGCTTGCTCGGAGCCGGCCGCATCGGTGGCGACCACCTCGGCCCCGGCCACCGGCTGCCGCGCAGCCGGCTCAGCGGCAACAATCCCGGCTGCCGTCCCGGACGCGGCCGACTCGGCAGCAACGGCCCCGGCCATCCGCCCGGACACAGCCGGATCGGCGCCGTCCCTCGGCCGCGGCACGGCCGACTGTGCGGCGACACGGGCTGCCATGTGCTTCTCGCGTACGACTCCGAGCTCCCGGTCCGCCCCCGTGCGCGCCTCCTCGGCCCGCCGGTACGCTTCGAGAGCCCTCTCCTCGGTGGCCCGGTCGACATGCCCGTCGGCCGCGCGGGCGGGCTTGGGGTGATCGGCCGAGCCGCATACCTTGCAGTCCTCGCCGTCCACCAGCTCCGCAGCCAACTCCGCGGCGATGTCGCGCAGTCGTCGTTCGCGAAGCTCCAGCCATGACTCGTGGGCGTCCGAGGCCTGCTCACGGGCCGCGGCCAGCCGCTCGGCGGCGGCCGACGCCTGAATGGCCAGAGCGTCGCGGCGGCGGGCCGCTTCCAGCCGTGCGCGGGCCGGCTCCAGCCGGCCGGCGAGCTGTTCGGCGCGAGTGGCGGCCTCCTGGGCCTCCTCGATGAGTGCCCGCAGGTCGTGGCGTGTTGATTCCCAGCCGGCCAGCCAGCCTCTCGCCTCGTGGATCAGTTCGTCGTCGGCCCGGGCCTGGCGCTCCAGTCCGGCCCGCTCGGCGTCGATCTCCGCGCTGCGCCGCTCGGCGCGCTTCGCGGCGTCGAGCCCGCCGAGCTCCTGCCGCAGCCTTCGCTCCAGTTCCGCCAGTTGTTCGGCACCGGCGTCGGCCAGGGTGCCGGGCAGCAGTGCACGGGCGCGGTCACGGTCCTCACGGGCCGTGCGGTAGGCGCGCTCGGCATCGTCGCGCAGCTCCAGTGCGGGGGCGACGAGGTCCGCCTTGCGGGCCCGAGCGAGCCGTTCGTGGTGTCGGTCGTGGTCGGGACGGCCGGCTTCGATTGCGGCGGCGCGGCGCCGCGTCTCCGCGTATCGCTGCTGGAGCCCGGTGAGTTCGCGCTCGCGGTCGAGGGCCAGGCGTGCGGCCGACTGCCGGCCTTCGGCCATGGCCAGTAGGGACTCGGCGATGTCGAGCCGCTCCCGGGCGCTGCTGCGGGCAGTCGCGGCCCACTCCAGCACACCGTCGGCGAGCCCCGGTTCGCCGGGCTGGACGTCGGGCAGCGGCGATTCACACGCTGCCGGCCCGGCGGCCTGGGCGATCCGCTGGGCAACCGCGATGATGCGTTCGTCCCCGGCCCCGACCTGCGTTTCGGCGGTACGGCGCAGCTCGGCCAGACGCTCCTCGACTGCGGCGAACCGGCGGGTGTCGAAGAGCCTGCCGAGCAGTTTGCCGCGCGCCTCGGCATCGGCACGCAGGAAGCGTGCGAAGTCGCCCTGCGGCAGGAGCACCACCTGGCAGAACTGGTCCCGGCTCATCCCGATGAGCTGGGTGATCTCCTCGCCGATCTCCTGGTGCGAGCGGCTCAGCGGCTGCCAGCCGTCGTCGGGGTCGTACTCCCGCAGCCAGCTCTGGGCCTTCTCCGTCGTGAAGCCCTTGCCCTTCTTCTTGGGGCGGGGCTGTGCGGGGCGCCGGGTGACTTCGAGGCGCCGGCCGCCGACGGTCAGTTCCAGCTTGACCTCGGTGGGGAGGTCTGCCGGGGCGTGGTCGCTGCGCAGCGAGGTGCCGGGGCTCTGGCGGGCGCCGGGCACCGCGCCGTACAGGCCGTAGCAGACGGCGTCGAGGACCGAGGTCTTCCCGGCGCCGGTCGGCCCGTGCAGCAGAAAGAGCCCGGCCGAGGAGAGCGCGTCGAAGTCGATGTCCTGGGTGGCGCCGAACGGCCCGAAGGCGGTGAGGCCGAGCCTGTGGAGTCTCAACGGTGGTTCACCTCGCGCACGCTGTCGTCCACCCGCACGTGATCGAAGGCGCCGCGCAGCACTGTTCGCTCCCGCTCGTCCGCTGCGGACCCGCCCCGCACATGTGCCACGAAGTCCTCCGCGATCTGCTGGTCGTCGCGCCCCTTGAGGCGCTGTGCGTACGAGGCGAGCGGGTCGTCGGGGGCCCGGTCGGGTTCGAATACGAGACTGAGTGTGTGCGGGAACCGCTCGACGAGGCGGGCCATGGGCTCGACCGGGCGCACCGGGTCGGTGAGTGTGGCCTCCACCCAGGAATCCCGGTGCTGCTCCAGCGCGGGGTCGTCGATGAGGGTGTCGAGGCGGCCGCGGAGTCTGGCGAGCGGACGGGGCACCGGGCAGTCGATGCGCTCGGCGGCGACCGTTCCCGAGGCGTCGAGGTCGATCAGCCACATCGTCTTGCTGTGGGCGACCTCGGAGAAGGAGTACGCGAGCGGCGAGCCCGAGTAGCGGACCCGATCGGTGACGGTCTGGCAGCCGTGCAGATGCCCGAGCGCCACGTAGTCGACGCCGTCGAAGACTCCGGCGGGTACGGCGGCCACCCCGCCGACGGTGATGTCGCGCTCGCTGTCGCTGGGCTCGCCGCCCGCGACGAAGGCGTGGGCGAGCACCACGGACCGGGTGGTGCCCGGGCGGCTCGCGAGGTCGGCGCGTACCCGTTCCATGGCTGCGCTCAGCACCGCCTCGTGCCCGGCGCGCTCCGCCTTGAAGACATCCTTCACCAGGGCCGGTTCCAGGTAGGGCAGTCCGTAGAACGCCACGTCGCCGTATGCGTCGCGCAGGACGACGGGGGTGGCGCAGCGGGCGGGGTCGGTACGCAGATGGATGCCGGCCCGCCCGATCAGGCCTGCGCCGACGCCCAGCCTGCGTGCGGAGTCATGGTTCCCGGAGATCATCACGGTTGGCACACCGGCGGCGGCGAGCCGGTGCAGTGCATCGTCGAAGAGCTCGACCGCGGACAGCGGCGGGACGGCCCTGTCGTACACATCACCCGCGACGAGGACCACGTCGACCTCGTGCTCGCGCACCGTCGCCACCAAGTGATCCAGGTACGCGGCCTGGGCTTCGAGCAGGGATACCCGGTGGAACGACCGCCCCAGGTGCCAGTCCGACGTGTGCAGAATTCTCAATGTGACGCTCCGACCTGCACGTTTCCCCTCACTCCGTTCTCAGAACCAGCACCGAACCCGCACCGGCCCCGCCACCATCACCAACTACGCTAGCGCCGGTGAGCACCTGATCCATCACGGACCTCAGTCTGCCACCGGCGTCCGGGGTGAGCTGGCCATAGATGTCAGCGGTGATCTGGATCGTCGAGTGGCCCAACGAGCGCGAAACTTCCAAGAGTGAAACCCCACCCGCGATGGCGCCACTGGCAAAGAAGTGCCGCAGCGTGTGTGCTGTCCACGGCTCATCCCCATAGCCCGCCTTCTTGACAGCACTCTTGAAGTCGGTGCGATAGTCCGAGTCCAGGACCTCGCCTCCCTGATGAGCATGCGTGCGGAAGCGGCCGGAGCTCAGACGTCCGGGACGCCGGTCAGTTCGTAGTAGACGCGGGGCGCGCCGGCTGGCCGCCCGGCCCGGGCGGCCAGCCGGCGGATATCCCGGCAACCCCTGTCCGGACGGCTGGGACGTCGGCCACCTGGCCGCCCACTGCCTGCGCCGGGGCACCGAACCGCACCACGTCAGGGAGAACGAGATGCTCCTCGACCAGCTCACCACCGAACTGGACTCCATCGGCGTCGAACGCCACTGGCCCGCGCCTGCCGGATACCGACCGAGCGGCTCCAGTCGACCTGGCGCGGATGGTTCAGCGGTGGCGGAGGCGCTCGCGGGACGCGCGGCAGCAAGCCGGGGGCATGGCCCTTCCGCCGAGATCTCGGGGCGAGCGCCCAGTCCGGTCCGCGCTGTCCTGCCGGATACCGTCCGTCAACAGATTGCCGAAGCGGTGTACAAAGCTTCGCAGAAGCATGTGAATCGACCGACTGTGAGTGAGGGAAATTCCTCGATGGACTTCAGTACCCTACCGGGGTTTTCTGGCAGAGATCTACCGGACGCGCGAAGGCCGCCTCGAGCTTGCTCCACCAGCAACTGCTTTCCAGATTCATGCAATCGAGCGGGATCTCGATTCCTCGGTGGAGCCGGGGCTGCGGGCCGCATGGCTGGAGGCGAACGGTGGACCGGCCTGGATGCCAGTGTTCACCAGGCCCGGCTATGAGAGCGGCTACGTTTTCCTCTCCGTCGAGGAAGCGGCCGGAAGGCGACAGCCCATGAAGCAAAATGCCCCTCGATACATGGATTATATCGATCCGAGGCCTCAGGATCCTCGAATCCAAGCAGGCTGGTTCAATGACGACTGACCACCCTTCGCCGAGTTCGACGAGGGGGCAGGAACCCTGATACGGGATTATTCCCCTGCGAAGAAAGGCGCACCCTACCAGATCATCGCGTACACGCACGATCCGGATGAGATGAGCTACATCGCAGCGAGTTTTGAAGAATTCCCCGAAGGACCCATCGCCGAGATTTCGGCGAATCCGGAGGAGTACGCGCCTGAAGCCTGAGCCCGAGGAATCCAACTAATGAGCTTCGACGTGTAATTCCGGGTGGGGCTATGCGGTCCGATCGCGAGGCACGTTTCGATGAAAGCGCTGTTGTGACAGAAACCCGCGCCTGCTCAGGAATCGATGGTGTGCGAGTCACGGCCACTGCCGGACGAACAGCGCATGCTCGGCATCCACGTGCCGGACGAGTGCTCACTTTCCGGAAGGTTTGCGCCGAGTCCAGGCCCGAGCCATGGCCTGGGCGACGACCGGACCGAGGCGTTGATTGGCGGCCGGGTCAATTTCATCGAAATTTTCCGTGTACCGCTTCGTGAAGCGTCCGAAAAGCCTCCGCAGGGCGATACCCGCGATTCCCAGAGGCACCATTGCCGCTGAGATGAGCAGCAAAAGCAAATCGAGAGTGTTCCTGGCGAGGGTATTCCAGTAGCCGAGGTCCGAGGGAAGGGCGACCGTGCCGGCATCCTTCGGATCGTACACAACCACCATGGTGTAGCCGTCCCTCACCTGATGCGTCTTGAATTTCAGCGGCGATTCAACGGAACTCCCGCCGGACGGGGTAAAGCGTACCCAGCAGGTGACAGACAGTTCGCTACCGTTTTCGTCGTGGAGGGTTTGCTGGCATCTCGTGACAGTCGCGCGGGTCTGAACCCCGCGGCTCTTCAAGGCAGATATCACCTCGGTGTGGTTCGGTATGATGAATATCACGATCGCGGAGAAACTGCACAGCCCCACAACGATCATGGTGATGGATGTGATCGTGAGGTATCTGAGCAGATTGCGTGGACCTGCGGGCTTCGCACTCATCGGCTTCCTGACGTAATTGAATCGGTCGATGCCGGTCTACCCCGTCCATCCGAGGCGGGATCGTTTCGTGGCAGGCCAACTGGCCACAACTCGAGTGCGGACCGTCGTCCTTCACCGGTTACCGGCCGATGACTCGGATAATCTGAAGGCATGGCCGCGAAGTACTACCGGGACGAGCGAGCTGCCCGCCGCCAGCCCGTACTGATCTCCAGGTCGTCCCAAGGCGTCGAGGAGGGCTACCGACTCGTAGGCCCGGGCGGAGCACTCACTCCGATCATCAGCCACGTGCAATGGCTGGACAACCATCCGGACGGCCCCGACACGCACGTGATGATCTCCTTCGCGGACGGCACGAACGTCGAGTTCCCCTTCGATGTCCGACTGGCCGCCATCTGGTACGACGAGCAACGAGCCGTCAGCGATACGGACTTGCTGGAGGCTGCTCCCATTGTGTGGGGTGCCCCCGCTGAGCCCTGGTGTCAGGCGAGCCGTCGAGGGCTGTGACGCCGCCGGCGAGGTGGGCCGCCGACGCAGGGAAGCCCCCCGCTTCCACGACTGACCATCCGCCTGCCCCCTCGCCTGCTGCTGCGGGCACCGACACCGCTCGACATCACACCATCTCACTCAAGTTGCTCTCCCGGCGTCCAGGCCGGTTACGCAGTTTCCCGGTTGGACAGTTCTACCAATACCTCTTTCTCGCAATGGGCGGGAGCGTTGCCCTTACGGCGTTGCGGAGGGGGTGGGCCGCCTCTGGTTCGAGTTCTGGTGGGCCGACGGGTGGCTGACTGATGCAGCCCTCTCCTCGCGCCGTTCCTCGATGTCATCATTGCGGGTGTGAACTCCCCCGACGCGACACCCAACGCCGACCTGATCCGCGATCGTTGGCGCGTCCGGGAGGCGCCCCACGGAGACTTCATCATGTTCTCCGACGGATCCCTGTCGGTCATGCGACTCATGCGGCTCTCCCCCGCAGACCGCCTCCATGACATGCGAGCCGAGGACTGGCAGTGGTGGCAACTCCTACGGGCCACCGCGTGGACCCCCAGTGACTGGATAAACGTTGATACGACGTTCGCGTCATGCACCTACGCCGGAAGCCGTGCCCTGGCAGGTGAATCATCGGACCACGGCAGTATCGGCTGGGTCGCCCTGACTCGGGACGATGACCACCACACCCTGGAATGGATCGCGGTCTCCTGCTCGTCCAATCCGTTCACCGAAGTCACCTTGGACGCAACCACGGTGACCGCCACCAGCACCCTGGGCCGCATCTGGACCTTCCCCAGAAACACCCCCCAGCAGGTGAAGATCACCGAGGATCCGACCTATCCCTGGCCCTAGTCTTCTCGGGTATTCAGTCCCGCCAACTGACGTGCACATCCGCCGGCTCAAGCGCTCATGTCCGACCGCGGCCGTCGATCGGATCCGGCACTGCGCTGCGTGTACGCCTGCGGCCTGTGCCCGGGGCTCGCGTTGGCCGTCACGGCTCCGGCGGCGCCGGCCGCAACCAGCAGCGCCGGGCCGGTCCTCGGTTCCGTCACGCTGGTCGGCAAGCAGTTGGAGCCGACCGCCGTCGGCTGCCTGGCCATGCCGTCGCACACGATCGGGCCACCCGATCGTGCCCGGGCCGGGGTTCGACGGCAGGCGGCCGTCACCGCTGGAACGCTCCTGCTGAGCGTCCTCGCGTATGTCGCCGCTGACACCACCCGGGTGGGCAACCTCATTACCGCCCACGGCAACGGACGGTTCTTCCTGGTCGCCTGCATCGCCCTGCTCACCGCCCACTTCTGCTGGTGTCCGACCGTGTTCGGGCTGCTGACCGGCCGCTGCGCCAGGCACGTGCGACCCGGCCCCCTTCGCGTCGGGCTGCGACCGATGCCGGCCGGCGCCGCGGTCGGACTCCTGTGGACCACAAGCAACATCAACGACATGCTTGACGTGCTGGCCACGGGAGCTGAGAACGGTGCCGAGAGCGCACTGTCGGCCGTGCCGGCAGTCGTCTGCGGGCCCCTTGGATTCGCGGGAGTGACGGCGCCCGCCTGGAGCAGCCGGCTGGTCCCGCCCGCTGCGCGCCTGGTACGGGTGCGGCAGGCTCGCGCCGCTGTGGTCGGCGGTGCGTGCGGCCGTGCCGGCGGTGGAATTAGTGACGGACGCCGACGGCCTGGCCGCCGTCAGGCAGGCCGCCGCTCTGGCCAACCGCGGCCTGGGGCTCCTCGACGCGCACAAGGCCGACGCGATCGTCGTCGCCTGCGAAGAAATCCGCTCCGGCAAGCTGCACGACCAGTTCGTCGTGGATGTCATCCAGGGCGGAGCGGGCACCTCGACCAGGCGCAGAAAGCGCTCGTCACCGGACGCACCATCGCCGACATCGTCCTGACCCAGGGACTCCTGATGCAGGCCGACCTCGACGACATCCTCCGCCCGGAAGCCCTCGCACGATCCAGCAGCCGCAATTCCAGGTGACAGCGGGAAGCGGGAAGCGATGGCGCAACCCTTCTACCCGTCGGCGGCGCCCCCACCGACGGCTGGCAGTGTTGGTGCATGGCCGAAGTCGAAGACCCCCATCCCGATGGCTGGCAGGCACAGGCACGTCAGTCGTTCCTTACCGCCATGTGGAACATGGTTGTCGACGAGGATGCCTACACCGACGGCTCCCCGTCGTGGATCGAGTCCCGGTCAGGAGGCCACGAGCAGGGGCGCGTTCCTGGCAGCGCATCGGCGGCGGCGCTGCACCGGATCCTGGCGTGCGGCGTGAATCCGGACGATCTGACCGATGTGGTGCGACAGATGCAGCATGACCTCATTTACAACGTCTGCCAGTTGATCGACGATCCGGGGCTACTGGGCATCGGACTGGACGAGGACTGGTCCGAGCAGACGGACGTCCGCTGGGAACTGGTGACGGTCCGCACCGCACGGCCGGCAGCGCGTGCACCGATCGATGGGCTGCACTCCTCACTCGACGAGCTCGACCCCAGCGGCCGCAGCGGCGAGCCACGCGGCCGACCCGCACCCCATAGGGGCGAGGAACACGACGGGCTGGTCGACGAGGGGTCGTCCCGGACGGACCAGCCAGAAGGCCGCGTAGCCACCGCTGCCGTCCTGACCAAAGACACGGAAGGCGTCGCCGTTCAGCTCACCATGGTCCGTCCAGGCTCGTAGCCACGCGGTGTCTCCTCGGCGGACAGGAACGCGGAATAGGGCTCGTAGTCGAATTCGCCGGGGCCTCAGCTCCAGTCGAAGGTCAGCAGGGCCAGCCGGTCGATGGGTTCGAAGAACAGCAGAATCTGGTCGGCGCCGCTGCGTCGGTAGTGCCAGCCCGGCACCGCCGCCACGAACTGGAACCGGTTTCCGGCTGGGCTGACCGGCCACGCCTGGTCGTCGTCGTGCTCAAGGCGGAACAGGTCGGGATCGACCCAGTTGCTGTGGGCGTCCGCATGGCCGCCGAGCTGATCCAGCAGCGCCACCGGGTCGCGCACCCCGTACAACGGGGAACCCTCGTCGTCGAGCCTGAGTAGTTCGCCCTCACGGCGGAAGGTATCCCGCTGAGCGCGGTAGCTGCGTTCCTGTCGCTCGCAGTGCTCATCGAGCCGGGCGCGGAATCCTTCCCAGGGCTCGGGTACTTCCTCGGGGGTTGTCGCCCGCACGAAGTAGCGCACGTCGCCGAGCAGGCGGTAGCGGTCGCCGTCCATCGCGAACCCGAGCCAGTTGGCTGTCTGCAGGGCCGAGTGGAAATCCGGGGTGTGGTCACCGAGGTATCCCTCCGCCGGTTCCAGCGGGCTGACCAGGTGGATCCAGCCGTGCCAGGCCGGGTTCACCTGGGCAAGATCGATGGAGATCAACGGGTGCAGGTGCCAGGCCAGTTCGACCTGGTCGGCGACGAACACGTCCGCAGGCTCGGGGTAGACCCGCAGGCCCGTCCCGGCCGTCATGACGTCTTCCCGCATCAGGGACTCTCCACCGCCCTCCCCTGCGCCGGACCGGGCTGCCCATCGCGTGCCGACAGCGGGAAACTCCTCCGCGGACATCCATGACCCCTTCTGCAACCCCGCACATGTGATCGATCACGTGACGATCAACCCTACCCACCGGAACAGACAGGGCGGGGGCAGCTTCGCGGTCTGACCGGTCGCTCAGGATTCTCTGGCGCCTTCTGTGGTCGCGCGGCCCTCTCGGATCCCGTCGCGCGTAGCCAGTCGAGGAGGTTGTCGGTCAGCTTTTCGCTCACGCCGCAGCTGTCGATGTCCCGCTCGCCGGCCCCGAGATCGAGGAGATAGACCGTCGTTCGGTCACAGGGGTGACGCCGCATGAACAGGCCACTGCCTCCGCTGTCGTCCCCGATGAGGACCCAGTCCGGCGCGTATTCGCCTACTTGGTAGGTCTCGTTGCGTTCGATGATGGTGTGTGGGCCATAGATCAGCACGCCGTTGGGCAGCAGGACCCCCGGCGTCGACCGCCAGAGCCGGGCCAGTGCGGACGTGAGCCCGGCACCGAATCCGTTGCGCAGGGCCACCTGAACGGTCAGGAAGCCCGCGAAGGTGTCCGCCACCAGCTCTTCTTGGCCGCTGACGCGGTCGCGGCGGACCACCGCGTACTCCCCGCCCGCCTGCCGGTCGAGCGCGAAGTGGTAGGTGTCACCGCCATCGGGCTCGACACAGAAGCAGAGCCGGCCCCCGTCGAGGCGCCATCCGCCGGTGATGTCGTCGTCCTCACCGGAACGCGTCCCGGGTGAAGGGACAGTCGCTATCCGCGCACCGGCAGACGTGCCGCTGCCGTACTCCGTCAGCCACCACCGGTACGAGGGCGGCAGCGTGCCCACGACGGACTCGGCCGCGCGGATCCACGCGGTCGGCACGCCGGCACCTAGCCGGGCACTGATCACCGGCGATTCCTCGATCAGCTCGCGGACGAGTACCAGGTCGGGTCTCATGCACACGAGCCTGTCACATGGGCACGATCACCCGGGCGTCACCGGTCAAAGGCCGTCCCGACAGCCGCCCGCCCGGCAACACGGCCACGGTCGATGCTCAGGACCGGCACAGCTCAGCTCGGCGCTCTCCCCACCCATCGCCGGTCACGACCGGCCCACTCGTTCACGGTCGGTGCCTTCGCCCCGCGTGGAGAGACCAACCTCCGCGCCCCGTTCCGGGTCCGGTGGGCCCGTCGCCACATCTACTCCTTGACGGGACACCACTCGCCCGCCCCGGAACAAGCTTTGGTCATGAGCCGACGCTGGTCGGGTCGGTTCGGGTCGGAGAGGAGCGGCTCGGATCGCTCCGGGTGGTAACCGCGGGGCGGGCCTTGTGCCTGGCCCGGAAGGGCTTCAAGGCCGCATCCCGGCCGGTGCGGCAGCACGGGCCGCGGGCGGGCCGGGCGCCGACGCGGCCGCTGGTGGCCGTGGCGCTCAGGGTCTCGGCGGGGAGGACGCCTTCCAACCCATGGCTTCTTAGGAACAGCCGGGCCTCCTGGACCGTGGCGTACGGCGCCGGCGCACCGGTGCCGGGAAGCGCGGGGTAGAACATGCCGACCATCAGCTCACGAGCCGTGTCCGGCACCCACAGGTCCCGGCGGGCGCGGTCGACGAGGTGGAGGGTGTCGCGGCCGACCGCGGACGGCCCGGTGGGGCGGGTGCGTGTGTCTGTGTCGCTGCGGACGGAAGCGGCGACGGACGCATGTGTCGGGGTCGGGGCCGCGGCGGCCGCGGCGGTGGCCGGCCCCGCTGCGGCGAGAGCGCCCATCGCCCCGGCCTGCTCACGGTCGTCGACGACGAGGAGGGCAGCGGCGAGCAGGTCGGCGGAGAGTTCCTGCTTGCCGGGTTCATCGGCGCCGAGCGTGGTGAAGTGCTGTCCGGGGCGGCTGTCGGCAAGGCTCAGCAGAGGTGTGCGTGACCAGGTGGAGAGCAGGACGACATCCGCGGCCGCAGCGATTCCGGTCGCGGAGCCGAGGACCCGGCCGTGGTGCCGGGCGGCGAATTCCGCTGCGCGTTCCGGGTCGGTGTCGTGTACCACGAGATCGCGGTAGCCCCGCAGGCTCCGCAGCCCGCGGACCATGATCTCGGCCTGTGCGCCCGCGCCGACGACGCCCAGCACCGCTTCGCCCGCAGGGTCGGGAGCGGCGATGACATGGGTGCCGAGGGCAGCGGCCAGTCCGGTCCGCCATGCTGTGACGGTGGCGGAGTCGAGGATTGCGAGGAGTTCGCCGTCCCGGCCGTTGTGCAGACAGATCACACCGCGCAGCGCCGGCCGGGCACCCGGAAATTTGGCATTGACCTTGACGGTGTACGCATCAATGCCCGGCAGCAGCCCGGGTATCAGGGCCGTCGCCGTGCCCGGGAAGGTCAGATCCGTGCGCACGCGCTGCCCCGTGACCGTCGAGGAACCGGCTTGGCAGAAGCCCTCTCGCAGGGCCTTCAGCGAGGCTTCCGGATCGAGGACGGCCAAGAGATCACTGCTGGTCAGGAGTTGGGTCACGCGCGCATTGTCCCGTGCGGTAGATCAGGCCCCGGCAGCACCCGGGGCCCCCGGGACGTCTGTGGGGACGTGGAGACCCGGTCAGGCGTCCCCGTACGCCTCGCCGCCCAGTTCCAGCTCGGCCTCGCCCGCTGTCGCGTCCGCCAGCCAGCCGCGGAATCCGTCGACATCGGCGTCCGGCAGCCCGATCTCGATGACGACGGCCTCCGCGTAGCGGACCTCTCGGACACTCCGCCCGGTGGCTCGCAAGTCGTTCTCCAGCTTGCCCGCGCGCTCATGGCCGACGGTGATCGTGGCAAGGCGGAACCGCTGCCGGGTGATGGTGCCGAGTTCGTCGAGGGCCTCCCCGACCACTCCCCCGTACGCCCGGATCAGTCCGCCCGCACCGAGCTTCACGCCGCCGTAGTAGCGGGTGACGACGGCGACGACGTACCGCATCTCACGGCGTGTCAACATCTGCAGCATGGGTACGCCCGCGGTGCCACCGGGCTCTCCGTCGTCGCTCGCCTTCTGCACGGAGGCGTCGGCGCCGATCACGTAGGCGAAGCAGTTGTGGGTGGCGGTCGGATGCTCCCTGCGGACGCGTGCGACGAAGTCCTGCGCCTCCTGCTCGGTGGCGGCGGGGGCGAGCGCGCAGATGAAGCGCGACCTGTTGATCTCGGTCTCGTGCACGCCCGCTCGGGCGACTGTCCGGTACTGCTCCTGCATCCGCCTACCCTATGCCCCGGCCGGGAATGGTCCGGGGCCACTGCCCGTTGTCCCGGTCATGTACGCAGACGCAGAGACGATCCGCAGGATTCTCCGGGACACGGGCGAGACCTGGGCGGTGGTGGGCCTGTCCGACAACCCGTCGCGCGCGGCCTACGGCGTCGCCGAGGTGCTTCAGCGCTTCGGCAAGCGAGTGGTCCCGGTGCACCCGAAGGCGGAGCGGGTCCATGGCGAGGACGGCTACGCCTCGCTGGCCGACATACCGTTCCCGGTCGATGTGGTGGACGTCTTCGTCAACAGTGAGCTTGCGGGCGCCGTGGCCGACGATGCGGTGGCGGCGGGCGCGAAGGCGGTCTGGTTCCAGCTCGGCGTGGTCGACACCGAGGCGTACGACCGCACGCGGGCGGCCGGGGTCGACATGGTCATGGACCGCTGCCCGGCCATCGAGATTCCCGCGCTGAGCCGGTAGCCGCAGCACCCCCGCCGCTCGTCCGAATGTGCGTGGTGTCACACCCGGCGCCCGGCTGGGAGAATGACCCGCTGTGAGTACTACGACTGCGCCGACCGTCCGCCACAGCCGAACCGCGCTTGCGGGGCAACTGTCCGAGCTGGGAGTGGAGCGCAACGGCGTCCTCCTGGTGCATGCGTCGACGCGTGCGGTGGGATCAGTGAGCGGCGGGGTCCGGGCAGTGGTCGCTGCGTTACGGGACGCCCTCGGCGGGCACGGCACCCTCGTCGTCCCGGCCTTCACCCCGGAGAACTCCGACACCTCCCCGCACTACCTCGACCGGGTGCGCGGTCTCACCGACCGGGCCCGGGACGCCGTACGGGCGAGCATGCCGCCCTTCGACCCGGCGACGTCGGCCGCACCGTCGATGGGCCGCCTCGCGGAGGCCGTTCGGCTCACCGAGGGGGCGGCGCGCAGCGTCCACCCCCAGACATCCTTCGCCGCGCTCGGCCCCTCGGCCCGGAAACTGGTGGCGCACCACCGCCCCGACTGCCATCTCGGCGAGGACTCCCCGTTGGCCCGGCTCTACGACCTGCGGGCCCAGGTGCTCCTGCTGGGCACCGGGTTCGACACCTGCACCGCGTTCCATCTCGGCGAGTACCGGGTGCCCGCCCCGCCCCGACGCACCTATCGCTGCGTGGTGACGGCCGGGGGCCGGCGCCAGTGGTGGGAGTACGAGGACGTCGCGCTGGACGACAGCGACTTCGCGGCCCTGGGGGCGGACTTCGCCCGCTCGGACAACGGTGCGGCTGTCCGCATCGGCCCGGTGGGGTCGTCGACGAGTCGGCTCTTCCGCTTCACCGAGGCCGTCGACTTCGCGGCCCGCTGGCTGCCGTCACATCGGGGCGGAGTGCCTGTTCAGACCCTCTGCCGAGCGCATGGCTGAGAACCTCAGCCCCTGACGCCCAGACCCTCGACGACCACCGCGCCCGGCAGCGCCGCCAGCGCCTTGCCCGGGACGATCAGCTTGCCCCGCCGGCTGCCGCTGCCGATCAGTACCCATTCCTCGTCGACGACGGCGGGATCGATCAGCAGCGGCCAAGAGGCCGGGAGTCCGATCGGCGTGATTCCGCCGTACTCCATGCCTGTCTCACCGACTGCCGTGTCCATCGGGGCGAAGGACGCCTTGCGTGCGCCCAGGTGCTTGCGGACCGCACCGTTCACGTCGACACGGGAGTGGGAGAGGACGAGGCAGGCCGCCAGTGTCACCACGCCGCCGCGCTTGCCCGCCACCACGACGCAGTTGGCCGACCGGTCGAGCAGTTCCGCACCGTGGTGCTCGACGAAGACCGCCGTGTCGGCGATGGCCGGATCCGTGTCGACGTGGATGATCTGCGCGGCGGGGACACCGCCCCAGCCTTCGCTCACGGCTGCGGCGACGGCCTCGGCGAGCAGGTCGAGGCGGTCGACCGCCGGGCAGGCATTCTCGAAGGATCCGATGGGTGCGCGCATGCACGCAACGCTAACAGCGTCTCGAAGGCGGCCGGTTGACCGTCTCACCGTACGGGCGGGATGGAGACCGCCATGGTGACCTCGGTCGGTTCGGAGCCGTCGTTGCGGTAGGCGTGCGGGTGATGCGCCTCGAACGTGGCGGACCCGCCGGCAGGTACGGAGTATGGGGTTCCGTCGACGATCAGGGTGAGCTCGCCCGCGGTGACGTGGAGCAGCTCGACCGTGCCCTCGGGGTGCGGGTCGGAGGCGCTGCTGTCGCCCGGCATCAGGCGCCATGACCAGAGTTCGAGCGGCCCTCTGGCCTCCGTACCGACGAGCAGCGTGGTGGAACTGCCCGCCTCCGTGGACCACATGCGCACCGCCTGACTCTCGGGCACCAGCCGGACCGGTGAGCCCTGCTCGTAGTCGAGCAGTGTCGTGATGCTGACACCCAGCGCGTCGGCGAGCTTGACCGTGGTGCCGACGCTCGGGTTGGTGCGAGCCTGCTCGATCTGGATGATCATGCCGCGGCTGACCCCGGCACGGGCGGCGAGTGCGTCCAGAGTGAAGCCGCGTTCCCCCCTCCAGCGCTTGAGATTGCGCGCGAGCGACTGGGTGAGCTGATCGAGGTCAGACACATTCCGTCCAATATTTTGGATGACAGGGTCGAAAATACTGCACTACGGTGTGGTGCACCCAACCGTTCATCGCACTGTACTGCGAGGCATGCAATGACAGCACTGTTCGCCCTGGCCACCAGCCTGCTCTGGGGGCTGGCCGACTTCGGCGGCGGGCTGGTCACGCGACGTACGCCCGCGCTCACCGTGGTCGTCGTCTCGCAGACCGCTGCGGCCGTGGTGCTCGGCGCCATCGTGATCGCGACCGGCGGCTGGAGCGAGGCGGGCCCGCAGCTCTGGTTCGCTGTCGCGGCGGGCGCCGTCGGACCGGTTGCGATGCTGAGCTTCTACAAGGCCCTGGCGCTCGGCCCGATGGGCGTCGTCTCCCCGCTCGGATCGCTGGGTGTCGCCGTGCCGGTGAGCGTCGGGCTCATCGTCGGGGAGCGGCCGGGGCTGCTGCAGTTCGCGGGGGTCGGCGTCGCCGTGGTGGGCATCGTCCTCGCCGGTGGTCCGCAGTTGCGCGGGGCGCCGGTACAGCGCCGGGCGGTGCTGCTGACCCTGGTGGCCGCGTTCGGCTTCGGTTCGGTGATGTCCCTGATCGCGGAGGCGTCCACGACGGTGACCGGTCTGTTCCTGGCGCTCTTCGTCCAGCGCCTCACCAATATCGCGGTGGGCGGCAGCGCCCTGTACATATCGGTGCGCCGCGGGGCACGCGCGCTGCCGGAGGAGGGCGGGGCCGCCGTGGTGCTGGCCGCGCTGCCTGCCCTGGTGTTCGTCGGGCTCGCGGATGTCGCGGCCAACGGCACGTACTCGATAGCCGCACAGCACGGCCCGGTCACCGTGGCCGCCGTACTCGCCTCGCTCTATCCGGTCGTCACGGCCCTGGCCGCGCGCGGAGTACTCAAGGAACGGCTGCGCGGGGTGCAGGCGGCCGGGGCCGGTCTCGCCCTGGTGGGCACGGTGCTGCTGGCAACCGGCTGAGTATCCGGCACCTACCGCCCGTCAGTCGCCGGACGGGCCCGATGTCTCGCCCGGTTCCGCCAGGGCCAGCAGCTGCTCGGGCGTGACGCCCGACGGGATCGGCACCGGAGCAGGGGTGCGCAGCGGCGGCTGCCAGCCCTTCTCCGGATCCCAACTGCGTACGACACGGGCGGGAGCACCGGCCACCACCGCGTGGTCGGGCACCTCACCCCGTACCACCGCGCCCGCGGCGACCACCGCGTTGCGCCCGAGCGTGGCCCCGGGCAGGATCACCGCCCCGGTGCCGATCCAGCAGCCCGGCCCGATGGCGACCGGCTCCATTCGGGGCCACTGTCTGCCGACCGGCTCGTGCGGATCGTCGTAACTGTGGTTCGTGGACGTGATGTAGACATACGGCCCGCAGTACGTGTCCGAGCCGATGGTCACCTTGGTGTCGGCGACGACATGGCTGCCGCGGCCGAGCACCACTCCGTCCCCCAGGGTCAGGATCGGCTCGGATCCGAGGTCCAGGCCGGGCATGAGTCCGGCCGTCAGCGTGACCTGTTCACCGATCACGCAGTGGGCACCGAGCTCGATCCACGACTCCCCGAAGACCGTGCCCTGCGGGAAGGCCAGGCGGGTGCCTGCGCCGATCCGGCCGAAGCGCAGCCGGCCGGGGTGTTCAGCAGTGACCGCACCCGACTCCTGCACCCAGCGCCAGCCGCGGTGGACCGCCCGGGACAGGGCGCGCCGCCGCCAGGCGGCGAGGGAAGAGAACGCGTTCCTGTTCTTGGGCACTCGCACACGGTAGTCGGCGGCGCCCGGCGTGATCACCGCGGCGGCCTGTGATGTTCACCCCACTCGGCGGCGCTCCACCGCCCGTCGCATACCGTTCCCCTGACGCGATCGAACAGCGGCGAGCGAGCTGCTGCGATCGGACGACCGCGACCGCACAGCACCGGGGCACGGAGGAACGGGCGATGGCAGAGCAGGCGTTGATCACGGGAATGGGCGGCAAGGAGCCGGACATCGATGCGGAGGCCTTCACCGCACCGACATCGGTCGTGATCGGTGAGATCACGATGGCCGCGGGTTCCAGCGTCTGGTACCACGCAGTACTGCGTGCCGACTGCGGTCCCATCGCCATCGGCGCCGACAGCAACATCCAGGACAACTGCAGCGTCCATGTCGACCCCGGGTTCCCCGTCACGGTCGGCGAGCGCGTCTCGGTCGGGCACAACGCCGTACTCCACGGCTGCACCATCGAGGACGACGTTCTGGTCGGCATGGGGTCCACCGTTCTCAACGGTGCCCGCATCGGTGCCGGTTCACTGATCGCGACACAGGCGCTGGTCCCGCAGGGGATGCAGGTGCCCCCGGGCTCGCTCGTCGCCGGCGTACCCGCCAAGGTCAAGCGGCAGCTGACCGAGGAGGAGCTGGAAGGGATCAAGTTCAACGCGGTGGGCTATGTGGAGCTGGCCAAGGCACACCGCCAGGCACACGAGAGCTGAGCGGAACGCGACGGAACCAAAGGGGCTGGGGCGGTCGGACGAACGGAAGCGTCGGCCGTTTCCGCGCGCCCGCACCGTCCCCGGTCAGTCGGTCGCGGCGGTACGACCGGTCAGTCCGCCACCGGTACCGTCCCCGTGTCGGGCGCGGAGACGACCGGCCCCTGTGCCGCCGCCTTCTTGGCCCGGTTCTTCAGCACCAGCATCGAGGTCACACCGATCAGCACCGCGACGACCAGGCCGAGGTAGGAGAACCGCTTGAGCCAGTCCTCGGCGACGACTCCCACCGAGTAGACGACGGCCGTGGTACCACCGGCCCAGACAATGCCGCCGAGCAGGTTGGCGATCAGGAACTTCCAGTACGGCATGTGCAGGACGCCGGCCAGCGGTCCCGCGAAGATCCGCAGCAGTGCGACGAAGCGGCCGAAGAACACCGCCCACATGCCCCACTTCTGGAACGACCGCTCCGCCGTTGCGATCTGACTCTCGCCGAAGTGCTTGGGGAACTTCCCGCCGAGCCGGGCGAGCAGCGGCCGTCCGCCCTTGCGGCCGATGGCGTATCCGATCGAGTCGCCGATGACCGCGCCCGCCGAGGCCCAGGCCCCGAGGATCCAGGGGTTGATTCCGTCGTGCCCGGCGGCCAGCAGCGCCGCGCTGACCAGGACGATCTCGCCAGGCAGCGGAATTCCGAGGCTCTCCAGCCCGATGACGACGCCCACCAGGACGTAAACGCTGACCGCGGGGACGGTCTCCAGCCATTCCTGGATGTGCAACGCCGGTTCCTCCCGTACTGATGTCCCGTTGCCCGCCGGCCAACTCCTCGGCGCACGGCGGGAATGCTACCTGTCCCGCCAACTGCCCGAACAGCGCGAAAAGCCGCCACGCCCCCTCATGGGGTGCGCGGCGGCCCTTCACGGAACCGTCCTGTATCAGGCGTTCGGACGCAGCGTCCAGATGACCGTCATCTCACCGGTCACCGCACCGTCCGCACGCTGGATCTCGATGATCACGGGGAACTCGGGCCGCTTGCCCTCGTCGAGCTCGGCGACGACATCGGCCACCGGGCGGCCGAGGGTCGCCGTCGCGGTGACGACGCCCATGGCCAGCTTCTTGTAACCGATCTCCGCCCTCACCGCCAGCGGCACGGCACGCGACAGCTGGTCGCCGAAGGCGGCGATGACGATCGCGCCGCTCGCCGATTCCGCGAGCGTGAACATCGCGCCGGCGTGGGGTCCGCCGATGTGGTTGTGGTAGTCGGCCTGGTCCGGCAGACGGACCACCGCACGCTCGGCGGTCGTCTCCAGGAACTCGAGCTTGAGGGTCCGGGCCATCGGAACCGTCGCGGCGAGCATCTCGCCGACGGTCATCTGTTCAGCGCTCATGACGAAATGTTACTCACGAGTAGATCGGTTTGGCCATCTCCGGATCCCCATGCTTCGTCCACTGGTCGCTTCCTTCACCGTCCGCTCACGGGGGCGGGCGTAGCAGACCGGCCACCGCCCCTCTATCGTTACTCGCCATGTGGCCAGGACAGCAGCCGCCCGGGGGCGAGCAGAACCCGCAGGACCAGAATCAGAACCCGTATCAGCAGCCGGGGTACCAACAGCCGAATCCCTATCAGCAGCCGGGATATCAGCAGCAGGGACAGCCCGGACAGCAGCCGGGGTATCAGCAGCAGGGCCAGCAGCCCGGCTACCCGCAGCCGAACCCGTACCAGCAGCCGACCGTGTCGCAGTACGCGGTCCCCGGTCCGTCCGGTGGTCCGCAGCCCGACGGCAGCAAGACGAAGACCACCGCCATCGCGATCGTCGCGGCCACCGCCGTCGTCGTGGCTGCCGTGGTCACCGGTGTCGTCGTGATGAACAAGGACGGCAACAAGGGCAAGGGCGTCGCCGACGACAAGAACTCGTCGGCGCCCGCCAAACCGTCCGGTTCCGCGTCCTCGCCCGAGGAGAACACGCGCGGCACCGACGGGGACGCCAAACCCCTGATCGCGGGCTGGAAGGTCGTCACCAATCCCAAGTGGGGCACACAGTTCGACGTGCCCGGCGACTGGGAGGTCGGCAGCCCGGGCCATGCCTCGTTCTTCAAGGACGAAAAGAAGGGTGACGGCTCGCCCCTCATCGGCTTCTCCGCGCCGTCGTTCTACCAGAAGAAGTGGTGCGTGAAAGAGCCCGACAAGAACGGCATCGCGGAAGACGTAAGCCTCGCCAGTGCCGGTACCAGGGGAGCCCAGGGCGCCACCGACGCCGCCAAGAACGCCCACAGCGAGGCAGGCACCTGGGCGTGGGCCGCGTACGCGCAGCACATGCCGCAGAGCACCATCAAGTTCACGCCGGCCAAGCAGTACACCACCAAGTCGGGTCTGACCGGCCAAGTCGTCACGGCCACCGCTCCCAATGTCACGAAGCGGAAGAAGTGTGACAGCGACGGCAAGACGATCGCCTTCACCTTCAAGAACAAGAAGGGCGACTTCGCGTCCTGGGTCCTGTACGGAGCCGATTCCGTCAAGGACGAGTTGCCGGACACGACGATTCAGCAGATCCTGAGCACCGTGCGGCTGGTGGACGTCGCCCCGTCATCCTGACCGTCCTCACCGCCTCCGGGAAAGCATTTGGCAGGGCGGGGTCGCAGCGGCGATAGTCCCTTGGTGACTGCCGCTTCCGCCCCCGCACCCCTGATGAGCCGCCCCGGCCGCAATTACCGTCTGCTGACCGCCGCCGCGATCATCACGGGCCTGGGCACCCATGGCGCGCTGATCGCGGCGGCGTTCGCGGTTCTGGAGTCGGGCGGTGACGGCGGCGACGTCGGTCTGGTGGCCGCCGCCAGGACCGCACCGCTGGTGCTCTTCCTGCTGATCGGAGGGGCGATCGCGGACCGGCTGCCGCGCCACCGGGTGATGGTCGCGGCGAACGCCCTCAACTGCGTCTCGCAGGCCGCCTTCGCCTGGCTGGTCCTGGCCGGCGATCCGAAGCTGTGGCAGATGATGCTGCTCACCGCGTTGTGCGGCACCGGGCAGGCGTTCTTCAACCCGGCGGCCGAGGGCATGCTGATGTCGAGCGTCAGCCGTGAGCAGGCGAGCCGCGCCTTCGCCCTCTTCCGGATGTCCATGCAGGGCGCGGCGATCGGCGGGGCGGCGCTCGGCGGCGCCATGATCGCGGCGATGGACCCGGGCTGGGTGCTGGCCATCGATGCCGCGTCCTTCGCGGTGGCGGGTGCGCTGCGCGCCTTCCTGGATGTCAGCCACATTCCGTCGCGCGCACCGGGCGGCGGCCTGCTCGCCGATCTGCGGGACGGCTGGAAGGAGTTCATCGGCCGCCCCTGGCTGTGGAGCATCGTGGCGCAGTTCTCGGTCGTGGTCGCCGCTGTGGGGGCCGCCGAGTCGGTGTACGGGCCGCTGGTCGCCAGGGACGAGCTCGGTGGCGCCCGCCCCTGGGGCTTCGCGCTCGCCGCGTTCGGGGTCGGCACGCTGGGCGGGGCGTTCTTGATGATGCGCTGGAAGCCCCGCCGGCTGCTGCTGGCCGGAACCCTCTGTGTCTTCCCGCTGGCCCTGCCGTCGGCGGGACTCGCGGTGCCGCTGCCGGTGGCCGGGCTCTGCGTGGTGATGTTCGTCAGCGGGGTCGCCATCGAGGTGTTCGGGGTCTCGTGGATGACGGCCATGCATCAGGAGATCCCGGAGGAGAAGCTGTCGCGCGTCTCGGCGTACGACTGGTTCGGCTCGGTGGCGATGATGCCGGTCGCCACCGCGCTCGCCGGTCCGGTGGAGGCCCTGGTCGGGCGCGGTGAGGCCCTGTGGGGCTGCGCGGGGCTGATCGTACTGGTCACCGGCGCCGTGCTGTTCGTACCCGAGGTACGCAATCTGACCCGTGCCACCGTCACCACCGAGGTGGTGACGGCCAAGGCGCAGGGGCCGGCCTCAGCCGATGCTGAAGGCTCCGTCGGGCGGCTCGGGTGAGGCGACCGCCTCGCCGTCCCTGACCGGCCGGGCGGCTTTGACGAGCCGGTCCAGCGCGGGCCCGTGCTCGACCCTGGCGGGAAAGGCGTCGGCGGCGCAGCGGCGGGTCAGCGTGGCCGTGTCGATGGGCCTTCGGGACGCGACAAGGACGACGTTGCCGAAGCGCCGGCCGCGCAGCACCGCCGGTTCGGCGATCAGTGCGAGCTCCTCGAAGACGCCCGCGAAGGTGGCCAGTTGGGAGCGGAGGAAGCCGAAGGGTGCGCCGTCCGCGAGGTTGGCGGCGTAGATTCCGCCGTCGCGCAGCGCCCGGCGGGCAGCCTGTGCGTACTCGAAGGTGGTGAGGTGGGCGGGCACTCGCGAGCCGCCGAAGACATCCGCGATCAGGACGTCGACGGAGCCGGGCGGGGTCTGCTCCAGCCGGCTGCGCGCGTCCGCGCCGTGCACGGTGATCCCGCTGCCGTCGGGGACCGGCAGATGCTCGGTGACCAGGGCGAGGAGCCCGAGGTCGGCCTCGGCGACGTCCTGGCGGGAGCCCGGCCTGGCCGCGGCGACATAGCGGGGCAGGGTGAGCGCACCACCGCCGAGATGGAGTACGTCCAGCGGTACGCCCGGTGCCGCGGCGCAGTCCACGACATGGGCGAGCCGTCGCGCGTACTCGAATTCGAGGTGGTCCGGCGCGTCGAGATCGACGTACGACTGGGGTGCACCGTCGACGGTGAGCAGCCAGGCCCTGTCCCGGTCCACGTCGGGCAGGAGTCTGGCGGTGCCCTGGTCCACGTCCCGGATGACAGGTATTGACTCGTTCACTCCCCCATTGTGGGGTGCCCGATCAGCTGCTCACGACCGCGGCGACGGCTTCGGTGTGCGCCGCCGACTGGGCGAGCCCGGCACGGGCCGCCGCGGCCCGGCGGCTGGGGTCGAGGGAGTTGCGGCCGAATGCCTTCTTCGCCGCCGCATCCGGGGTGATGACCTCCACACGGGCGCCCTTCGCAGCCAGCTCGGCCGCCTGCGAGCGCGGCGAGACGATGACGTTGTTGCCACTGGCCGTCGGAGCGAGGACGACGACGCGCCCGCAGCCTGCGGCGAGATGGGCGTTGGCCGGGGAGTGCACCCCGCCGTCGATCCAGGACCGTTCCTGGAAGGTGGCGACGGGCCATACGGCCGGGACGGCGGAGCTCGCGGTGACGGCGTCCACGAGCGGCACTCCGCTGTCCTTGTCGAACGTGTGGAGCTCACCGGTGGCCGCGTCGACCGCGGTGATGCGCAGGGGACGCCCGGGCCAGTCGGGCGACAGGAGACGCCCGGCGATCGCCGCGCGCCGTTCCTCCGCCGTGATGCGGAGGTGGGCGTCCTTCGCGATCCGGGCCAGCTTCCGCCCGTATGCCTCGGGAGTACGTGCGGACAGCACGGCCCCCGCATAGCGCAGAAGGGTCAGCGCGCCGAGTTTGCCGCCGGTCATGCCCTGCGGATCGGCGAGCTGGAGTTCGTACAGTTCCGGAAGGCCGAGCAGTCCGGAGGCCAACTGCGCGCCGACCACCGCGCCCGCCGAACTGCCGATGATCAGGTCGGCGGTGGACAGGTCCACGCCCGCCTTTGCGAGCCCGTACAGAATTCCGGTCTCCCAGGCGCCGCCCGTGACGCCGCCGGCACCGAGCACCAGTGCAGTTTCTGTCATACCGTCAGTCTCGCTCACGGCACCGGGCCCGCCTCCCGTGGGGTACGGGAGGCGGGCCCCTGGTGCGACACGGCTCAGAGCAGTCCGGTGACGGTGCCCGCGCCGACGGTGCGGCCGCCCTCGCGGATCGCGAAGCCGAGTCCGGTCTCCAGCGGGACGTCACGACCCAGCTCGACGGTCACGTCGACCGTGTCCCCGGGTCGAGCCACCGCCACCGCACCGAGGTCGACGTCGCCCACGACGTCCGCGGTGCGGATGTAGAACTGCGGCCGGTAGCCGGTGGTCACCGGGGTGGTCCGGCCGCCCTCCCGCGCCGACAGGACATACACCTGCGCGGTGAAACGGCGGCTCGGCGTCACGCTGCCGGGCGCCGCGACCACATGGCCGCGACGCACTCGGTCGCGCTCCACCCCACGCAGCAGCAGGGCCACGTTGTCGCCGGCCTCCGCCGACTCCATCGGCTTCCCGAAGGTCTCCAGTCCGATGACGACCGTTTCGATGTCCGGGCCCAGCACCGACACCCGGTCACCGACCCGCACAGTGCCGCGCTCGACGGCTCCGGTGACGACGGTGCCCCGGCCGGTGATGGTCAGGATGTTCTCCACCGACAGCAGGAACGGAGCGTCGGTGTAGCGGACCGGCATCGGCACATACGTGTCGACGGCGTCCAGCAGCGCCTCGACGGCCGCGGTCCACCGCGGGTCGCCCTCCAGGGCCTTCAGGCCCGACACCCGTACGACGGGGACACCGTCGCCGCCGTAGCCGTGCGCGGAGAGCAGCTCGCGGACCTCCAGCTCGACCAGGTCGGTCAGCACCGTGTCCTCGCCGTCGTCGACGGCGTCCGCCTTGTTGAGGGCGACGACGATGTGGTCGACGCCCACCTGACGGGCGAGCAGAACGTGCTCGGCGGTCTGCGGCATGATCCCGTCGAGCGCGGAGACGACGAGGATCGCCCCGTCGAGCTGGGCGGCTCCGGTGACCATGTTCTTGATGTAGTCGGCGTGTCCCGGCATGTCGACATGCGCGTAGTGACGGGTGTCGGTCTCGTACTCGACGTGCGCGATGTTGATGGTGATGCCGCGCCGGGTCTCCTCCGGCGCACGGTCGATCCGGTCGAACGGGACGAACGTGCCGGTTCCGCGGTCGCTGAGGACCTTGGTGATGGCGGCGGTCAGGGTGGTCTTGCCGTGGTCGACGTGGCCCATGGTGCCGATGTTGAGGTGCGGCTTGGTGCGCACGTATGCCGTCTTGGGCATGGCTCATTCCTTGGAATTCGAAGCTGAGAGAGAAGACCCCAGGGCCTCGCCGACCCTCCCCTTACGGGGTCCGCCGGACTGTCGGGGGAGGGTCAGCTTCGTGCGCCGCCGATGGGCGCTGCGGCAGCAAAGAACGCTGCCGCTGCGACAAGTGCCGCTGCGGTGACGGGGTTCACGGCAGCCTTCGGCGCGTCCGCGACTGCGGACTGCGCTGCGAGGAAGGCGTACCGGAACATGGGTCCGATCATGGCCGACCGGCACGGCCACGTCGAACGGTTTTCCGGCGGGCACCTCAAGCCGGACACGGGAGTCCGGGTTCCTCCCCGCCGTCACAGATGCCTGGTCCGCGGGACGCCGGCAGCACGCGGGAGCGATATCGGCCGCCTGGCTCGTACCGTGCACATTACGGCGATCACACCCGGACGTCGGTTAGTCTCCCCGCATGCTCGACCCCGTCCCCGCCGCCCGGCCCACAGGCGGCCTCGCCGTGCGCTGCACGAGGGCGCTGCTCTCGCCCTGGTCCCGGTTCTCGCTGCTCGTGGCCGTGCTGGTGGCCGCCGCGGCGACGACGCTGTTCCTCGAACCCCAACGGTTGCTCGCCACCGGCCGGCCTGCCCAGCTGAGCGGTGGCGCCGCCGCAGTCGTGCTGTTCGGTGTCGTGTACGGCGTGTGCACCGTGGCCTTCGTACCGCGGCCACTGCTCAATCTCGCCGCCGGTGCGCTCTTCGGTTCGCAGGCGGGGCTGGCCGCCGCGCTGGCGGGTACGGTGCTCGGCGCGGGCATCTCGTTCGGGCTGGGCAGGGTGCTCGGGCAGGACGCGCTCCGTACGCTGCTGCGCGGGCGCTGGCTCAAGGCGGCGGACGGTCAGCTGAGCCGGCACGGTTTCCGCTCGATGCTGGCGCTGCGGCTGTTCCCCGGTGTGCCGTTCGCGGCGGCCAACTACTGCGCGGCCGTCTCGCGCATGGGGTATCCGCCGTTCCTGATGGCCACCGGGCTCGGCTCGGTCCCGAACACCGCCGCGTATGTCGTCGCGGGCAGCGAGGCCTCGTCACCGACGTCGCCCGCGTTCCTGGCCGCGATGGGCTTCATCGTGCTGACGGGGCTCGGCGCGGCCGTCGTCGCCTGGCGCAAGCGCCACCGCCTCGCCGCCGAGTGATCCGGTACGCGTGGGAGCGGACACCGGGGCGGTGGGCGGGCGCGGGGGTACGCGTATCGCTGTTCATCTGAGGGCGATACCCTGCCCGCGACCGACCGAAGATCTCCGGGCCAGGCACGGCCCTGCCCTCATTTGACCGCAATGCGCACGTTGCCGACAGCCTTACTGCCGTCGGTCGATGCACGATCACCTCCGGGATGGCCAAAGCCCCATGAGCTGGTTCGAATCGTTCGTCCTGGGCCTCGTTCAGGGACTGACCGAGTTCCTGCCGATCTCCTCCAGCGCACATCTGCGGCTCACCGCAGCGTTCGCCGGCTGGCACGACCCGGGTGCGGCGTTCACCGCCATCACCCAGATCGGCACGGAGGCGGCAGTCCTCATCTACTTCCGCAAGGACATCGTCCGGATCGTCTCGGCCTGGTTCCGCTCGCTGACCAACCGGTCGATGCGCAGCGACCACGACGCGCAGATGGGCTGGCTGGTCATCGTCGGCTCCATCCCCATCGGTGTGCTCGGCGTGACGTTCAAGGACCAGATCGAGGGGCCTTTCCGCGATCTGCGACTGATCGCCACCACCCTGATCGTCATGGGCATCGTCCTCGGCATCGCCGACCGTCTCGCCGCCCGCGACGAGGCAGGTGGCAGGCACCGGGCCGCCAAGGAACGCAAGACGCTGAAGGAGCTCGGCGTCAAGGACGGCCTGATCTTCGGCTTCTGCCAGGCGATGGCCCTGATCCCGGGTGTCTCCCGCTCCGGCGCCACCATCAGTGGCGGTCTGCTGATGGGGTACACCCGCGAGGCGGCGGCCCGTTACTCCTTCCTGCTCGCGATCCCGGCGGTGCTCGCCTCGGGTGTCTTCGAGCTCAAGGACGCGGGCGAGGGGCATGTGTCGTGGGGTCCGACGATCTTCGCGACGTTCATCGCATTCGGCGTGGGCTATGCCGTTATCGCCTGGTTCATGAAGTTCATCACGACCAAGAGCTTCATGCCGTTCGTCATCTACCGCGTGCTTCTCGGGCTGCTCCTGTTCGCGCTGGTGACGGCAGGGGTACTGAGCCCGCACGCGGGCGAGTCGGCGGGCTAGCCGGAGCTCATTGCAGGCCTCAGCACTGGCTTCGAACCGGAGATTACTAGAGCGAGTCAGAGGCATTTCGAACCCGCTCGACGTGATCGTCCCCCACTCGCCCCCCATTCGATCTCCTACATGACTGAACCAGGGCGAGGCCGTCACCTGGAGGGGTGGACTGCGGCCGGGCCCTGGTCAGACCGATCAACGAATGACAGCGACACGCGACACCTGCCGGCATCGTGCCCGGCGGCGTCCAGTCGCGGGCAACGAGCGTGCGGCTCCGTTCAAGGCAATACCTGGAACCGTACCCGGCGCTCGTGGTGTCGGTACGAGAACGGCCTCACCCCCACAACTACGGGTGAGGCCACTGCGGTCAGCCGTCAGCCGCGGGTGATGTCGAGCAGGTCGTGGAGGCTGGAGATGCGCCAGTCAGCCGCTGCCGCCTCGGGGCTCTCCGCCCACAGGTAACCCCATGGGCCGCGGCGCAGATGCGCGGTCCGCAATCCGGCTGCAGCAGCGGGAATCACGTCGTTGGCGGGGTGGTCGCCGACGTACAGAGTTTCCATGGCGTCGGCCTGGGCAGCCTCAAGGACTCGTGCGAAGAACTCGGCGGACGGCTTGGCCGCGCCCCACTCTCCTGACGTGGCGAGTGCGTCGCACGGCAGGTCGAGTTCCCGCAGCAGCTTCCCAGCCTTAACGGTCTGATTTCCGGCGATGACGACACGAACGCCCTGCTTGCGTAGAGCGGCGAGGGCGGGCCGGACGTCCGGGTACAGGTCCGTCTCATCGAGCCGCTCTCCGCGGCCGGCTGCTTCCCGTGCCGCATATTCGGCGGCGACGTCGATTCCGGGGCGGATGAGCCGCAAGGCTTCGGTGTTGTCCTGCCCGGTGGCGACGACGGCGCCGACGAGCGCCGAGACGGTGTGCCGCGGGATGTCGAGCCAGTCGGCCCATGATGCCCAGTAGCGGTCATCGCGGACGAGGGTTTCACCGATGTCGAGGGCTACCGCACGGATCATGCGGCGATCCTATGGCGCTGTCAGTCCTGCCCCGTAGCCTGTTCCCATGCCGATCAGCCCCTCGCCTGCCACCCCTGTGCGCTCCCCCACCGCGGTGAACGCGGACATCCGCGCGCTGTGGGCGGCCGGCCCCCTGTCGCCGGAGGGTGAGGGCCGGTACCGGGAGCTGCTGGTGGAGTGGGCGGCCGTAGTCCGGGCAGATGTTGTCGCAGCGGCTTGACCCGCGCGGCTCCGGCTGATCGTCAGTGGCGCCGTTCCTCGGTGCTTGCTTCGGAACCATGGTTGTGCACTGCACGACGAGGTGCCCAGGTCCTGCCCAAGTTCAAAGGCGATCTGCAGGCGGCGATCTGCCGTGACGCAAGGAGCGGCATGTCCGCCGTGCGGATGGTGTCGGGCCTCTCGAAGCCGAAGTGGATTCAGCCCGTCGCCCACGGGCCGGATGCAGGGCGGCGGGAGGCGCGGGCGGGACCGCTGTCGGGGGCGAGGGCCAGGGTCGGTGACGTACGACCACCAGCAGCAGGAGACCCCATGCCGTCAGGGCACATGCAGCAGGACAGCAGAGCAAGGTCGGCGGCTACCCGGGGTGGACCCAGCCGCCGGACTGGCCCGACTGCGCGGGCTGCGGCACACGCATGGAACACCTGCTCAGCGTCACCGCGACCGAACCGGGCATGGGTCGCTGGCTCCCCCTGGACGACCGGAACCCCCGCCAGGACCAGGCCGCGACCCCGTCCTGGCGGGCCGAGGCGTATCCCGCCGCCCTCGACGCGTTCGGACACGACATGGGCCTGGGCGACATCGGCGGCATGTACTTCTTCGTCTGCCGCACCTGCCCGGACACCCCGTACACCCACCGCTACGACTGCTGAACCCGGCCCGAACGGCTCACGCGGCCGCGACGTGGTGTGCCGGCGCCATCATGGTCAGTTGCGGGTAGACCTGGAGCAGCGTCCAGGCGTTTCTGCTTCTGACCGACATTTCCAGCCCTCTCGGGCTGGAAGCGCTGCTTTGAGGGCGTCGTAGGTTGCCGCTGGTCTTTCCGGGTCCATCGCGACCGCGAGCGCCTCTCCCGCATTACCTGGGCCTTCGCGTCAACCACCCGGATGCGGTACGAAGTCCGGTGTGAACGAACAGACTCAGCCCGCGACCGTTCGCGTGTTCATCGCCCTCGCCCCGCCCGACCACGCGAAAGAAGAACTGGCCCGGGAGCTGCGCCCCGCCTATGAAACACACCCTCACATGCGGTGGAACCGCATCGAGGACTGGCACATCACCCTGGCGTTCCTCGGGGAGCTACCGGCCGAGACCGTCCCGCTCCTGCGCCCGCCTCTCGCCAGACTCGCAGCGGACCACCAACCATTCTCTTTGGCGCTGCGCGGCAGCGGAAACTTCGACGACCGGGTGCTGTGGAGCGGAATCGACGGAGACCTCGATGACCTGCACATGCTCGCCGCCGATGTGCGTGCCGTAGTCAAGAGCTGCGGTGTCGCCTTCGAGGACCGACCCCTGCGCCCCCATCTGACATTGGCCCGTGCCCGCCGAGGAGATCGGTCCTCGGCAGCAGATATCGCCGAAGGGTTCGCCGGATTCACCGGCCGCCGATGGCCTGCCGAACGTCTGCACCTGGTCGGCAGCAACGTCGGCCGCAGCCGCGGACCGATCCACTACCGCGACATCGAGGCTTGGGCACTCGGCAACGGGAACTCCACTGGATCTTGAACGAGCCAACGGCGACCTGGGGAAACGTGATCAGCCCGGGGTCTCCCGCAGAACTCGCGCATCAGGCGCTGGGCGATCACAGCACCGTGTTCAGCGGTTCTGCCGGTCGCCGGTGCCGTGGCTGCCCGTGGGCGAAGTGTTCTCGGTGGCGGCCCAGCCGGCGAGGAGCTGCAGGGCGTCGCGGTCGGGGGTGCCAGGCGCAGCGGTGTATGCGGTGAGGGTCATGCCGGGCTGCGCGGGCGGTTCCATGGCGTTGAAGTCCAGGGTGAGGACGCCGACGGCGGGGTGGCGGAAGGACTTGCGGCCGGTGTGGTGGAGGCGCACGTGTGCTTGGCCCAGGCGGTGCGGAATTCCTCGCTGCGGGTGACGAGTTCACCGAGACGTGACCCCGATGATGGCCGCACTCTTCGGCGGCACCGCCCCGCACCAGGAGACCCGTGAGGTGCCCGTACCAGAACCCGGCCCGGGCCAGGTTCTGGTCCGCGCCCACGCTGTCTCCCTCAACAACGCCGGCGTGCAGCAGCTCGACAGCTCCTTCGCCCCGGCCGCCGGCCAGAGAACCGAGTACCTGGCCGGCTACGAATTCGCCGACGACATCGCCGCCACCGGGCCAGGCGCCGAGAACGTCCGCATCGGCGACCGTGTCATGGGCACCACCCGGGGAGCCTTCGCCCAGTACATCCTGGCCGACCACCGGCACGTCATGCCCATCCCCGAAAGCCTCGGATACGACGAAGCCTCCGCCCTGCCCACTAGCCTGCTCACCGAACACGGCGCCCTCACCCGTGCACGCTTCCAGAGCGGGCAGAGCGTGCTCATCACCGGCGCCCCAGGCTCTCCGACGCCTGGTCATCTTCGTCCAGGCCGGAAGCAGCCGGATCGCGCCGGGGCCGCAGGGCCCCGGCCGGATCGGAGGCACAAAAGGCGTAGCGGCCCAGGACTTTGAGGTCGACATGCCAGAACAGGCAGAGCTCGGCGACATCCTCGTCGACCACTTCGTGGCCCTCCGACGGGCTCTCCTGCAGGCGGGCCACGGCCGAGTCGTAGCGGGCCGGGCGGTAGCCGTTGGCGATCCTGTCACCGCCTGGTTGCCCGAACACTGCGTCTGTCGAATACGAACGCTCCACCAGTGTTCCCGGCACAGCACCGAAACCGTCACCGGCGCGGTCACCGGCACAGTGTCCGCCCAGACCACGGCTCTGCTCGGACGCTTCGACACAAACGGCCAGTTGCGGTTCGCCGGCCGCACCACCGTTTTTTGAACCGGGCCCCCCGCCAAGCCCTGGCAGCCGAACTCCAGCCCGGCCACCCGGCTCATCCGTGGACCGGATGGACCTTCCCTGCCTGGTGGGGCTCGCGACAGCAGCTCCAAGTGCGGCTGGGCGAACCAGTCATCGTCGCCGAGGTCGCTGTGGACGTGTCCTTGGATCCATCGGGACGGTGGAGGCACCCGGTCCGCCTCATCCGGGTACGCACCGACCTGGCGCCCTGCGAGACCCCCTTGTTCGGCGAGGGCATCCAGCTGCGGCGCCGGTCCGCTACAGCCCGGCCGACGTCTCGTCGGCGACAGCGGCAGGGGTGTCGCGGATTCCCATGCGCAGGTGTTCTACGTGGTAGAGGGCCTGGTCGAGGAGTTCGGCGACGTGGTTGTCGTAGAGGGCGTAGATGATCGAGCGGCCGTGGCGTTCGCCGGAGACCAGGCCGAGGTTGCGCAGCAGGCGGAGCTGGTGGGAGCAGGCGGAGGGTTCCATGTCGACGGCGGCGGCGAGGTCGCCGACCGAGCAGGGGCCTTCCTGGAGGTGGGCCAGGATGTGGAGCCGGGAGGGTGTGGCGAGGGCCTGGAGGGTGGCGGCGACGTCGGCGGTACCGACGGCATCAAGGCGCTCGCGGGTGGTGGCGCTGCTGGCGGTGTCGGTTCCATGGCCCATGGAGCCATCATACCGGCGACACATGAAGATCTGTTCAGATGTTCCTGTATGGTGAATGTGTTGCCCCGTCCGCCCGTGAAGGGTTGTTTTGTCATGTCTTCAATCCTGGACCAGCGGCCCGCACCGGCCGCTGCCGGGCCGCGTCCGGCGGCGCCGAAGCGGCGTACGCGCATCCTGGCGCTACCGGAGTCCCGGTGGGCGCTGGTCGCTCTGGTGCTGTTCCTGATCGCTCTTCCGCTGGATCTTGTCGGTGCCCCGGCCTGGCTGTGGATCCCGCTGTATGCGGCCGTCTACGTCGCCGGCGGCTGGGAGCCGGGTTGGGAGGGCCTGAAGACCCTCAGGGACAAGACCTTGGACGTGGATCTGCTCATGGTCGTCGCGGCGCTCGGCGCCGCCGCCATCGGCCAGGTCCTCGACGGCGCACTCCTGATCGTCATCTTCGCCACCTCCGGAGCCCTGGAGGCCGTCGCGACCACCCGCACCGCCGACTCGGTGCGCGGCCTGCTCGACCTCGCGCCGACCACCGCGACCCGGCTCCTGCCCGGCGGCGGGGAGGAGAGCATCCCGGCCGACTCCCTCACAGTGGGCGACACCATCCTGGTGCGGCCTGGCGAGCGGGTCGGCGCCGACGGCCAGGTCCTCGATGGGGCCAGCGACGTCGACCAGGCCACCATCACCGGCGAACCGCTCCCGGTGGCCAAGCAGGTGGGGGACGAGGTGTTCGCCGGCACCGTCAATGGCACCGGCGCCCTGCGGGTCCGCGTCGAGCGTGACCCGGCGGACTCGGCGATCGCCCGGATCGTGAAGATGGTCGAGGAAGCCTCCGAGACCAAGGCCCCCACACAGCTGTTCATCGAGAAGATCGAGCAGCGGTACTCGATCGGCATGGTCATCGCCACGCTGGCCGTCTTCGCGATCCCGCTCGCGTTCGGCTCCGCTCTTCAGCCCGCCCTTCTGCGCGCGATGACGTTCATGATCGTCGCTTCACCGTGCGCGGTGGTGCTGTCCACGATGCCGCCGCTGCTGTCCGCGATCGCGAACGGGGGCCGCCACGGCGTGCTGACGAAGTCGGCGGTCGTGATGGAGCGCCTGGGCCAGGTCGACGCGGTGGCGCTGGACAAGACCGGCACCCTGACCGAGGGCACCCCTCGTGTCACCAACATCCGTCCCCAGCCCGGTTCGGGCCTGGACGATGAGGGGCTGCTGGCGCTGGCGGCAGCGGCCGAGCACCCCAGCGAGCACCCGCTGGCGCGCGCCGTCGTCCAGGCCGCCCGCGAGCGGAGCCTCACCCTCGCCGAGGCAAGCGATTTCACCTCTGCCCCCGGCGCAGGCGTCACCGCCACCATCGACGGACGCACCATCCAGGTCGGTTCCCCGACCCGCCTCGCCCCTACAGGCGGCCTGGACATCGGCATCGCGGTGCAGGCGCTCGAAGACGAGGGCCGCACCGCGGTCCTCGTCCTGCGCGACAGCAACCCGGTCGGGGTGCTGGGCATCGCCGACCGGCTCCGCCCGGACGCGAAGGCGACGGTGGCCGCGCTTACCGAACTGACCGGCCGGGCCCCGGTCTTGCTGACCGGCGACAACGAACGCGGCGCACGTCATCTCGCTGCCGAGGTCGGCATCACCGATGTCCGCGCCGGGCTGCTCCCGCAAGACAAGGTGAGCGCTGTCCAGGCGTGGGAAGCGGAGGGCCGACGGGTACTGATGATCGGCGACGGCGTCAACGACGCACCCGCGCTGGCCGCCGCACACACCGGCATCGCGATGGGCAAGGCAGGCTCCGACCTTGCGCTGGAGACCGCCGACGCCGTCGTGGTCCGCGACGAACTCGCCACCATCCCCGCGATCGTGTCCCTCTCACGCAAGGCCCGCCGCCTCGTCGTGCAGAATCTGGTCATCGCCGGGATCTTCATCACCGCACTGGTGGCCTGGGACCTGATCGCCACCCTCCCGCTGCCGCTCGGCGTCGCCGGCCACGAAGGCTCCACCGTCATCGTCGGCCTCAACGGTCTGCGCCTCCTGCGCGAGCAGGCTTGGACCAACGCCCTCCGTAAGGACGTCCCTTGAGTAAACGCACCCGCCGCACCGCCGCCGCAACCAGGGCGACCGGTGCCCGCTGCACCGTCACCGTCTGCCGCGGATGCTGCTGCGGCACCCCCGCCAAGGTCCCCCACCTCGACCACGAAGCCCAACTCACCGACCTGCGCTCCGCGCTGGCCACAGTGGCCATGGTCCGCCGCACCGACTGCCTCGACGCGTGCGAGCGCGCCAACGTCATCGTCGTCCAGCCCTCCGCCGAAGGACGAAAGGCCGGAGGCCGCCCGGTCTGGCTCGGCCAGGTCAACGACCCCGGCGCCGCCGCAGACATCACCACCTGGGTCAGCAACGGCGGCCCCGGCTTGGCCGAACCACCAGACGTCCTCGGCCTCTACAGCTTCCAACCCTCACGCCGCGTTCGAGCCGAACTCCACGACGAATAGCGGCAGCCCCGCGCCACCCGACCCGCGCGCCGAAGGCCCTCAACAGCCATCCGACGCGCGGGTTCCGGCTTCCCCCCGTCCGAGAATCCGCGAACCTGCGCGCTTCCTGCCGGGACGTTCTGCAACACCCGGACCCCGTGATCGGAGACTGCCGAAGCCTCCCCTGCATCCAGCGACGCGCCTACCTCCTGGAACTGCTCGCGGACATGGAGCCGCCTGTCCAGCCCATCCCGGCCACCGAAGACCGGAACTGGAAGGTGTGCTCCCAGAACTACGCGCCAGGAAAGAACATCCCGGTCGACACCGAGCTCGGCTTCGGGGCCGTCGAGCTTGAAGAGAACTGCCCAGCAAAAGATCAGAGGGAGCCAGAGGTCGAGGACGGCAAGATGCCGAACCTGGCCGGCAAGTCCGTGAAGGCGGCCCGCGGCGCCCTCGACTCGGGTACCTCGATCACAGTGACCGACGCGGCCGGAGACCGCATCGTGCTGATGGAGAGCAACTGGCAGGTCTGCGCCCAGTCCCCGAGCCCAGGGGTGGCGCTGCGCGGACAGCCGGTCGAATTCACCGCGGTCAAATTTGAGGAGACCGGTCCGTAGTCAGCGCTGCTGCAGCCGCTGGCCTCGGACACGACGATGCCCCCGCCACCCAGAATGGGCGGCGGGGGCATCCGTGCTCAGGCGGCGTCCTCTGCGGCCGGCGGGATGTCGGGTTCGAGGAACAGCCCGGCGTACTGCGGCTTCGGCTGCTCCTCGACGAGTCCGAGGCCGACGAGCGTCCCCATGTCGGCGGCGCTGTCGTCGAGGCGCCGCTCTGTCTGCCGCGGCGGAATATCAGCCATCAAGTCTCCTGTACATGGCGGTAGCTGTGAGAGCCCCCAGGCCGAGCAGGTCGCGCGACTGGTCCGGGGACGGTGTCTCGGCACCAGTCCGGCGGCATACCAGGGCATCCGGATCATCCGGTGGGGCCTGGAGAGAGTAACCGTCCGGAGCGGTCTGCCTGTCGGCGCCGTCCATACCGCTCTTGCCGTCCGTGCCTGACGGGCCGGCAGGACCGGTGTCTCCCTTCGGGCCGATGACGGACTGGCCGTCCGTGCCCGGGGCACCCGTGGGGCCTCGCGAGCCGACGCCGTCTTCACCGTCGGCACGAGAGCTGCCGCTCGGGTCCACGCGGGGCCAGTCGGGCCGATCGGACCTGGCTCGCCCTGATCGCCCTGCGGCCCCGGTCGGCCGACGACGGATGCCGTTCGTCATCCACCGCGTGCTTCTCGGGCTGCTCCTGTTCGCGCTGGTGGCGGCAGGGGTGCTGAGCCCGCACGCGGACAAGTCTGCGGGCTGGCGCTACGTGCGCGTGCCCGCGAGGCCCGGCGCCCCGTCCGCCGGCTCAGCGCTTCGCCCTGCGGTGGGCCAGCAGCCCGCCTATCACCAGCCCGACCAGCAGGGTCACGGTCAGTACCGCCCAGAGCGGCAGGGTGATGGTGGGTACCCACAGCCGGATGCCGACCGATTCGGTGTTCGCGGCGATGAACCAGATCGCAATACCGATCAGTACCACGATCCCGATGGTGCGTATCCGTACGTCCCGGCCCTTGACGGAGAGGGTCGGCGGGGCATGCGGTCGAGACGTCTTCTGTGCCATGGTTCCAGTATCGAGCGATTCACGCGATTAGTCCTGGCAGGTCTCATTCATCGCGCTCCGTGCAGCGCGCTCGGCGCCGGCCACCGCCACACCACCTCGACAAGGTGGCGTGCGGTGAGGGTCAGGGTGTGTCGCCCTGCCAGTCCCACCGGTCGAAGTCGCCGTCCCTGGGGCCGTACTCCGCTCGGCCGCCCGGGCCGAACCGCCCGATCTCCGTGTTCAGCGCTGCCCCCTCGCGCAGTGCCGTCTCCGTCCAGCCGGTCACATCGAGGAGCAGCCCGTCGAGCGGGCCGCCCACCAATTCCCGGTAGGAGTGACCCGGCTGGGGCCCCGGGTCGGGATCGTCGTGGTCGGCGCCGTACACGCGCCGCTGCCGCATCAGCTCGTCCATGGGAGCAGGATCGCATCCGGCACTGACAATCGCAGCGGGCCGGAAGCCTCACTGCCCGCACCGGTGCGTCAGGTGCGTCTCTATGCCTTTGATCGTCCGCGCGTTGGACTCGAACAGGAGCCCCCGCATACCGGCCGCTTCCGCCGCGGTGACGTTGACCGCGAAATCGTCGATGAAGAGACAGTCCGCGGGCTTCACCCCCAAGCGGGCACACGTCACTTCGAACGCGCCCGCTTCGGGCTTGCAGATGCCGATCTCGTGCGAGTAGACGATGTCGTCCACCAGATCACCGAAGCCGTACAGCTTCTCCTCCCGTTCCCTGGCTCCGACAAAGCTGTTGCTCAGGATGCCGAGCCTGCAGCGGGAGGCGAGGGTCCGCACATGGTCGATCAGCTCTTCGTTGGGGCTGCCGAGGTACTCGTCCCACAAGTCGGCCATCAATGCCTCGGTCTGCGCCGGCCCCAGACCGAGGTCCGCCGCGACCCGTGCACGTACCTCGTGCTCGGTGATCGCTCCTGTGCTCCCCGCATCCCAGACGCCTCCCAGCCGCTGATGCATGGACCCGGGCGCGAGGCCGAGCCGCTGCTCCCACGCCACGTCCCATCCCGTTGGCGGAGTCATCTCCAGCACTCCACCGATGTCGAGGACGACACAACGCGATTCCATCCGGGCCTCTTCCGCTCCTGGGGACGGGACGTGTGTACGTCCCGGTGATTCCGCAGGCACACGCTGGGGCTTGCCCGGAGGGGAACGTCAAGGAGCGGGTGGCGCACCCCCATCGGTCAGTACGGGACGACCGCCCACGCCGGTGCCCCGACGACGAGCGCCGCACAGCACGCCGCGGCAGCCCGTACGACCGTGGTGGCCAAGGATGTTCAGGGTTCCGGCGGTGATGGCGGCACCGGCCGGAAGGTGGCCGAGGAGCGCGTAGCAGCGTCGCCTTGCCCGACCCCGAGGCCCCCGTCAGAGCTGTGGTCTGCCCGGCGCGGATGTTCGGGCTGGCGGACCGGAGCAGGACGGGCCGTCGGGGACGCGTATTTCGAGGTCGGTGACGCTCGCCAGGGGCACGTCGGCTCCGGGCTGTACCCGGTTCGTCTGCCCACCCGGAGTCCCGGGGGGCGGCCGCGTGAGGGGTCTGGCTCATGAGCTGGTCACCTCCTTGGGTGCGGAGCGAGGGACGAGGGAAGCCGAGGCGAGGTTGGCGCTGATGGTGAGAGCGGCGATGGCCGGGCTGGGGGGCGAATCGGAAGGCCGTCGAAGTGGGCGGCCTCCACGTGCGGGATGGCAGCCTGGTCGGCTAGCGCACCGCGCACGATGCAGGTGTTCCAACCCGTTTGTGGGATGACGAGGGCCAGGACCGGCATGATCAGCATGGTCCAGGTGGCGGGGTCGCCATCGGCGCCGGTGAGCGTGACGGCGGGCAGCCGGCCCGTCCACAGGGACAGGACGAGCAGCAGGCCCACGGAGATGACGAACTCGGGCACCGCGAACGCGCAGGTCGCCGCCTGTCCGGTGATCCGGTCGACCGGGCGGTCGGCCGAGCGATCGACGCCTGTGTGGAAGTGCGTCAGGGCGCGGCATGTTACGCGTGGCATCTGCCCGGATCTTCCCGGGCAGATGAGGCCGAAAGGCCCTGCCACAAGACGTGTGCGCGTACCAGCCTGGGACATGTACAGCCTGAACCCGGAGGGAAATGATGACCATCACCGAGCTTCCCGTGATCGCAGCCGTCGACGGCTCGTCGCACAGCCGTGAGGCACTCGACTGGGCCGCCCGCGAGGCCGTCCGCCGGGGACTCCCGCTGGTGATCGTGCACGCCCGGACGCCGAACCGGCGCAGCGGTCAGGAGACACAGCAGCGCGAGGCCGAGGAACTGCTCACACAGTCCGTACGAAGGGTGTCCGAGATCGTTCCGGATCTTCACCCGTCGACGCTCGCACCGCTGGACTTCCCCTCGGCGGCACTCACCTCGCTGAGCCGTGATGCGTCGCTGGTGGTCGTCGGCTCGCGCGGTCTGGGCGGTTTCCGGTCCCTGATGCTCGGCTCCAACAGTCTGGCGACCGCCTCAATGGCCCAGTGCCCCGTCGTCGTCATCCACAACGGACCGTCGGACGAGGACGAAGGGGAGGCTGCCGAAGCGTTTCCCGACATTGTCGCGGGCGTGGCCGCCGACGAGAGCAGTGAAGCGGTGCTGGAATTCGCCTTCGCGACGGCCGCTTCCCGGCCCGGTGCGCGACTGCGGATCGTGCACGGCTGGACGATGTTCTCCTCGATGCTGTCCGGCGGCCCGGTCTTCGACCGGGCCGCGGCGGCAGGTGCGGCCGAGCGGACCCTCGCAGAACTCACCGCCGGCTGGCGGGAGAAGTACCCGCAGGTCGAGGTCGTCAGGGAACCGGTCGGCGGCTCCGCCGCACGTACTCTGGTCACGGCCTCGGCAACCGCGGCGCTGACCGTGATCGGGCGGCGCAAGGGCGGTGAGTCCCTCGGGCTCGGGCTCTCCCCCGTCGCACAGACCACGCTCACGCATGCGCTCGGCCCGGTGGCCGTGGTGCCCTGCTGACGGTTGTACCGGCCCGTCGTGCGTGCACACCCCTTGGCCTCGGACGCCGGCGGGCAGAGACTGACCCGATGACGCAGCGCGTGGATCTCTCGACCGTGATGGACCAGCTTTCCATCGATGCAGTGATCACCGGCTATGCGATGGCGGTGGACGACGGCGAATGGGTGGACTACCGGGCCCTGTTCACCCCGGACGGCCGCGCCGACTACCGCAGCGCGGGCGGTATCGAAGGACCTGCCGCCGAGGTCGCCCAGTGGCTCGCGGAGACCATGCGGCTCTTCCCCGTACGCCAGCACCTGATCGTCAACCGCCGGCTCGACATCCAGGACCTGGGCGGCTACCCGGGCGACCGGGCCGAAGTGCGGGCCGACTACCTCAACCCGATGCGGCTGGACAGCACGGCGGGCGGCCAAGACAGCTCCGGGGCGGGGGCGACCGCGCCGAACTTCGTCTCCGGCGGGCGGTACGCCTTCACGCTGTCGCGTACGGGGAACGGCTGGCGGATCCGGACCGTGACCGTGCACGAGAAATGGCGCGGCACAGCTGACTCGCTCACCCCCTCCTGAGCCCGCCCACCGGCGCTTCCGCCCTCCCTCGCCGGGAAAGAACTGCGGAACGCGTGCCCAGGGGGGACACTGCTGATCAGCGGGACGAGGAGGCTCGGCATGCGGATTCCGGCCGGTCGGCGCGAGCAGTGGGAGCGGATGCTGCGGTCCGGCCGGTGGCGCGGCTGCGTCGCACTGCTCGCCGGTGCGCTGCCCGCGCTCGCGTTCCCGGCTCCTTCCCTGTGGTGGCTCGCCTATGTCGGTCTGGTGCCGTGGCTGCTGCTGATCCGGTCCGCCGGTACGGGACGCCGGGCGGCACTCGACGGCTGGCTCGGCGGGGTCGGCTACCTGCTGGCCGTGCATCACTGGCTGATGCCGAGCCTCCATGTTTTCATCGTGGTCCTGGCGGCCCTGCTCGGTCTGCTGTGGGCGCCGTGGGGTCTGCTGGCCTTCCGGGTACTGCGCGCGCCGGTTTCCGTCGCAGCAGCCATGGCCGCGGTCGTCGTCGTGCCGTGCGGCTGGCTGATGATCGAGCTGGCCCGCTCCTGGGAGGGCCTCGGCGGCCCCTGGGGGCTGCTCGGCGCGAGCCAGTGGGAGGTGGCTCCGGCACTCCGCGTGGCATCCGTCGGCGGAGTGTGGCTGGTGAGCCTTCTGGTAGTCACGGTGAACACCGCCGTCGCCCTGCTGTTCGTGGCCGCCACCGCCCGTACGGTCGCCATCGCCGGCATCGTGGTGTGCGCCCTGGCCGTGGGGGCGATGGCGCAGTGGGCACCGCAGCCCGGGCGGTCGGGCGTGGCCAGGATCGCCGTCGTGCAGCCGGGTGTGATCGCGGGTCCCCACAGCGTGGAGCGTCGGCTCGCCGTCAGTGAGCGGCTGACCGGCGAACTGGCGGGACGCGATCTCGATCTGGTGGTGTGGGGCGAGAGCAGTGTCGGTGTGGATCTCTCCCGGCACCCGGACATCACCGCCCGGATCGCGGCCCTCTCGCGTCGGGTGGGCGCGGATGTGCTGGTCAACATGGACGCCCGGCAGACCGGCGGATCGGGTCGGACGGGGATCTTCAAGTCCGCGGTACTGGTGGGTCCGGACGGACTGACCGGGGACCGGTACGACAAGATGCGGCTGGTGCCGTTCGGCGAGTACATCCCGGCCCGTTCGGTGCTCGGGTGGGCCACGTCGCTCGGCAAGGCAGCGGGCGAGGACCGGCTGCGGGGCACCCACCCGGTAACGATGTGGCTCCCCGGAGCCGCCGGAGGGAAGGGTCTGCGCATCGGGCCGCTGATCTGCTTCGAGACCGCGTTCCCCGACATGAGCCGACGGCTGACCCTGGACGGTGCGCAGCTGCTGATCGCCCAGTCGTCGACCGCGACGTTCCAGCACAGCTGGGCTCCCGAACAGCACGCCTCGCTCGGGGCGCTGCGGGCCGCCGAGAACGGCCGCCCGATGGTCCATGCGACGCTCACCGGCGTCAGTGCGGTGTACGGCCCGCAGGGCGAGCGCATCGGGGCCCCGCTCGGTACGGATAGCAGCGGCGCGGCCGTGTTCGATGTACCGCTGGCGTCCGGTACGACGCTCTACGTACGGCTGGGCGACTGGCCGGTGCACGGGGCGTCGGCGGTGCTGGCCGTGTTCTGCGCCTTCGAAGGGGTGCGATCGCTCCGGAGGCGCCACCGGGGCGGGCCGGCCGCTGCGAGGGGTGCGGCGGCTCCGGTGGTTGCCCCACCCGCCGAATCCAACGAGTCCACCGGTCGCTCCAGGCCGTGAGCCCGGAGACCGGCCGGACTATCCGGGGCCGTTCACGGAGACGATGTTGCCCTGGGCGTCGACGGTGAGCGAGACCCTCTCAACCTTGTTGGTCACGGCCAGCACCAGCCACACGGCGCCCCAGAGAAAGCAGGTGAACGCCGTCAGGATGGCGTGCAGTACATGGTTCAACGGCCGGCCCCGGACCATGACGACCTGTGTCTCGGAGCGTGATTCCACTCGCCAGCCGCTCGCGATCCGCTGGTTGACCGCCCAGTCGAGGATCAGCCCGCGCTGCATGGCGTCGGGCGGCAGCCCGTCGGCCGAGTAGTAGCCGGGCGGCGGCTGGAGTGCTCCCCAGCCCTTTGGCTCGTCGTGGGGCCTCACGAGGTCACCTCCACGGGCCGGTGGTCCATCTCCCCAGCCTGCATCGGAGCGGGGCCCGACGCATCCCGAGGCCGAAGGGCCCCTGGCCGGACAGGTCTCCAGGGTCTGTCCGGCCCTGACCCGCCGGACAGACCCTGGAAGAGCCCTGAAGATCTTGCCCGGGCCGTTCGGCTCACCCCGGAATGCTGGTGCATGTCAATCGGGTCGAACAGGTACGAGCCGGGCTCGATTTCGAGATCTTCAGCAGTCTTCTAGTAGGGCTTTGTTAGGTCCTGTGGTGGGGTTCGGGGGTTGGTGCGGGTTGGCCGCATATCGAGCAGGCGCCGGTCCAGGTGGCCAGGAGGGCCTGGAGTTCGCGGGGGACCGCGTAGAGGGTCAGGCCGGCGCAGGGGCTTTTGGGTCGAGTCTGAGCAGGGTGCAGAAGGCCTGGGCGAGGGAGGTGAGGGTGACGTGGC
>NZ_JBIURV010000028.1:0-97070 GCF_044741025.1 Streptomyces sp. NPDC088246
CGGCGCTTCGACATCGAGCACACCTTCCGCCTCTTCAAGCAGACCCTGGGCTGGACCTGCCCCAAGATCCGCACCCCGGAAGCCGCCGACCGTTGGACCTGGCTGATCCTCGCTGTGTTCACCCAACTACGCCTGGCCCGCCCGCTGGCGGCCGACCTGCGCCGGCCGTGGGAGAAACCCAGCCCGCCCGACCGGCTCACCCCAGCCCGAGTCCGCCGCGATTTCCGGCACCTCCGCCCGAAGGCAGGCTGTCCCGCCGGGGCACCGAAATCCTCACGCCCCGGTCCCGGACGGCCGCCCGGTGGCAAGAACACCCGGCCAACCCCACGCCACGACGTGCACACAGTCCGCAAAAAAGACACCACGAAGCGACGGACGAAGAACCCAACGACCCCACGTCCCCGCCGCACAGGTTAAAGATCAAGCTAGGGCGTGTTTTAGAAGTCCCACCTCCTCGGCTTCCCCCAACTGCAACTGGTAGCTGCCCACACCGTGGGATGGTCCCCTGACAGCCGGCGCTTCCTTCCGAACATTGCTCTGGACCCGGTTTCGGCACCGCCGAAACCGATTGAGCGTGCGATCCCGACCGTGGTACCACTTCGTGATTCGTAAGATGATCACGAGACGCACAAGGGGTCGGTGAGCATGGCGCTTGGAGAACTGGTGAAACTGCGGGCGATGGGTCCCGCGGACGCCGACGCACTGTGGCGCTGGAACCACGACCCTCAGGTCATGCGGTGGATGGACGACACGTATGCCCAGCCGGTGGAGCGCGTCCGCAAGTGGCTGGAGGAGCGCCCCCGCAACGCCTATGGCGACTTGCTCCTTGGCATTGAGGCGCTGGCCGACGGCCAGCTCATCGGCCTGATCATGCTGCACGACGCGGACCCGGAGAAGGGCATCGCGAAGCTCGATATCTACCTGGGCGAGAAGGCGTATTGGGGCCGCGGATACGCCACCGATGCGGTGCGGACGATCTGCCGCTACGGCTTTGAGGACATGCGCCTCCACAAGGTAACGCTGACCGTGGTTACCGAGAACCATGCCGCGCGCAGGGTCTACGAGAAGGTCGGCTTCGTTGAGGAGGGCCGTCTTCGTCAGGTCTTCCGCCGTGACGGCAAGTGGTACGACATGTTCACGATGGGGCTGCTGGCGGGCGAGCTCTGCCTCACGACCACTGCGGCCACCCCGTGAGGGTGCGTGTTGCACGGGCAGAGCTGTTCGTGAGAGTCGGGCACTCAGACGCCCGTTCCGGGCTGGTGGGGTGCGCGGTAACCCGCTCTCACTGTGCTGTGGGGACCAGCGAATTCCCGGCCCCCGCCGTACGAAGTGCGCGGGGTCCGTTCCGGTCCCTCACTGTGTTGTGGGGACCACCGAATTCCCGTCCCCGCCGTGCGGTGAACGTGGCTCGCTCGGTCCCTCACTGTGGTGTGGGGACCACGGGATTCCCGTCCCCGAGCCATGACGGGATGACGGTTGGACGGACGATTTGGTTTTCTCTCTATTTGTTTATGTACATACGAAAACAACCCTCTAACCGTCATATCGCCATAGGGTCCGCCCGCTGGTCCGGCTGCCGCTCTGTGAGCCCCGGAGCGTCCGCGTACGGGTATGGCAAGACCCGGCGGTCACATGGACTGCCGGGGCTTGTGCGAGGGCTCACGCGGCGAGCGGCACCAGCTCGGGGACGGGCTCGGCAACGGGGACCAGCTCGGGGGCGGGCTCGGCGAGCCGGACCGTGCTCCCCGGTGCCGGGGGTGCGTCGTCGCGGGTCTCGGCTTCCTGGTCCGCAGCGGTAGCGGTAGCGGCTTCGGCGGCGGGGTCCAGCTCTCCGCGCATGTGGAAGTCCACTCGGGACGTGTCCAGCTTCCGCCACCCGCCACGGGTGCCACGCCGTACGTCCAGCCGAACCCCGGCTTCAATGAGCATGGCTCGCCGGCTCGCTGTGTCTGCGGCTGCCCACTCGTCGGCGAACGTGCGGCCCGTGGGGGTCACAATGCGCTGTGCGTCGCGCTTCTCGCGGTTCTCCAAGTCGGCAATACGAGCGTCCAACGCGTCCGCGCGCTCTTGCCACGCAGCGGAAGCGTGCCGGGACTTCTGCCGCCCCTTCTGTTCCTGGTGCTCGGCGAACTCGGCGAGGGTGGCGCGTAGCTCGGGCTCGGGGTCATAGCCGGGAATCTCGACTACGTGTGTCGTCTGGACGGAGCCGACCAGCCGCAGGAACTCGGCGGTCACGTACTCGTCCACCCACTCAGCCTTGACGTTCGCGGGCAGCGTGCACAGGTCCCCGCGTGCGTGGCTGTTGCACTTGTAGAAGTCACTGACGCTCGCACTCTTGCGGGTCGGCTTGGACAGGTACATGCGGCCCCGCAAGAGTCGCAGTGGATCACGCGCAACAGCAGTGCGTCCGTGTCCGACCGTTCCCGGTTGTCGATGCTGCGGGAGTCGAGAACCGCGCCGATACGGTCGAACTCTTCGCGGGTCATGATCGGCTGTTCCGTCTGCATGATCGGGTTGCCCTCGGCGTCCCGGACGGGCTTGTCCCGGTGCATCTTCCAGCCGAGCAACGTCTCATTGCGGAGCATCCGCGCAATGACCGCGGGGTTCCAGTTGAACGCGTCTTTGGTGAGTCCCGTCTCACCCCCGGTCTTGCCGCCGGTCTTGCGTCCGTTCTTCACTGCCCAGTGATCGCGCGGGCTCGGCTTCCCGCCCGCATTGAGCCCCACGGCGATTGCCGAAACGGTCTTGCCTTCCAACAGCTCTCGAACGATGCGCTCAATGACCGTCACGGCGTCCGGGTCGGGCACCAGCGTCCAGCCGACCCCGCCGTGTTCCTTGGGCATGGGGGCGGGCATGTAGCCGTACGGGGGCCGACCACCACCACGCCACCGGAGCGACATCCGGCGCATGGCTGCCATGACTCCGGTAACGCGGTCCGTGATGCTCTGCGACTCCACCTGAGCGGCAAAGGCAAGCATCATCATCATGAGTTCGGACGTGGGGTCCATCGGGTTCCGGAAGTCAAAGACGAGCTTGCCCCCGCCGATTCCCTCGGCGAAAACGAGCATCTTCCGGTGAGCCTTCGCCCACTTGGCAAGGTCGTGCATGTCGCTCATGGACCGGATGGCACGGTCAAAGCGCCACCAGACAAGCGCGTCGTACTCGTCCGGACGGGCGAGCCATGAGCCGAGCGCGGGACGGTCGAACGGGGCAACCTTGCTCGCCGACACGTCAAGGTCCACGGCTTCGCGGAGCCCGTCACCCTCGCCGAAGCTCACCCCGAGTTCGGCGGCAATCTTGTCGTCGGCTTCGCGCTGCCGCTCGGGGCTGGTGGTCTCGTCAGTGAGTACGGAGAGCCGGACGCACCGCACACCCCGAAGGGTCTCGGTCTGGAACACCGTCCCGGCTAGGGGGTTGCGAGTAGTCGTCATGCCCTCTGTGGGGACCAGAGAGTTCCTGACGTTCTCGCCCTTGACCAGCACCGATGCACCCACGGCGACACTCCAGAACCGCTAGAACGGAGTGTTGGGAGACCCGGAAGGAAACGAGTTCTGCGTGGCATGAGCCGGGCCGCGGTCTGCTGCGGGGAGAGCGGCCATGCCCCCGCTCGGGCCGTCTGCCAAGCCCCAGGCGGTTGTGGGCCCGACGCTCGTCCTCGATCTTGAAGGCCCCAGGCGTCAGTCCGCACCCTGGCACGGGTGAAGCAGCACAAGGGTCGCGGCGGCGGCGATCGGGCTCAAAGCCCCGTCTCCTTCAGGTCAGGAGACGGGAGACCCCGGGCCCCCGCCACCGCACTGGCGTCGCACGGCCGCCGCGACCTCGTCCTGCCCGCGCCGCGTGACACCCCTCATCCGGGTACACGGCGCGAGCAGGGTTCAACGGGAGGCTCAGTCCTCGCGCAGGGCGCGGACGGCCTCCTCCACGCGCTTGCCGTAGTCGGCATCGGCGGCGTGGAAGTGGGCGAGGTTCTTCTCGATCACGTCGTCGCGGGTCACCTGGGACAGCCCCCCGGCGATGTTGGCGGCCAGGCGGCCCTTCTCGTCCTCGGACATCAGCCGGTACAGCTCGCCCGCCTGGAAGAAGTCGTCGTCCTTGGTGTGGGCGGGCGCCTCGTGGGTGCCGGTCCAGCCGTGGATCGCGAGCGGGGCGGAGAGCGCCGCGCCGGTCTGGGCGGGGCCCGCGTACGAGTTGGGCTCGTAGTTCTTGTCGTGGCGCGCACCGTTGCGCGTGGCGTGCAGCCCGTCGCGGCCGTAGTTGTCGACGACGGCGGTGCGCGGCGCGTTCACCGGGAGCCGGGTGTGGTTGACGCCCAGCCGGTAGCGGTGCGCGTCCGCGTAGGCGAAAAGCCGGCCCTGGAGCATCTTGTCCGGGGACGGGCCGATGCCGGGCACGAAGTTGTTCGGGGAGAACGCGGCCTGCTCGACCTCGGCGAACACATTGTCCGGGTTGCGGTCGAGGACCAGCCGGCCCACCCGCTGCAGCGGGTAGTCGCTGTGCGGCCACACCTTGGTCAGGTCGAACGGGTTGAAGCGGTAGTCCGCGGCCTCGGCGGCCGGCATGACCTGCACGTGCAGCGTCCAGGACGGATTCACTCCACGCTCGATGGCCTGCAGCAGGTCCGTCTGGTGCGAGTTGCCGTCCCTGCCCGCGAGTTCGGCGGCCTGCTCGCTGGAGAGGGAGCGCACACCCTGGTTCGTCTTGAAGTGGTACTTGACGAAGAAGGCCTCGCCCTCGGCGTTCGTCCACTGGTACGTGTGCGAGCCGTAGCCGTTCATGTGGCGGTACGAGGCGGGGATGCCGCGGTCACCCATCAGCCAGGTGACCTGGTGCGTCGCCTCGGGCGCGTGGGCCCAGAAGTCCCAGACGTTGTCCGGCTCCTGACGGCCCGTGAAAGGGTCGCGCTTCTGCGAGTGGATGAAGTCGGGGAACTTGATCGGGTCCTTGATGAAGAACACCGGAGTGTTGTTGCCGACCAGGTCGTAATTGCCTTCGTCCGTATAGAACTTGAGGGCGAATCCGCGCGGGTCGCGGACGGCGTCGGCGCCGCCCAGCGAGTCGGCCACGGTGGAGAAGCGGATGAATGTCTCGGTGCGCTTGCCGACCGCGGAGAGAAAGTCGGCGCGGGTGAAGGCGGTGACGTCGTCGGTCACCTCGAAGTAGCCGTACGCGCCGGAGCCGCGGGCGTGGACCACGCGCTCCGGTATGCGCTCCCGGTTGAAGCGGGCAAGCTTCTCCAGCAGGTGCTGGTCCTGGAGGAGGATCGGGCCACCGACGCCGGCGGTGGCGGAGTTCTGGTTGTCGGCGACCGGGGCGCCTGACTCGGTCGTAAGCACACGCTGCGTCATGGTGTCGGGGCGACCTTCCGTACGGGAGCTGCTGAGCTGCTGAACTGAGACGGCTTGAGGCTCCAGGAGCGTAGATACGCGCCGAATCAGACGTCAACAGTTTGTTGAAATTTGGAGTCTGGTGTTCCGGACGGCGCCGACGCCTGGGCGCGACAGGACAGGTGTCGGCGCCGACGCCATCCGGAAGTCTCTGGGTGGCCGATCCGGGTTGCCGGTACGGGCCGGACCGGTCAGGCCCGGACGGTCTGCCCCGACAGGCGCTCGACCGAGCGCAGCAGTGCCGAGTGGTCCAGGCCGCCGTCGCCCTGTGCGCGCAGCGAGGCGACGAGTTGCGCGACCACGGCGCCGACAGGCAGTGCGGCACCGACATTGCGGGCGGCGTCGGTGACGATGCCCATGTCCTTGTGGTGCAGGTCGATCCGGAAGCCCGGTGCGAAGTCCCGCTTCAGGAAGTTGTCCTTCTTGCGGGTCAGGACGGTCGAGCCGGCCAGCCCGCCGTTCAGCACGTCGAGCGCGGCGCAGAGGTCGACCCCGGACTTCTCCAGGAAGATGACCGCTTCGGCGCACGCCTGGATGTTGACCGCGACGATCAGCTGGTTGGCGGCCTTCACCGTCTGGCCGGAGCCGTGCGGACCGCACAGCACGATGGTCCTGCCGAGCGCCCGGAGGATCGGCTGCGCCGCGTCGAAGTCGGGCTGCTCGCCGCCGACCATGATCGACAGCACGGCCTCGATGGCGCCGGCCTCGCCGCCGGACACCGGGGCGTCCAGCACCCGGATGCCTTTGTCCTTCGCGTTCTTCGCGAGGTCCACGGAGGTCTGCGGGGTGATCGATGACATGTCGATCAGCAGCGCGCCGCGCTTCGCGTTCTCCAGGATGCCGTCGGGGCCGTACGCGATGGCCTCGACCTGCGGGGAGGCGGGCACCATCGTGATGACGACATCGGCGTCCCGGACCGCCTCGGCGATCGAACCCGCGCCCGTGCCGCCGGCCGCGACCAGCCGGTCGGTCTTCTCCTGCTCCAGGGTGTGACCGGTGACGTCGTACCCGGCCTTGATCAGGTTCTCGGACATGGGGGAGCCCATGATGCCGAGTCCGATCCATGCAACCTTGGGGAGGTTGTTGCTCATGAGGGTGCCTTCCGATAAGCGTGTGTACGAGGGGGAGTCCGCCGCCCTCAGCGGGCGGCCCGCGCGGTGGCCGGGAGCCACTCGAAGGCCTCGGCACTCGGCCGGTCGCCCGGCTTGTACTCCAGGCCGACCCAGCCGTCGTAACCGGCCTTCGTCAGCTCGTCGAGGAGCCGCTCCAGCGGGAGCGAGCCGGTGCCGGGCGCGCCGCGCCCCGGGTTGTCGGCGATCTGGACGTGGCCGGTCTTGCCGGCGTACGCCGTGATGACCCGGCCGAGGTCCTCGCCGTTCATCGAGAGGTGGTACAGGTCCAGCAGGAACTTCGCGTTCCCGAGCCCCGTCGCCGCGTTGACCTTGTCGACGATCTCGATCCCGGCCGGCGCGCTCACCAGGGGATAGCGCGGCGATTCCGGCTTGTTGAGGGTCTCGATCAGCAGGACTGCCCCGATCCGGTCGGCCGCACGGGCGGCGACGGCCAGGTTCTCCAGGGCGAGTTCGTCCTGCACGGTCGGGTCCACACCGTCGACGCGGTTGCCGTAGAGCGCGTTGAGCGCCTTGCAGCCGACCGAGGCGGCGAAGCCGGCCGCCACCTCGATATTGGCGCGGAAGCGGTCCGACTCCGGGCCGGGCACGGAGAGCGCGCCGCGGTCGGGGCCGGGCAGCTGTCCGGCGTAGAAGTTCAGCCCCACCAACCGGGTGCCTGCGTCGTCGAGCGCCTTCTTGAGGGCGTCGAGCTCGGCCTGCGGCGGAGTGGGGGTCTCGATCCATGGCCACCACAGCTCGACCGCGGTGAAGCCGGCCGCGGCGGCGGCCGCGGGACGCTCCAGGAGCGGGAGTTCCGTGAAGAGGATCGAAAGGTTCACATCGAAGCGCTGGTCCGGGTAGCCCATGAGGGTTTCAGTGCTCCTTCCGTATTGCGGAAGTTAGTTTCTGCGTAACGGAAGATTGCCTGGAGCTAGGGGAGCTGTCAAGGGGGTGCCCGGAATTCGGCCGGGTGCCTTCGTGCGGGTTGTGCAAGGTGCAACCGGAATTGCGCCGCTTGCCGCGGGGGTGCGGGGCGGGTCAGGGTGGCTGGTGCATCCGATGCAGCCGACCCCCACACGAGGTGCCTCGCATGAACCACGCCACCAGCCGGCGCGCCGTCCTCGGAGCCCTGTTCGCCGGTGCTGCCCTGACCGTGGCCCCCGCGCTGCCCGGCTCTTTCCGGCCTGCGCCGGACCCCGCACCCGCGGTCGGTTCGCGCCCGCGCACCACCTGGCAGCTGCTGCTCGGTACGTACACCTCGGCCGAGGGCGGCGGTAAGGGAATCGGCGCGGCCTCGTACGACGCCACCACTGGGGCGATCTCCGCCGGCCCCGCGATCGCCGGCGTCGACAACCCCTCGTACCTGGCCATGCACCCCTCGAGCGCCACCGTCTACGCAGTCGACGAGCAGGACCGGGGCGGGGTGACGGCGGTCGCCCTGTCCCCGGACGGCCGCCACCGGGTGCTGGGAACCCGCAGCACGGGCGGGGCGGGGCCCACTCATCTCTGCGTCCATCCCACGGGAAGGTGGCTGCTCACCGCGAACTACACCTCCGGCAGCGTCGTGGTGCACCCCATCCGGGGCGACGGCTCGCTGGGGGAGCGCACGGACCTGGTCGCCCACACCGCGCCACCCCCCGGCCCCGGCCAGGACGGGCCGCACGCCCACCAGATCGTCACCACCCCGGACGGCGACCACATCCTCGCCGTGGACCTGGGTAACGACTCCGTGTACACGTACCGGCTCGACGAGAACCGCGGCACGCTCGACCAGGTCTCCTACGCGGCCCTGCGCCCCGGGGCCGGACCGCGGCACATCACATTTCACCCGGGCGGCCGCTTTGCCTATCTGGCCTGCGAGGTCGACAACACCGCGGTCGTCTGCGGCTACGACCCGGCCACCGGCACCCTGTCCCCGGGTGCCCCGCAGCCCACCGGGACCGGCGCCGCTACCAGCTATCCCGCACAGTTCCTGGTCACCGGCGACGGCCGGTTCGCCTACCTCGCCAACCGGGGCCACAACAGCCTGACGCGATACGCCGTCGAGGACGACGGCGCCGTACTGCGGCTGCTCGACACGGTGCCCGTCGGCGGCGACTTCCCCCGGCAGATCGCCTTCTCACCGGACGGGAAGCTGCTCTTCGCGGCGAACCAGAGGTCGAGCACGGTGACGGTGTTCCGGGTCGACGCCCGCAGCGGCGGCCTGACCCGTACCGGTGACGCCTTCCCCGCCCCGGTGGCCGTCTGCGTGCTCCCGTACCGGAGTACGGGCCCGGCCGGCGATTGAGGGGGAAACCGTCACCGGACGGCCCCGGCACCCGTCCGTTAGGGTCGGGCCCGAGCCGCGGGTTCACGAAGACGTGGCGAACGCATGAGGGAGGCACAGTGCGCTTGAGAGTGGAGTTCACCACCGAGCCCTTCGATCTCGACGAGGCGCCCGCGCACGCGGTCGTGGCCCGCGAGGTCATCCAGACGGCCGACCTGGACGCCGTGGACGTCGGCCCCTTCGGCAACACGGCGGAGGGAGGCGCGGACGAGGTGCTCACCGCGGTGGACTCCTTGCTGCGCAGAGCGCTGGCATCGGGTGCCACCCGGGTGTCGCTCCAGGTCAACGTCATCGGGGAGGACTCGAAGTGACCGAACCGGCGGACCACCCCCTCGTCACCGCGGTCAAGCCGCTCGTCGACGCCATGGGCGCCGAGCTGCTCGGGCCCGAGCAGGCACAGGCCGATGACGTCGTGCTGGCCTGGGAGGGCGAGGACGTCATAGCCGTCCGGCTGCCCCAGCTCTCGGAATCGCTCGACCACATCCTGGCCGCCATGGAGCGCCGGCACGGCATGCCGCTCTCCGAGCTGGACCGCAAGGCCAAGCAGTCGGTGGTGCGAACCCTGGAGGCACGCGGTGCCTTCTCCGTGCGGCACGGGGTGGAGACGGTGGCGGGTGCGCTGGGGGTCAGCCGCTTCACCGTCTACAACTACCTCAACAGGGAAAAGGACGCCTGATGTGGAAGCGATATCCACACAGGTGAAAGGCTCGAATCTCGTAAATCCGCGGGGGCTTTCGTCATGCCACTTCGTACCGGTGCGCCCGTCGGCCGCGCCATTCAATCCAGTGCGGGTCGTCGAGGAGATCCCAGGCGTCGTCGAGTCCGGCCCGCCTCAGGAATTCGACGAGGTCGCGGTCATCGTGGGCGAACCCGGCAATCTGCCCGTTGATGGTGACCCTCCGCCCGCCGGAGCGGGACAGACCGTCGACGACTATCGGGGCACTCATGTCTTCAAGGTGCGCCCGCTCGGCGGCTGGTGCCCGCTGGGCGGGGAGGGCGCGTGCCCGGGGTGACGGCGGGCACATCCGGACGTGCCGGTAGGGGCGTTGTCACCAGCCGTAAGCGGCGACACTACCGCCAGGACCAGGACGCCAGCCTGCTCGCACCCGGTGGCAGTCGACGCTGAACCGGCTGCGGGACGGCCGCTGTCAGCGGGCCCGACGCTTCGGATGGTGTCGGCGGCAGCGACGACGCGCCCGGGCGATACGTGTAAAGCGCACCTTCAGATGAATTGCGCTGATAGCGCGCGTACTGCACGAACAGTCCTTCAGGACAAAGGTGCGAGCAGGCGTATCCCCTTGTCGGCCGCGTGCGGACACGGAAGAAGTGGCGAATGGAGCCCGCCCCGCGCCTTCGGTGTGTGCGGAACTGGCCAGCCAGAGGTCTAGGACCGGAGTCATGTGTGGGATAGCGCGAGTTCATAGGCCCCCAATCCGCTCGCCAACTGCGGTGCGCAGCGCCGCAAGCAAGGCGCTACGCGTCAGCAGGCCGGCTGATCGGATTCAAGTTCCTGTGGAGACCACCTTGCGCGCCCGCCTCCTGCCGCACTGGCCGTGGCCCGCCGTCACCGCGGGCCGCCCCGGTTGTCATACCGGCCCAGTACCGTGGACTCATCACATTCGCGCCTATGGCTGGACGCAGCTACGAGACCGCCCCGCCCGGAACAGCGCCCGGGTGGGGCGGACGTGCGTTAGCCCTCGGAGCCGCGTAGGTCAGGCCGCTGTGACGACATCCGCCCGGACCGCGGCTTCCCACTCCACCAGCAGCCGCTGATACTCCGCCTCACCCTCTGGCGACAGCGGGCCGGCCGCCCACAGCGCGCGGATGTCCGCGTTCACTGCGGCGGGGGAGCGCACAGGGGTGGCAGGCGAAGGGGTGATCGGCATGAGAGAAGGCTACGAGGTGGGACTGACAATCGAGCCGACCGTGTCGAGGGCGAGATGCCAGGGGTAGGCCTGCGGGTTGCCCTGCTTCGGAGGGTGCGACTCGTACCCGTCCGGCCCGTCGAGGAAGACCACGCCTTGGTTGCGGAGGTCAGCGATGCTGCGGGCCACGGCCGGCTGGGCGCCCTGTGCCTGATTGAAGTAAGGCATGGCCAGCGCGGGCACCCCCATGTGTACGCCCTCGGAGATGAGCCCGATTGCGAGCGTGTCCGAGATGCCGCCGCCCCACTTGTTCAGGCTGGTGCAGCTGAGCGGCGCGAACAGCATCGCGTCGGCCTTTGGCAGCGTGTCTTTCTCCCAGGGGAGCTTGTACCGAGACCGCACCGGGTGCCCGGTCGACTTCTCCAGCTCGCCCATTCGCGGCTCCCACCAGGTCGCAGCGGCCGGCGTCAGGATCAGGCAGGTGTCCCAGCCGCGGGCCTGCGCCTGCCGGACACCCGAGTCGATGTACTGGGTCGGGCCGGCCGCGCAGGCGATGAGGTAGAGAACTCGCTTCGTCATGCGGGGAGTCCACATCGCGCGGCCAGGCGGCGCGAGTCCCCGCCGGGAGCCGGGGTCGCCCCGACCACGTCGGCGACGAGGCCGACCGTGGACTGCCGCGGGCAGTTCTCGGCCGAGCGCCCCGTAGTGGCAGGCCTGGAACGCCTCGCAGCAGTATGTGAGCCGTCGCCGCAGCTCCGTGAGCGGCGGGGGATCCCCGTCCTCGTCGTTGCGGTACAGGACGTCGATGACGGCCAGCGCCTCGACAGGTGGCGTGGTCGCCGGGGGCGGCTCGGGAGGCCCGTCCATCAGTAGCTGCTCCAGAGGGATGCGCAGGACTTTGGCCGCGCGCACCAGCACTGATAGGCGCGGGTCCTGCCGACGCTGCCCGCCCTCCAGATCCTGCACCCACCTGCGGGTTTGCCCCATCAGCCGACCGAAGTCCGCTTGTGTGAAGCCGCGCCGCTCTCGCCAGTAGGCGATGCGTCCAGTCTCCATGGAGCACTCCCCGAACGGAGCACGCACTTTGCGTGCCCACCCCCGTTGTACCTCGCCCTACCTTGCAGTCACAGCAGATCAACGAGACCCGGGGACGCCATGACCGTGAGGGACTTACCACCAGTCAGCGAACTGACGGAGCAGCAGCAGCGCGGATGGTCCTGCGTCTGGTGCAGGGAACCTCTCACCGTCGGCGAGGACGTGGACCTCGGCGAGAAGCGGGCCCGGCCCGAGGGAGGTGCCGCGTACTCGTGGTTCCCGCGGGCCTGCTCGGACGCCGCCGCCTGCGCCGCCCGTGAAGCGGAGCAGGCGCCATGACGGCCTTAGTTGAGGGACCGGCTTCCCGGCCACTTCCCAATCCGGGGACGCTGACCTGGGACCAGTCCATGGGCCGCGCCCGCATCTGGTGCAAGAAGCCGCTCACCACTGGTGCGGTGAGTGCTGGGATCATCCGCGACCGGCTCGGCGTGCATGTCCTGGACACCGAGGTCTGGGCGGGGCCGTGCTGTCAGGACGATAAACCGAACATGTGTTCGCAAGAACGACTTGGCCGTCGTCCGGAGCATCGGGCGGCGGCCTTTTGCATTCGCGTAATTTCAACAAAGTGTTGACGTGGTGTTGTGGAGGGCGTTAGCTATCCGCAGCCCGACCGACGCGACGCGAAGAGACGCACAGCGAACACAGCCACGGAGGCTCCCGTGACTTCGAGCTCCACACCGGGCCTCGCCCGGTTCAACACCCTGGCGGACGACGAGGCCACCACCGCGTTGCACGAGGTGTGTGCCAGTGCGGCATGGGGAAGAGCGATCCTCTCCCTACGCCCGTACGCCACCGCACAAGCCCTTCTCCTTGCCGGTGACGCCGCCACGGCCGCGCTGACCCCGGAGGATCTGGCCGATGCGATGGCCGGTCACCCGCCGATCGGCCGCCCGAAGCCCGGAGACCTGACCTCCTCCCGCGAACAGCGGGGGATGGCGGACGCCACCGAGGAACTCAAGGCCGAGATGCTCGAACTGAACCTGGCCTACCAGGAGCGGTTCGGACATGTCTTCCTGACCTGCGCCACCGGAACCACCGGTGAGCAGATGCGCGACGCGGTGAAGTCCCGGATCGGGAACTCTCCCGAGCAGGAGCGCGACATCGTGCGCACCGAACTCGGGAAGATCAACCGAATCCGGCTGACCCGTCTCGTGGAAGAGGACAAGGACTGATGAGCACCGAAACCACCGCATCGGTGTCCACGCACATCCTGGACACCAGCGTCGGGCGCCCCGCCGAGGGTGTCGCCGTCTCGCTCGCGGCCCGCTCGGGCCCGGAAGCCGCCTGGGTGGCGCTCGGCGGCTCCGCGACCGACGCGGACGGGCGGTGCAAGGACCTGCCGGCCCTGCCGGAAGGCACAACTCACGTACGACTCGACTTCGAGGTCGAGGCGTACTTCTCCAAGAAGCAAGCCGAGGCGCAGCAGGACGCCCCCCGCGCAAGGGACAGCGGTGCGTTCTTCCCGGAGGTGGCGATCACTTTCGCCGTCAGGCCGGGCGAGCACTATCACGTACCGCTGCTGCTCAACCCGTTCGGCTACTCCGTATACCGAGGGAGCTAGCACCGACATGACCGCCGATTCCCACCGCCCCCGCCCTGTGATCCTCGGCCAGAACCAGTACGGCAAAGCAGAGAACCGCGTCGTCAGGATCACACGGGACGGCGACACCCACCGCATCAAGGACCTGAATGTCTCCATCGCCCTCTCCGGAGACATGGACGATGTCCACTACTCCGGCTCCAACGCCCACGTCCTGCCGACCGACACCACCAAGAACACGGTGTACGCGTTCGCCAAGGAACACGGCATCGAGTCGGCAGAACAGTTCGGTATCCACCTCGCCCGCCACTTCGTGACGTCGCAGGAACCGATCAAGGTGGCGCGCATCCGGATCCAGGAGTACTCCTGGGAGCGCATCGCGACCTCGGACAACAACTCGAGGTTCATCGGTTCGGACGAGGTCAACCACTCCTTCGTCCGCAAGGGCCAGGAGCTGCGCACTGCACAGATCACCTTCGACGGTGAGAAGTGGGAGATCATCTCCGGCCTCAAGGACCTCACGGTCATGAACTCCACCAACTCGGAGTTCTGGGGTTACGTCAAGGACAAGTACACGACGCTCAAGGAAGCGTACGACCGCATCCTGTGCACCGACGTCTCCGCCGCCTGGCGTTACAACTGGACCAGCGACGCCGATCGGATGCCCAACTGGGAGAAGTCGTACGTGCAGGCCAGGAAGCACATCCTGCAGGCCTTCGCCGAAACGTACTCCCTCTCGCTGCAGCAGACCCTGTACCAGATGGGTTCGCGGGTGATCAACAGCCGCAGCGAGATCGATGAGATCCGCTTCTCCCTGCCGAACAACCATCACTTCCTGGTGGACCTGGAGCCGTTCGGGCTCAAGAACGATACCGATGACGGCGCTGTCTACTTCGCGGCGGACCGCCCGTACGGCCTGATCGAGGCCACCGTGCTGCGGGACGGTATCGAGCCGCAGATCCCGGTCGACATGACCAACCTCTGACGCGGCGCCGATCCGGTCCCCGCCCGCACGCAGCCGGGCGGGGACCGGCCGGACCGGAGGGAATTTCCATGGCACAGCCTGTACTCGGGCCGGCAGAAGCAGAAGGCCCATGTCCCACCCTGCCGGAGACCTCGGTCCACCCGGTGGACGAAAAGCTCCGCCCCTCGCGGCTCGTCCCCGCCGCGCTCCAGCACATCGCCGCCATGTACGCAGGCGTCGTCACCCCTCCGCTCATCATCGGCCAGGCCGTCGGCCTCGACCCGGCGGGCATGACCCGGCTGATCGCGGCGAGCCTCCTGATCGCGGGATGCACCACCGTCCTGCAGACCCTCGGCATCGGTGCCTTCGCCGGGAACCGGTTGCCGTTCGTCAACGCCGCCTCCTCCGCCGGAATCGCTCCGATGCTCGCCATCGCCGAGACCACCGCACCAGGTCACCAACTCCCCGCGATCTACGGGGCGGTGACCGTCGCCGGAGTCTTCTGCCTGGCCGTCGGACCGTTCTTCGGCCGGCTGCTCCGATTCTTCCCGCCGCTGGTCACCGGCGTCGTCATCACCCTCATCGGCGTCACCCTGATGCCCGTCCCGGTCTCCTGGGCGCAGGGCGGCGACAAGAACGCCGCTGACTTCGGCGCGATGAAGTACCTCGCGCTGGCCACTTTCACACTTGTCGTCATTCTGCTGATCCAGCGTTTCGGACGCGGGTTTCTCAAGCAAGTCGCCCTGTTGATAGGCATGTTGATCGGCACTCTGGCCGCGATCCCGTTCGGGCTCGCCGACTTCTCCACGCTGAAGGCCGCACCGGTCGCCGCCCTGCCCACCCCCTTCGCCTTCGGTGCCCCAGAGTTCCGGCCCGCCGCGATCCTCTCGCTCTGCATCGTCACGCTCGTCCTGATGACCGAGTCCTGTGCCGGAATGCTGGCGCTCGGCGAGATCTGCGGCCGGCGCACCGACGGCCGGACCATCACCCGAGGACTGCGTACCGACGGCATCGCCACCCTGCTCGGCCCGGTCTTCGGCGGCTTCCCGACGAGCGCCTTCGCGCAGAACGTCGGCGTGGTGTCACTCACAAAGGTGCGCAGCCGCTATGTCGTCGCGGCCGCAGGCGGTGCGTTGCTGGTCCTGGGCGCCTTCCCGGTGCTCGGCGCGGTCGTCTCCCTCGTGCCGATGCCCGTGCTCGGCGGCGCCGGCATCGTTCTGTTCGGCTCGATCGCAGTGAGCGGCATCCGTACGCTCTCCGAGGCCGGACTCGACGACAGCTCCAACATCATCCTGGTCGCCGTGGCGCTCGGGGCGGGCATCATCCCGCTCGCCGCGCCCGGCTTCTACGCGGGATTCCCGTCCTGGGCCCAGACCGTCCTGGGCTCCGGCATCAGCGCCGGAGCGCTCGTCGCGGTCCTGCTCAATCTGTTCTTCCACCATCTCGGCACCCATGGCCGCCAGGCTGTGGCACTCAAATCCTCCTAGGGTCCTGCCGTGCCCACACCGCCGGAAAGAAGAGGAAGCACCATGGCAGCATCGGCAGCTCCTGAGCACGTGGAACGCATCGTCATCGAGAACTGTTCGATCGCGACCGTCGACGCCGACGACACCGAGTACGCCTCGGGCCATGTCGTCGTCGCGGGCAATCGCATCGAATCCGTCGGCGCGGGCCGGGCCCCCCAGGGCCTGCAGAACGTCGTACGCCGCATCGACGGCACCGGGCATCTGGTCACCCCCGGTCTGATCAACACGCACCACCACTTCTACCAGTGGATCACCCGCGGCCTCGCCACCGACCACAACCTGTTCGACTGGCTGGTCGCGCTGTACCCGACGTGGGCGCGCATCGACGAGCCGATGGTCCGCGCCGCCGCGCAGGGTTCGCTCGCCATGATGGCGCGCGGCGGCGTCACCACCGCCATGGACCACCACTACGTCTACCCGCGGGGGACCGGCGATCTGTCCGGCGCCATCATCGGGGCCGCCCGGGACATGGGCGTACGGTTCACCCTCGCCCGCGGCTCCATGGACCGCAGCGTGAAGGACGGCGGGCTGCCGCCGGACTTCGCCGTGGAGACCCTCGACGGTGCGCTCGCCGGAACCGAGGCGACCGTCGACGCGCACCACGACGCCTCGTTCGACGCGATGACCCAGGTCGCCGTCGCACCCTGCTCCCCGTTCTCCATCTCCACCGAACTGCTGCGACAGGGCGCCGAGCTGGCCCGTCGCAAGGGGGTGCGCATGCACACCCACGGATCGGAGACCGTGGAGGAGGAGAAGTTCTGCCACGAGCTGTTCGGGATGGGCCCGACCGACTACTTCGAGTCGACCGGCTGGCTCGGCGACGACGTATGGATGGCGCACTGCGTCCATATGAACGACTCCGACATCGCCGCCTTCGCCCGCACCGGAACGGGCGTGGCGCACTGCCCCTCGTCCAACGCCCGGCTCGCCGCGGGCATCGCCCGGGTGCCCGACATGCTCGCCGCGGGCGTCCCGGTCGGCCTCGGCGTCGACGGCACCGCCTCCAACGAGTCCGGCGAACTCCACACCGAACTGCGCAACGCCCTCCTCATCAACCGCCTCGGTGCCCACCGGGAAAAGGCCCTGAATGCCCGTCAGACCCTGCGCCTGGGAACGTACGGCGGCGCCCAGGTACTCGGCCGCGCCGACCAGATCGGCTCCCTGGAGCCCGGCAAGCTCGCCGACCTGGTGCTCTGGAAGCTGGACACCCTCGCCCACGCGTCCATCGCCGATCCGGTGACCGCACTCGTCTTCGGCGCCGCGGCCCCCGTCACCCTCTCCCTCGTCAACGGCAAGCCGGTTGTCGAGGGCAACCACCTGATCACCGCGGACGAGGACGCCATCGCTCGCGCCACCCGCGACGAGGCCCGCCGCCTCGCACATATCGCCGCCGGAGTCTGACGCTCCGGGGCACCCCCCCGATACCGGCCGGCCGAGGGGGACGGCCCTCGGCCGGCCGCCGTGGACCCGAGCGGGGTCCACGGCAACGGTGCGGGGGCGCGTACGCACGTACGCGCCCCGGCACCGCTGGACAAAGCTGCCCGCACCAGCTGCAAGACCTGCCCCCACCTGCACCGACGCACCACTTGCACCACCTCCCTGACACCCACGTCACCGCAGACGTGTACCCGACCGGAGGAACCGCCGTGGCAGCTACGCCCAGGTTTCGCAACGACGCAGACGCAGCACCCGATGCCGACCCGCACCTCATCCCCGAATCGGCTTCGGCAGACCGGAAACACCCGGTCGACGAAACGCTCCCCCCGCTGAAGATGTTCACCAGCGGCCTCCAGCACGTGGCCGCGATGTACGCGGGCGTGGTGGCGCCGCCGATGATCGTGGGGCCCGCCGTGGGCCTCACACCCAAGGAGACCGCCTTCCTGATGGGGGCGAGCCTCTTCACCGCGGGCCTCGCCACCTTGCTCCAGACCCTCGGCTTCTGGCGCATCGGCGCCCGGCTGCCGTTCGTCAACGGCGTCTCGTTCGCCGGGGTCACCCCGATGGTGGCGATAGGAAAGGACCGTGGACACGACGGCATAGCCGTCATCTTCGGCGCGATCATCGTGGCGGGCCTGCTCGGCTTCCTGCTCGCCCCGTATTTCTGCAAACTGGTCCGCTTCTTCCCGCCCGTCGTCACCGGCACCGTGATCACCCTGATAGGTGTCTCGCTGCTGCCGGTCGCCTTCAGATGGTCCCAGGGCGGCAACGCCACGGCCGACGACTACGGCTCGATGACCAACATCACCATGGCCGCGGTCACGCTGCTGATCGTCCTCGCCCTGCGCAAGCTGCTGCGCGGCTTCCTCCAGCAGATCGCCATTCTGCTCGGGCTGGTCATCGGCACACTGATCGCGATCCCGGTAGGCATCACCGACTTCGGCGCCATCAAGGACGCCGAACTGATCGGCTTTCCGACGCCGTTCCACTTCGGGGCACCGCAGTTCGAGATCGCCGCGATCGTCTCCATGTGCATCGTGATGCTGGTCTGTATGACCGAGTCCACCGCGGACATGCTGGCTCTCGGGAAGATCGTCGGCCGGCCGGCGGACGAACGGACCATCGAGGGCGGCCTGCGCGCCGACACCCTGGGCAGCGCCATCAGCCCGCTCTTCAACGGCTTCATGTGCAGCGCCTTCGCCCAGAACATCGGGCTGGTCGCGATGACCAAGGTCCGCAGCCGCTTCGTGGTGGCCGCCGGCGGCGGCATCCTGATCGTGCTCGGGCTGGTTCCCGTCGCCGCGTCCGTCATCGCGCTCGTCCCGCTGCCCGTCCTCGGCGGCGCCGGCATCGTTCTCTTCGGTTCGGTCGCCGCGAGCGGCATCCAGACGCTGGCGACCGCCGCGCTGGAGAAGGGCGAGAACGCGCTGATCGTGGCAGCGGCCGTGGGCGTCGGACTGATCCCGATCGCCGCCCCGGACTTCTACCACGCGTTCCCGGAGGATCTGCTGGTCGTGCTGGACTCCGGTATCTCGACCGGATGCGTCGTGGCGATCGCGCTCAACCTGGTCTTCAACCACCTGGGCAGGAAACCGGATCCGGATCCGTCGGGGCAGGAGCGCGAGCAGGAGCGGAGCCCGGCAGCCGCGGCCCCGGCGGCCGCGCACTGACCCGGAGGTACCCCCGGCTCCGTCCGGAACGGCGTTGTGGCGCGTACGGCGACCCCTCGTGGGGTGCTGCCGTACGCGCCACAGCCGTACCAGGTCAGCCGATGTGGTAGCTGTCGCCGTACACCTTCCAGTCGAGCGGCGGATCCAGGTTCAGATTGCCCTTCTTCAGGAAGACCCGCTGGGCGGTGTCCACCCGGCTGGTGTCGGAGTGGGCCTCCTCCTGCTGCATCGCCCAGACCCGGGCGTCCAGGAAGGCGTTGAGGTACGTGACCTCATTGCCGCCCTGGGCCGGCGGCTTCGCCTTGGTGAGGGCCCGCTTGCGGATGGAGCTGAAGCTGGTGCTGTCGCCGCCGTCGCCGTGCATGACGATGGCGTCGTAGTACGCGAACTGGCCCAGTGTGCCGATGCCGTCGGCCTTGCCCTGGCTGACCGCCGGGTTGAAGTACACCCGGTCCCGCTCGTCGTTCTGGGCCTGCTTGAACGCCGAGTCGGACGCGGCGGTCGCCCAGTCCTTCTTGAAGTTCGGGTCGAGACCGCTGTGCGAGTCGGTGCCGTTCACCTTCCGCAGCGCGGGGAGGTACTTCGCGAGGACGTTGCCCGGCTTGCGCTGGGTGTACAGCTCGACGAGGTCGAGCATGTCGCCGGTGCCGGAACAGAAGCCGATGATGCCCGCGGTGTAGCCGCGGCCGTCGTCGATGTCCTCGATGTACTTGTACTGGGCCTTCCAGTTGAGTGAGGAGTTCTCCGCACTGGAGACCAGCTGCATGGCGATTTCCTTCTTCGCCGGATCGTCGAGCCCGGTCGCGGCGGCGGCGTGCTGAACCACCGCCGCCTGCTGATGTACCGCCGGGTGCGTGGGGGTACCGGCATAGGCCGCGACGGGTATCGCCGTGAGGGTCAATCCGACCGCGATGACCGCGATGCGCACGGAGCGGGTGTTGCGACGTGCGGTGCGTGTGTGGGGAGTGTGCACCAGTCCTCCAAGGGGAGTTCGTCGTTCCATCGGTCTGTTAGGAAGCTTTCCTATCAGAGTGGAGTGAGTGCCGTACACCCCTTCGACGCAAGGGAGTTGGGGACGTGCCCAGGGCGCAGGCGGGCCCCGCGCCGCGCGGAAGGTGGACGTTGTTGGTTGATTCGGGGCCTGCCCCGCCCCGTCGGTCGTTTGATCGGCGGGGCGAAGTGCCGCGAAGCGGCGGGTGCGGGTGCGGGCTCGGGGTGTGTCGGTGAGGCGGGCGTCGATGCGGGCGAGGCTGATCGCTGCTCCGGTGAGCTGGTGCCGGAGGCTGGTCTCGGCGAGCCCGCGGTGGGGATCTGCGTAGGCCGCGGCGTCGAACGCCCTGGGAAATTGCGCCTTCGACGCCGGCGCGCATCTTGCAACGCTCTTTCCACCGCGATGACACGTTGCGTGCATGTCCGTGATGTCGAGCCTGTGGGGTGTTCATGTTCTGCGCTCAAAGCCGGAGCAAACCCCCGGATCAGGTCCAACCCGTACACCACTTCCCAGGACACGACCGGGGCCCAGGGGCGCTCCGCGGGGCAGTGACGGCGATGCCATGGCGCCTTCGTCCCGCATCGGGAGGGGGCCGGAGCCCAGTCCCGGTGCGGGGCGATCATTGTTCGGCGTGAAGCCGCCGTGCAGACCGACGATGCTGGGCGGTCTGCATGGGCTCCGGGGCGCCTAGGTGACTGTCAAAGTCACCGGGCCACCCGGCATCGGGGTGCCGTTCGGGAAACCGAAGGACGAGGACTTGCGCGCCTGGTCGGACAGGCGCAGGGCGATGGTGCACGTCCCGGGGGTCACGTCGGAGGGGAGTGGGAAGGAGAGGGTCAACGCGCCGCTGAAGGTCAGTGAGGCACCGCCGGACGCGGCCGGGATCCACTGTCCCGAGGAGTCGATCAGGTAGACGTCGAAACCGTTGACACCCGCGGTGGTGCCCGAGACGTTCACGGTGAGGCGGATGTCGGTGGAGTGTTCCGTTGCCGGGATGGTGGCGGGCGAGAGCGTGGCCTGGTCGATCTCGGGCAGTACCGTGTCGGGTGCCGAAGTGATCGTCAGGCCGGTCTCCGGTGCGCCGAACTCCGAGCCGTACAGGGCGACGTTCCCGGCGTTGTCCGTGATGATCACACCGGTGATGCGGCAGGTGAAGACCTGCCGCGGCACGTCGTAGTCCACCGAGACGGTTCCGTCCGCCGAGGTCGTCGCCGTGGTGGAGGTCTGCCGGCAGCCGTTGACGCTGTTGGTGTCCACGACCGCCGACGCGACCCCGCCCTCGTCTTCGCCTCGAACGTGTTGTGGAAAGCGCCCAGTTGGGCGGCGTCCCAGTCGAGCGAAATGCCTTGGGTGTCCCAGGCCTCTACGCGGGTGACGGCCCAGGTGACCGACGTCCCGGCCGCGTACTGCGGAACGGCCAGGGTCCACTCGTAAGTGGCCTCCTGAGGCGTCGAACCGGGCACCATGGTGATGTCCTGGCCGGAGGAGCCCACGTCATAGGTCCCGACCAGCGGCACGCCCAGGTACGTGCCGGCCGTCGCGCCCTGGCGGCGCAGGTAGACCCGGGCGCTCATGCCGTCGGCTTCCGGGGTGGTATCCGTCATCGTCCAGCGGAGCGTGACGGTCTTGCCGCCAGGCGTCGCGTCCACTGCGGACGGGGTGAAGTCCATGTTGGTGACGGCCATGGTGCCCGTCTCCTGCGCCGCCGCGGTCCCCGTGATCGGCGCCAGAGCGAGCGCGAGCCCCACTCCGATCGCCGCGATCACCGTCTCGGTCGTATGCGCAACTGTGGGCCCCTCATTCTGTTTTCCGTCGTGTCCCCGCACTCGGGGCAAGCGGACTGTAACAGTGCAGTCGCTGATCTGTTCGGCTGCTTTCGTGCCGGCTCGCCCTTGCCCACGACCAGCACCCGGGCCCGGCCGATGGGCGCCGGTGGGTGGCGACTGGGACCTGGTCGCGAACAGGTCCTGGCCGAGCCCAATGGGGCCAGCAAGCTCGGCGACGAGGACCGGCGAGGCCTGACCGCCCTGTTCTATGAGGGACTTCCAGGACCTCACCGACCCCCGGATGAACGAGGCCGCTCGGCGGGCGCTCGACCCGATGCGGCTGCGCCCGCACCCGTACGAGTTCGCCCTGCACTCCGACGTCTGACCACGGTGCGGTCGCGAGTGTTCCGGGCGGTTCGACCCGCCCGGAACACTCACACCGCCAGAGCAACAGCGGGCTTACCTGGCGAGTTCGGCCGGTTCATCCAGCCGCGTCAGCTTCTGCGGGTTTCTCACCAGGTAGATCTGGGTGACCCGCCCGTTCTCCATCACGAGGCTCACCGCGGCCGGCTCGCCGTCGACATCGATCCGGCCCGCGGGCGCTCCGTTGAGCCACACGGTCGTCGCCTCGAACGCGGCCACTTCCACCCGGTTCGCGCGCGCGAGCACCTTCGCCACCGGTCCGGCCCCGTGGATCGGAGCCAGAGCGGCGGCTGCAACCCCGCCGCCATCGGCGATCAGGACCACGTCCGGCGCCATGATCTCCATCAGCTGCTGCAACTGCCCGGTGCGCAAAGCACCCAGGAACCGCTCCACCACGGCCTGCTGCTCCGACCGGCTCACCTGCACCCGCGGCCGCCGAGCCGCCACATGCTCGCGTGCCCGCCGCCCTATCTGCCGCACCGCGGCCGCGGACTTGCCCGTCGCCTCGGCGATCTCGCCGTACGGCATCTCGAAGACCTCGCGGAGCACGAACACCGCGCGCTCCGTCGGCCCGAGCGTTTCGAGCACGGTCAGCATCGCGATCGAGACGCTCTCCGCGAGTTCGACGTCCTCGGCGACATCCGGGCTGGTCAGCAGCGGCTCCGGCAACCACTCACCCACGTAGTCCTCGCGGCTGCGCGACAACGTTCGCAGACGGTTGAGCGCTTGCCGGGTGACGACCCGGACGAGGTACGCCCGCGCGTCGCTCACCTGCGTCTGGTCGACGTCGGCCCACCGCAGCCAGGACTCCTGCAGCACGTCCTCCGCATCGGCCGCCGACCCGAGCATCTCGTAGGCGACCGTGAACAGCAGACTGCGATGGGCGACGAACGGGTCCTCGGTCATGCCGACGGAGCCGCGGCGGAAGTCCCGGCACGTGCGGCCAGCGGAATCTCGCAAGCGTCGGAGAAGCCCTGCGAGGTGATCCCGTTCGCACTGTTGTTCCTGGTCGCCATGTTGACGAAGGCGATGTACGCGGTGAGCTCGACCATCGCCGCCGCGCCGAGCCGGTCGAGCAGGCTCGCATGCAGCTCGTCGGTGACGGTCGGCGGCGTGTTCGTCATGGCCTCGGCGTACTCCAGCACGTCCCGCTCCAGCGGGGTGAACACCTCCGACTCCCGCCAACGCGGCACCTGGCTCGCCTTGGCCAGGTCCAGGTTCTGGTTCCGCGCCTGGAAGTAGCCGACGTCGAGGCACCAGCCGCAGCCCACCTGCCCCGCCACCGCCATGTGCGCGAACGACTTGAGGCTCGCGTCGGCCTCGTCCCACTCGGCCAGCTTGGCCGAGAACTCCAGGTTGGACGTGGCGACCTTCGGGTTGTGCCACACCACCTCGACGGGCTCGGGCACGGCACCGAGCTGCTTGATCATGTTTTCGCCGAGCTCGGTGGGGAGCTCGGCCTTCGGGACGCGTAGCGCCATGGTGTTCTCCTTGTACGTGTGCCTGTTCGGCCGTTCGGCATGAAGACACCGCCGGACCCTCGAATGTGACAACCACCGCCATCGCGAATAGAGGTTCATCGGGAGGCGTTCGGGACAGCTTGCCGGAGGTCGAGGATCTGGATCTCGAGGTCGGCGATGCGTTTGTCGGCGAAGCGGAGGTTGGTGCGGGCGCCTTCGGTCACCATCGCTTCGGCCTGCGCGCGGGACATCGGCTCGCCTCCGGCCGGCAGCACGCCGGGCTCGCAGGCTCCGGGGCCGGTGACCTGGATGGCATCGAGCGCGTCTTCGAGCTGATGGTCGGTGCCGGCGAGGTGGACGTAGTTCTCGGCCATAGCCGCGGATGCCTGTCCGAGGCAACGCTTGACGTGGGAAAGGTTGGCGCCGTTCCTGAGCAGGTTCGTGGCCGGAGTGTGCCGGGCCTGGCGGGTCACGACGTGAATGTCGGTGAGCGAGTCGATCCACTCGCGGAACTGTGCGTCGAACCAGCCGCAACTGACGCCCTTGACGCGCTGCCGGTTGGCGTTCTGGGCCGGGAACAGAGCGATCTTCAGGCGTTCCTCACCGGTCGGAACACGGCCCTCGCGCTGCAGGAACCGGTCGATCGTCTTGGCCTGGCGCTGCTGGATCCGCTCGTAGAGGCGTTCGGGGATGCGGATGGCCTCCAGGCTGAGACGTTCGCAGTCGCGTTTCCAGGCCGCGGCCGTCGCCGATGTCCTCGATGTGCATGTACTGCGCCTTCCGGTCGAGCGAGGAGTTCTCCGCGCTGGAGACCAGCTGCATGGCGATCTCCTTGTTCGCCGGATCGTCGAGCCCGGCTTCCGGACCGCCCTCGGCGGACCTGTCGGACGAGCAGCCGGAGAGCACGGAGACGGCCATGACGGCAGTGGCGACAGCGATGAGCAGCGGGTGGGGAACGACGCTCACCCCTCAACCCTGCCGGGCCGCGGGGAGCCGGGGGTGAAAGGTCTTCGTTCATTCGGCTGTAGCGTCATGGGTATGGAAGATCAGTCTGTTGTGGATGTCGGCGATGTACGGCTGGCGTATCGGACCTGGGGCGACCCCTTCGGCTCGCCCGTGGTCCTGCTGCACGGCCTCGGCGGCTCCGCCGCGAGCTGGGAGGCGGCCGGGAGTCTGCTCGGCGAACAGTGGCGGGTGTACGCCATCGACCTGCGCGGTCATGGCGAGAGCGACTGGCCGGACGAGTACTCCGTCGAGCTGATGCGGGACGACGTCCTCGGCTTCCTCGACGAGTGCGAGCTCGACCGGGTGGGCCTGGTCGGCCACTCGATGGGCGGTGTCGTCGCCCATCTGCTCGCCCAGGAGCACGCGGACCGGGTGGAGCGGCTGGTGCTGGTGGAGAGCCCGCCGCCGTTCCCGAGCGAGCTGAAGCCGGCCGCCGAACCGGAGGGGCCGGTGGACTACGACTGGGCCGTCGTCGCTCCCATCCGGGCCGAGGTGGCCGACCCCGACCCCGAGTGGGCGGCCGGCCTCGGCGAGATCGTCGCGCCGACGCTGATGATCGCCGGCGGCCCGGAGTCCACCATGCCCCAGGGGCGCCTGCAGGACATGGCCTCGCTGATCCCGGACTGCCGGCTGATCACGATCGGGGGCGGCCACCGGGTGCATGAGATCCACCCCGACCAGGTCGCACAGCAGATCACGGAGTTCTTCACCAGCTGAAGGGCGAGCGGCTGCCGGCCCACGGCCCGGCCGGCAGCCGTGTGCCGTCCTTCGCCTCCACCCGCGGCCGGGGCGTTGTTGTCAGTGCCGGGTGCCATGATCCGCTCCATCCCTGCAGTGCAGACTGCTCCGGTGCCCGGAACTCATCGCTCATCGCACGACGCGTCCCCGGAGCACGATCCGGCTCGGGTGATCCAGCGCGGCAGGGTCCAGGGCCGGGTCGGTGGCGTACGCGACGACGTCGGCGGGTGCGCCGCCCACGAGCCCCGGCAGACCGAGCCAGGTTCTCGCCGTCCAGGACGCCGCGCCCAGCGCTGCCTGGGCCGGCAGCCGATGTCACGCGCGGCAACTCAGGGTCCTTCTCCACCCACGCGGGCATCCGTTGCGAGGTGCCAGGGGTGCGCACGGCGAGCACTCCGGCATCGCGGTGCTCGCCCAACTGCCTGCGCAGCAGCTCCTCGTCGAAAGGGGCGCCCGGCTCCAGCGCCCCGGGATGCGTGTGTACGTCGACGAGTCCCGGCAGCAGCCGGCCGCCGTCGACGATCGTCTCCGCGTCCCGGCCCGCGAGCCCGCCGGCGATTCAGAACTCGCGCCACTCGCGCTCCGGCAGCACAACCCCGCGTATGCACAGCATCAGCCGACCGTACGTCACATCCGGCACCCCGCCGACGCACGATCGTCTGCGCACACCGGCACATTGCGGAACGTTCCGCTGCACCCTCTTGTCGGCGACCCTCCCACCATGCGATACAGGTCTGGACCATTGCTGCCGAATGGAAGGCACGACCGTGCAACGCCCCCACGCAACCGCCGCGTCGGCCTGCTCCGCCGCCCTGCTCCTCGCCGCGCTCACCGCCTGCGGCTCCACCCCGGAAGCGGACACCCGGAAACCCACGACACCGGGCCATGTGACAGCACAGGCCAGCAGCGCCACCTCCGTGCACGTCATGTGGGAGCCGGCCTCCGACAACAAGGCGGTCACCGGCTACGAGGTCTACCGCAAGGGCAAGAAGGTCAAATCCGTCCCGGCAGCCAAGGTGATGACCGACGTCGACGGACTCACCGCCTCGACCCCCTACGCCTTCACCGTCCGCGCCCGCGACGCCGCCGGGAACCTCTCCGCGCCGAGCGCCGCCGCAAACGTCACCACACCAGCCCCGACCCCCGCCGACCACGAGCCGCCGACCCGCCCGGTGAAACTGCGCGGCACGGCGGACGGCAGCCGGGCGGCAGACCTCTCCTGGGGCGGCTCGACGGACGACGTCGGCATCACCTCGTACGACATCTACCAGGAGGACTCCCGGATCCACAGCGTGCCCGGCACACAGACCACGGCGCATCTGACCGGACTGCGCCCCGGCACCGTCTACACCTTCACCGTCCGCGCCCGCGACGCCGCCGACACCTCCTCGCCGGACAGCAATGCCCTCGATCTCACCACCGCGTCCGCCCCGGGCGCTCCGGCCGGTACCGCCCCCAGCGACCTGCGGATCCGCAACCGCGTCCAGAGCAAGGAGTACGTCATCGACCTGAACTGGAAGCAGCCCGAGACGGGCGGCGAGATCCCGGCGTACCAGCTCTTCATGGGCGGCCGGCTGACCACCACGATCGTGTGGGGCTCCACCCCGCCCGCAGGCCGGGCGAGTTACCGGCTCACCGTCAGCGACCCGCCGGGCACCCGCTATTCGATGAAGATCCGCGCCAGGCTGCCTGACGGGAAGTGGGGGGACTTCTCCGCTCAGCGCACGGTCGTCCTCGGCGACTGAGCCCACATACGGTCCGTTGTTCCCGGGGCGGGCGCGGTGGGTGACGTGACGTCCCGGCCGGCCTCAGGAGGTGACGCGCACGGTCTCCACCCACCGAGGGGGCTGTGGGGCGTCCGCGCCGATGAGTGCCGCGACGAGCCGGCACGAGGGGGCCTCGTCCGGCCAGGGGGTGTAGCCGTCGGTCAGGACGACGACGATGTTCGGGCGGTCCCGCGCAGCGAGAGCGGCGGCGATGCCCACACGCATGTCGGTGCCGCCGCCCCCGCCCAGGGTGATCTGTTCGGCGGCCGTCACCCGGGACACGCTTCGCACATCGGCGTCGCAGGCCAGCACGGTGACGCGATTGCCCCGGACGCCCACCTCCCGCAGCACCCCGGTGACCTCCGCCAGAGCCGAGGCGAGCTCCTCGTCACCCATCGACCCCGAGGTGTCGATGACGACGGCGACGCGGGGCAACGGTCGGCGCAGGCTGGGCAGGACGACGCCGCGGAGCGCCGCACTGCGGCGGGACGGGCGGCGGTAGGTGTAGTCGATCGCCCCGGCGGCCCACGCGGCGGCCTCCCGTACCGCGCCCGCGAGCGCCTGCCGCCAGTCGACCGTGGGCTCCAGGACCTGATCCGCCCAGCGCTGCCAGCCCGCCGGGAGGCTGCCCCGGCTGCGCCGATGGGCGCGCATGGCCTCCGCGGTGTGGCGCCGCAGCGCATCCGCCTCGACCGGGCCGAGACGTGTCGGCCCGTCGGCCCCGGCCGGCTCCCAGGGCACCGGTTGTCCATGGGCGCCCGACCCGCAGTTGTGCACGGTCGGGTCCGGCGGCAGGTCATGGAGATAGGCCTCGAAGAGCTGCCCGGCCGGCAGGCCGAAGAGCCGCGGCTCCATCCGGCCGGCCGGCAGAGGCAGCCCGTCGGCGATGAGGTCGTCGTTGATCTCGCAGTCCTGGGCGACATTGACGCGGTGCGGGTCGCGCTGGTCGGCGGCGGGCAGACGCTCCGCCCGCCCGTGGTGGTCGCGCAGCAGATGCGCCACCTCGTGCACCCACACAGCCGCGAGCTCCGCCACCGGTGTCGCGTCGACGAAGGCGGGCGACACATAGCAACGCCAGTGCCGGTCCACGCCCATCGTCGGCACCTCGGCGCTCGCCACCACCGACAGGGCGTACAGCGCCGAGGCCAGGTAGGGCCGGTCGGTCGCCGCCCGGTAGCGGGCGGCGAGCAGCTTCGTCATGTCCAACTGGGGCCGCCCTGGGGCGGTTTCCGGTTCCGGCACCGACGTGCCCACCTCAGCCGCTCTGCGGCAGGGCGCCGGACAGCTGCAGCAGTTCCACGAAGGCGTCGATGCCCTCCGGCACCGGCCAGTCGGTGTCCCGCATCGCCGCCAGGTCCACCGCCGCCCTGGCCGCCACATCGGGCACACCCGCGTCCACGGCCTTCGCCAGCACCGCCCAGCCCGCCTCCCAGCGGCGCCGGGTGAGATCGCCCTGGACGGCCGCGACGACCGCGATGAGGAAGGCCAGCTGCCGGTCGCCGCGCTCGGGCAGGGCGAACGCGGCGGGGTCCGCCAGTACGCGGTCGGGGTCGGGCAGGTCGAGGTTCTCCAGGTAGGACAGCAGCTCGATGCCCGCACCGTCCCCCACGGCCCCGGTCAGCGCGGCGGCCACTGCCTCCCGCCCGGCGCCCGTCGCATACCCGGTGGCGAGCAGCCGCAGCGCCATGTCCCAGGTCCGTGGGGACGGCCAGGCCCGGCCACGGCTCTCCGCATCGGCCGGCATGTGATGGACGAGGCCCGGACGCGCGGTGAGGAAGCCGGAGACCGCACCGCGGGCCCGCGCCGCCGAGCCCGCAACCCTCGCGGCGTCGACGACCGGGACCGCCACCTCGGGCCACGTACCCGCCATGCCCCGCGCGACGGTGCGCGGATCGTGCGTCCACTGGAGGTGCACGAAACGGTTGGCGAGCGGTGGGCTGAGGTGCCAGCCGTCCGCCGCACTCGACGGAGGATTCGCCGCCGCCACGATGCGTACGGATTCCGGCAACGTCAGGCTGCCCACCCGCCGTTCGAGAACGACGCGCAGCAGTGCCGCCTGCACGGCCGGCGGAGCGGACGACAACTCGTCGAAGAACAAGAGCCCCTGGCCCGTGCGCGCGAGCCGGACCGCCCAGTCGGGCGGGGCCATCGGTACGCCGGACACGGCCGGATCGTCACCGACGACCGGCAGCCCGGCGAAGTCGGACGGTTCGTGCACACTGGCGATGACCGTTTCCAGCCGGAGGCCGAGCCCGGCGGCGAGCTGCTCCATGCCGGCCGACTTGCCGATGCCCGGCTCGCCCCAGAGCAGCACCGGCTGATTGGCCGTCACTGCCAGTGCCAGTGCCTCCAGTTGAGGATTGGTGGCGGCTTCGGTACGCGAGGTGCGCAGCCTGCGATTGAGATCGTCGGCCGCGTCCAGCGGTCCCGGCACGGCGGCCGGAGACGGCGATGCAGATGGCTGCCCCGGAGTGCTGCGGGCGATGGTGCTCACCCTTCCTCATCCTCTTCCTCTTCGTCGTCCTCCCACTCGTCCCACCAGTCGGCCCCGATGCCCGGATGCTCCTTCTCCACCCGTTCCCTGAGGAAGACCAGGTCCGTCCGCCGGTACTTGCGGATCAGCTGGTCCAGCGAGAGTTCCATCTGGTCGACCACGTCGATCCGTGCCCCGGCCTCGACCAGCGCCTTCACCAGTTCCGGCGAACCACCGTTGCCGACCGCCGTGCAGAGCGGGGTGCGGTCCCGGTGATCCAGTGCCTCCAGATCGAGGCCGGCTGCCAGGAGCCGGGGCAGCATGGGCTCGTGGTCGAGCAGGTGCAGCACATGGAGCAGACTGCGCTGCCCGCCGTCCCGTACCCGGGGGTCGACCCCCGCGTCCAGGAGTTCCAGGACCCCCGGTGTGTCCCCGTGCTGGGCGCGCAGAAAGAGGTCCCGTAGCTGCGCCCGCAGGGCCTTGGGCAGCCGGCCCGTGCCGGAGGTGCAGGCGTGCTCCACGGCGAAGCAGCCGGTGACCGCGCCGCCGAAGGCCCGCAGCGCGTTCTCGCGCTGTCGCTCCTGCGGGCTGTGCGGGGAGCCGAGCGTTCCGTCGCGGAAGACGACGTCGTGCCATTCGCCCCGGCACCTGACCCGTACCGGTTCGGGAGGCGTCGGCCCCGGTGGGCCGGCCGGACTGTCGAGGCCCGGGAAGAGTGCGCCTGCGACCAGCGGATGCAGTTCCCCGGGAGACACCCCGCCGGCCCGCAACAGGTCGAGGTCCGGCAGCCGGCGCCAGAGCGACTCGGGCAGGAAGGCCGCGCCCTCGGCCGCCCCTCGTCCGACGAGACTGATCCGCAGCCGTCCGCGGCCCGTGAACTCCAGCAGGAGATTGGCCCGCCAGTCCTCACCGATCTGGAAACGCTCCGAAGGACTCCGGTCCGCGAACCGCCGGACCTCCGCCTCCAGTCGGGGAACATCGAGCGCCGGCCCGGACATGATCCCTTCCGGAGTCGCCCGGTACCACGCAGGCGTTTGCGGTGGCGTCGGATCCCATTCGATTCCGGCCGCCGCCAGGGACTCGGGCACCTGGCCGCTCTGGTGCAGCAGCGTCACCCACTCGGCGCGGGCCATCGGATCACCGGAGCCCGGGTCCGCCACGGGCAGTTCGTCCGCCCCGCGCGGTGTGCCGTCGGCGTGGAAGAACGGCAGCCGGTCCGCGCCACCGACCCGTGTGCGCAGCTCGTCGGTACGGCGTGCGTCCCACAGATGCCGTGAGGTTCGCCAGTCCTCGATTCCCATGCGGAAGACGCCGGGTGCCGCGTTGCGTCCCATCGGGCCGAACCGGAGAGAGATCCGCTGCGGTCCGTCGACCATGGGGGGTGTACGGAGATACAGATACGGTGCCGTCGGCCCCGGCCCGTCCGCCGCGTCGCCGTAGCCCGCCAGGACCACGGTCCGGTCGGTGGCGAGCGTCGAGCGTCCGCCCAGGACCCGCGGCAGATGCCAGCGCACCAGGTCGGGTACCAGGTGACGGAGATCGGACCCGAGTGACCCGGCCACGTCCGGACCGTACTGCGCCAAGACCTCGGCCAGGTCAAATGTCACATCGAACCGGGCAGTCGAGCAGGCGCCCTGCCAGTCTCCCGTTGCCCGTCGCCCGGCGGACTCCTCGATCATCCACCGGGGCACCGCGTACCGGCGGACCTGCCGTCGGCTCGCCACCTCCTTCGGCGCGAAGTACCCGGCTGCCGCGTCCGGGCTCACCGGTAGACGCTCCTGACCGCGCGCAGGTCCGCAGGGGGCCCGCAGTCCGGGCGCAGCCGCGCCGCGAAGGACCGCTTCACCTTGCGGGGAAGGCCCGGCCCCAACCCCACGTACTCCAGACGGGAGTCGGCGTCGACGGCCGCGAGCAGGGTCTTCGCACCGCGCCCGGTGAGTCCGGTGTGGCACAGCTCCAGCCGACGCAGCGGACTGCCGCGCAGGGCGCCGGCCAGCGCATGGGCTCCGATGTCACCGGTGACATTGGACCGGGCCCCGAGGCTGCGCTCCGAGGGCGGGCGGCCCAGATCGAGCGCCTCGATCCCGCCGAGCGCATCGGCCAGGGCTCGTGCACCGGCGGGCCCGATCCCATTGCCGCCGAGACCGAGCCGGACCGGACGGGCGGGGTCGGCGGCGGCCGCGAGCACGGCGGCCCCCGCGTCACCGAGGTGGTTGGCCGGAAGGTACAGCTCCCGCACCCCCGCGTCCCGGATCAGCGCGGCCAGCAGCGCGGCGGCCTCGGCGCCGAGGCCATTGCCCCCGAGGAACAGCCGGTCGACGGGCCGGGAACGCTGACTCAGTACGGCCAGCAGCGCCGCGAGGCCGTCGGCGGTGAGCCCGCTGTTCACCAGGTCGAGGGTGCGCAGGACGGTGTTGCGGCGAAGCATCGGAACGAGCGCCCGGACACCGGCGTCACCCACGGGATTGCGTTTCAGCCACAACGCCCTGACGGTGTCGTCCTCGCTCAGCGCACCGGCGAGCGCGCTGACCCCGTCGGCTCCGATGCGATTGCAGCCGAGGTAGACCGTTCGCAGCCCGTGGTCGTCCCGGCCGAGCGCGTCGGCGACGGCCCGCGCTCCTTCGTCGCCCAGCGAGTTGGTGCCGAGCAGCACATGCGCGGCGTGCGGGGAGCGGGCGACTGCGGGCATCACCCGGACCGCGCCCGCCGCCCCGAGGCCCTGCTTGCAGAGATCGACCCGTCCGTCCACCCGTAGCGTGCCGAGCGGGAAGGTCTCGTCGGTCTCGACGGGGTGCGCCGATTCCAGCCGCTCCAGCAGCGGATCCAGCAGGGCCGCGTCGGCGAGCGGAATGTCCGGGTGCTCGATCGCGGGACAGCGCACGGGCATCGGCTGCAACATCACTACTCCCCAGGTCCCCCGTCGGCACCCGGCCAGGAGAGGGCGACCGCGTTCTCCGCCCGCTCAGGACGAACCGACGCCATCGACTCTCCTCCACGAAAAAGGCGGCAAGACCGGTCGGATTCGAACCGACGTCCTCCAGCTTGCTGCTAGGGCGCGACGACCTCTGCGCTACAGCCTTGCCGCGCGTGATCCTAGCCGCATGGATGCCGAATTCGCACACCAGTGCCTCTGTTTGATCGCCTCGTCGCCTCGTCGCCTCGTCGCCTCGTCGCCTCGTCGCCTCGTCGCCTCGTCCCGCTCGCCCGCTCGCCCGCTCGTCCGCTCGCCACCCCGGACTTCGCAGGCGGGACTTGTCCGGGATGAGCGAGGACAAGCAGGTCAGAGCTTCCTCGTGTCCGGGACACCGCGCCGGGATTGCCAGGGCCCGGCCCCTTGTCCGAGGTTTGCGTCACCGTCCGGAATCCGGAGGCGGTGCCGACCTCGGCGAAGGAACCGCTGCCATGTCTCGTTGTCCGACAGTCGAGTACCGCTCCGCCACGACTGGTCACATTCAGCGAAGACCGATCGACATCAGGAGGATGAAATAATGCGCTTGCGTCATACCGTCGTCACCGCTGCTGCCGGCAGCGCGCTCGTCCTGGGCGGCCTGGCCGCACCGGGCTCGGCAGCCGCCTCGACGTACCCGGGGCAGGTCAAGTGCCCCAAGGGTGATTATCAGCTCTGCATCGACGGTGGCCCCGGCGGCTTCACCATCAGCGGCAGGGAGTTCTCCGGTCACGCCAACGCGATCCGGCTCAAGAACGTCTCGAACATCACCATCACCGGTAACAAGTTCACATCACTCAGCGGTCCCACCGGCTACGGTGCGATCCACGTGCAGAACTCCTCCGGCATCGTGATCAGGAAGAACACCTTCTCCCGTCTGAGCAACGGCGCGAACATGCACGGGGTGTACCTGGTCAAGACCTCAGGCAGCGTCATCACGGGAAACAAGTTCTCGTCCATCAGCGATGATCCCGTGCGGATCAGGGACGGGAGCAGGAACAACACTGTCATCGGGAACACCTTCACCAAGTCCGGCAAGTACGCGATGTTCAGCGAGTGGGGCCGACTCGAAAAGGGCGAGACCTGCGGACGCGGCAACGTCTTCAAGAGCAACAAGTACGGAATCGGCTATTACGGCAAGGGTATTTCGCTGATCAAGTGGGGCGGCCGGGGCGGTGGCAAGACCGGCCTTCGACTCACTTGGGGCAACTGCAAGAAGGCGAGCATCGTCAACAAGGGGGGCAACAGCAGGCTCTAGCGGCCCTCGTTCGGATGTGGCTTGCGCGGCTTCTACACCGGGGGGAGGTGCTCGGGCCGGACCACCCCGTCCTCCCTCGGCTCGGCACTCCCCGCCGGCTCGCCGCGCCTCGGTGCAACCGGTTCCCGCAGGCCGAGGGGCTTGTCAGGGGCAGGTCCTGTCGGACTCCTGGCTTCCCGCTGCATCGCCGTCGCAGCGAAGCCGCCCTCGGCGGTGGCCGGATCGCGGGCGCGGGTCCCTTCTCGGCCCCGGACCCCCTCGCCCTGATCTCGACCTGTGGTTGTTGATGCCCACCCCCCACTGCGCATCGGAAAGGAGTTGGCCGCTGGCTACGTTCACAAGCCGGGCAGCGGCTACGGTGCTCTTGTGATGATCAACGGGGAGGGCGGCATGGCATCCGGGACCGCGCTGTTAATCGCGGCAGCCCCGGCCGGCAAGGGCTGTCTCATCCACGCAACCAGCGTCCTGCCCACGCTCGCGGCGGTCCCGCCCAGCTTCCTGACCGGCACGGCAGCGGCCACCATCGTTGAACTCGCCGACCCGACCGACCCGCAGACCGTCCTCACCCGCATCCGCGCCGTGGCCGCCACACCCGGCCCGCTCTCCCTCTACATCACCGGACAACTCCACCTCGACCACAAGCAGCGCCTGATCCACCTCGCACTCGCCCGGACAACGCCGACCACCCTGCGCTACACCGCATTGCCCTGGCACTGGCTGGCCGGCGAACTCAAACTGCGCCGCCCGGGCACCACCACCGTCGTCACCGACATGGTCGCCGCCCCTGACGCATGGCAGCAGCTCCGTACCGAGGGTCTCGTCCTGGGCCATGGGATCCGCGTATACGGCCGGATCATCCCGCAGCCGCCCCGCCACCGGATCGTAGAACCGGCCTACCTGAAGGCCCTCGCCACCACCTGGCGCAGTGGCATCAACCCGCCGCTCGCCGAGCTCCATGAACAGGCCGCCGCCCAGGCCGGCCCCGACGACGCGCTGTTCCTGGCCGTTGGCCACGCAGCCGTCCCCGTCCCTGCGGCATCGGCTGTGCCGGCACCGGGCCGGCCACACCAGGAGCCTGCACCTGTTCCGACGGCTCCTGCTCCGTTTTCGGAGAACACCGAGGCGGCCGTAGCGGATCCGCTGCCTGCGATTCTTGCCGCCGCCCACGCGGGGCGGCACAGCGAGGCTGCGTCGCTCGCAGCCATGTGGGAGGGGTGGGCTCTGCGTACCTACGGCGCGGGCTCCGTGCAGGCCACCCACTGGCTGGAGGTCCGGGCCGACCTCGCTCGTCTGGCCGACGATCCGGCACACAGCTGTGAGTTGTGGATGGCTGCCGCCGACGCCCGCCTTGCCCGGCAACAGCCCCCGGACGACCCCGCCGTAGAAGGCGCCGTGGACCGCGCCCACCACCAGTGGCAGGAAGTTCGCGACCCGCAGCGGGCCCGGGAACTCGGTCCGCCTCTGGTCTCGTTGCGCCGACACGTTCCTGGCCGACGCTCCGGGGCGGTCGAAGCCGTCCAGCGCCGACTGGAGCTGCTGCACACCATGCCCCCGGTGGGGGCCCGGCGTCCGGCATCCTGACGAGGACAGGGGCGTCCCTCGCACGTCCGGGTCGAACCTCGCGCTCAGACGGCCGCTGAAGCGGAGCAAGGGGCGTCCCCTCGCGCGCCCAGGTCGAACATCTGGAACCCGGCGTGCAGCAGGTTGTACGACGGTCGTCCGTCACGTACGCGGGCCGAACTGCTCGTGGACCGCTGGTGTGCCGTGCCGCGCACCGGAGCCCCGGGCCAGTGCGTCTGGGCGGAAGCCGGCCCGGACGCCGGAACGCGCTGAGGCCGCCTCCTCGCGGGGCGGCCCGACGCATCCGGGAACGCCCCGGCACGACGCCCCGGTGCTGTGCGGTACCGGGGGCGGAGTGCCGGGGCGGAAGCGGGGGCTCAGCCCAGCTGTTCGTACGCCGGCAGCGTCAGGAAGTCCGCGTAGTCCTGATCCAGGGAGACCTGGAGCAGGAGGTCGTGGGCCTGCTGCCACTTGCCCGCGTCGAACGCCTCGTCGCCGATCTCGGCGCGGATCGCCGCGAGTTCCTCGGCCGCGACCTTGCGGGCCAGGTCCGCCGTGGCGTGCTCGCCGTTCTCGAAGACCACGTCCGCGTTGATCCACTGCCAGATCTGCGAGCGCGAGATCTCGGCGGTGGCCGCGTCCTCCATGAGGTTGAAGATGGCGACGGCGCCCATGCCGCGCAGCCAGGCCTCGATGTAGCGGATGCCGACCGCGACGGCATTGCGCAGGCCGTCGTACGTGGGCTTGGCGTCCAGGGTGTCGATGGCGATCAGGTCGCCCGCGGCCACCGAGACGTCCTCGCGCAGGCGGTCCTTCTGGTTCGGCTTCTCGCCGAGGACCGCGTCGAAGGAGGCCAAGGCGATCGGGACCAGGTCCGGGTGGGCGACCCAGGAGCCGTCGAAGCCGTCGTGGGCCTCGCGGTCCTTGTCGGCCTTGACCTTCTCGAAGGCGACCTTGTTGACCGCGGCGTCACGGCGGGACGGGATGAAGGCCGCCATGCCACCGATGGCGTGCGCGCCGCGCTTGTGGCAGGTGCGCACGAGGAGTTCGGTGTACGCGCGCATGAACGGGGCGGTCATCGTCACCGCGTTGCGGTCCGGCAGGACGAACTTCGGTCCGCCGTCGCGGAAGTTCTTGACGATGGAGAAGAGGTAGTCCCAACGGCCCGCGTTCAGCCCGGAGGCGTGGTCGCGGAGCTCGTACAGGATCTCCTCCATCTCGTACGCGGCAGTGATCGTCTCGATGAGGACGGTCGCGCGGATCGTGCCCTGTGGGATGCCGACGTAGTCCTGGGCGAAGACGAAGATGTCGTTCCAGAGGCGGGCCTCCAGGTGCGACTCCGTCTTCGGGAGGTAGAAGTACGGGCCCTTGCCGAGGTCGATGAGGCGCTGGGCGTTGTGGAAGAAGTAGAGGCCGAAGTCGACCAGCGCACCCGGCACCGGGGTGCCGTCGAGCTGGAGGTGACGCTCGTTCAGATGCCAGCCGCGGGGACGGGTGACGACCGTTGCGAGCTCGTCGGCGGGCTTCAGGGCGTACGACTTACCGGACCCGGGGTCGGTGAAATCGATGGTGCGGGTGTAGGCGTCGATCAGGTTGAGCTGGCCGAGGACGACGTTCTCCCACGTGGGGGCGGACGCGTCCTCGAAGTCGGCGAGCCAGACCCTCGCGCCCGAGTTCAGGGCGTTGATGGTCATCTTGCGGTCGGTCGGACCGGTGATCTCCACCCGGCGGTCGTTCAGCGCGGCCGGGGCCGGCGCGACCTTCCAGGAGTCGTCCGCGCGGATCGCCGCCGTCTCGGGCAGGAAGTCCAGCGTGGAGGTACGGGCGATCTCGGCGCGGCGCTCGCCCCGGCGGGCGAGCAGCTCGTCACGGCGGGGCGTGAACTGCCGGTGCAGTTCGGCCACGAACGCGAGGGCCGCTTCGGTCAGGACCTCATCCTGCCGGGGCAGGGGCTCGGCATCGACGATGGCCAGCGGGGACGGCGCTGGTGCGGACATGAGCTGTCACTCCTTCAGCGGGTGGTGCGGGCGGCTTCTCACGGCCGCCGGGTCGCCTGAAACGGCACGGCGTGCCAGGGCTCCGGGATACGGCCGTGGGCGCCGTCCGGGGTGCAGAGGGCTTCTGACCAGTGGATAGTAGTTTCCTCATGGTGGAAGTTCAATGGTTTGTTGATGTCGAGATTCTCCGGGTCGACAGAAGTGGGGCGGGGCCGGCGCCGGGTGCCAGTGGGTTCACTCAAGGTGCTTGAGGTCCTCCACCGTGTCGATGTCGTACGCCTGAGCCACATCGGAACACTCGACGAGCGTGATCGCATCGCGGTGTGCCCGCAGATACGCCCGAGCGCCCCGGTCGCCCACCGCTTCCGCCGCGATGTCCGCCCACCGGTCGGCCCCGAACAGCACCGGATGGCCGCGTTCACCGTCGTACGAGGCGGCCACGAGACTCGTCCGGGAGCGGTACGCCGATCGCACCCGTGTCACCGCGTCCGCGCCGATACCCGGCTGGTCGACCAGGAGGACGAGCGCCGCGTCCGCTCCCGTGCCGCAGAGCGTCCCGAGCCCCGCCCGCAGCGACGAGCCCATGCCCTCGGTCCACTCGGGGTTGACGGTCACCGTGCAGCCGGCGAGGTCGGCACGTGCCCGTACCTCTTCCGCCGCGGCGCCCAGGACCACATGGACGCGGTCGCAGCCGCCCTCCCGCAGCACGCGTACCGCGTGCTCCACCAGCGGCCGGCCGCGGTGTTCGAGCAGTGCCTTGGGCTGCCCGCCGAGTCGCCGTCCGCCGCCCGCGGCGAGCAGCAGCCCGGCGACCATCGGGGTCTGTGTTGTCCGAGTCATGCGGACTGGATACCTCAGATGTGCCCTCCTCGCGCAAGCGGGCCCCAGGAGGGCACGGACGGGCGGCGCCGTCCCCGGAGCCACCTGTGCGTCACCCTTACGGGGCACCCCGAATTCTGTCTGCGGAGTGGCGCTCGACACCTGTCATGGCGTTAACTTGCGGGCATCCCGGGACACTTGACCGCGGTCCGGGACCCTGTCGGAACACTGGCACAAGGATGTGCGAGGGGGAGTGCTTTGTTGCGAAGCGTGGGGCAGACGCGGGTGACCGGCAGTGGTGAGGATCCGAGGGTGGCGGAGCTGCGTACGGCCGTCTCCCGACTCCGCCGAGAGCTGGCGGGGCATCCCGCGGAGTTCCCGGACCGGGGGATCGCCGAGGACGAGCTGGCCGCGCTGGATGCGATGGCCGTCAATGGCGCGCCCGAGATTCCGCGCCTGCGTCGTTCGCTGCTGCTGATCGCGGGGGCGATCGGCTCGGTCAGCGCACTGGCCTCCGCACTCAGGGACGTACGGGTCGCCGTGGATCTCTTCGGCGAGCCGCCGCGCCGCTGACGCACGGCGGCCGGGAATCAGCGGCGGATCAGCCGACGGGCCGTCGCCGCCGCGACCGCCGAGGTGCGGGAGTCCACGCCCAGCTTGGCGTAGATGTGCACCAGATGGGACTTCACCGTCGCTTGGCTGAGGAAGAGCTGCTTGCTGATCTGCAGGTTCGACAGGCCCTCGCCGACCAGCTGCAGCACTTCCAGTTCGCGCTTGGTCAGGGCCTCGGCCGGGGTCCGCATGCGGTCCATCAGACGGTGGGCGACAGCCGGAGCGAGTGCCGATTGGCCGGCCGCCGCCGTGCGCACCGCCGCCGCCAGTTCCTCCGGCGGGGCGTCCTTCAGCAGATAGCCGGCGGCGCCCGCCTCGACCGCGGCCAGGATGTCGGCGTCCGAGTCGTACGTGGTGAGGATCAGGACCCGGGGGGCGCCCGCTTGTGCCGTGATGGCGGCAGTGGCCTGGGAGCCGTGCATGCCCGCCCCGAACTGCAGGTCCATGAGGACGACGTCGAACTCGCCGGTCGCGGCGAGCGCGACGGCCCGCTCGGCGGTGGCCGCCTCGGCGACCACGCGGAAGTCGGATTCGGCGTCGAGCACGGCCCGCAGCCCCGCCCGTACCACCGGGTGGTCGTCGGCGAGCAGCAGCCTGATGGGGGTGGTCATGCGGCGTCCTGTCCTGGTCGGCCGTCGGGGAGCGGAACGGGAAGCGGAAGGGTGAGGGCGACCGCGGTGCCCTGGCCGGGCGCCGACTCGACACTCAGCGTGCCGCCCAGCGAACGGGCCCGGGAACGCATCGCGGGCAGGCCGAAGCCGCCGGTGCCGGTGGCCGCCGCGACCGGCCCGCTCCCCGGGGTGAAACCGCGGCCGTCGTCGACGATGTCCAGTGACACCGAGGTGTCCATGAAGCTGAGAGTGATCTCCGCCCGCCGCGCCCCGGCGTGCTGCACCGTGTTGGCCAGCGCCGACTGGGCGGTGCGCAGCAGCGCCACCTCGTACGGGGTGGGCAGCTCCACCGGGGAGCCGCTGACCGCGAACTGCACCGTGAGGCCGGGGCCCGTGGTGCGGGACGAGAGGCGTTCCAGAGCGGCCGCCAGCGAGCCCTTCTCCAGATCGGGTGGCGTCAGGGCGCGAACGAAGCGGCGGGCCTCGGCGAGATTGTCCTGTGCGGCCTCGCGGGCCCGGCGTACGTGCGCGGTGGCGGGGGCGTCGGCGGGGAGGGTGCGTTCGGCGGCACGCAGCAGCAGCTGGATGCTGGACAGGCCCTGTGCCAGGGTGTCGTGGATCTCGCGGGCCAGCCGTTCACGTTCGGCGAGCGTGCCCGCGGTGCGTTCCGCCTCGGCCAGCTCCGCACGGGTCGCCATCAGCTCCTCGATGAGCTCGCGGCGCCGTTCGTTCTCCCGGAACAGCGCGTCGTACCCGAAAACCGTCGCGACCGCGACCGCCGCGCCGAGCACCGGACCGATGAAGGTGCCGGGCGTGACGGTCTGGCCGTGCAGCACGAAGCTGGCGATGGCGGCGGCGGCGGTGACCGCGACGGCCGGCAGGGCCCAGCGCGTCGGCAGCAGATGCAGCTGCAGGAAATAGAGCGGGAACGCCACCCACAGGGCGTCGGGCGACAGGGCGAGCAGCGCCAGCCAGACGGCGCCCAGCAGCGCCAGCCACAGGGCGGCCGGTGGGCTGTGTGGCTGCACGGCGGGGATGAGCGCCCCCGCCGCGTACACGGCGGCCATCACACAGGTGACCACGATGACGGCGGCGGTGTGCGGGGCGCCGTCACGGACGGCTTGTACCGCCGCGAGCGCGAGCAGCCCCACGAGCAGCGCGTGCAGGCACAGCCGCAGCGCGGCGGCGACCGGAGGGTGGGCACGGGAATCCATGATTCGTCCAGCGTAGACGGACGGCGCCCCCGCCCGGTCAATCGAAAGGTTGATGTCAGGCCCCACCGCCGAGCGATGTCTCCGGAGGCCGGCGAACCGAGACTGGGAGCATGTTCGTCGCATGGAGAGATCTCAGGTTCGCCAAGGGGCGGTTCGCGCTCATGGGCACGGTCGTGGTGCTGATCACGCTGCTCGTGGGCCTGCTGTCCGGCCTCACGGCCGGTCTGGCCCGGGAGAACACCTCGGCCGTCACAGGGCTCAACGCGGACCACCTCGCGTTCGCCGCCCCGCCCGACGGGCAGTCGGTGTCCTTCACCAATTCGACCGTCGGGGAGAGCACCTGGCAAAAGTGGGCGGAGCGGCCCGGCGTGAGCGGCGCGGAGCCGCTCGGCATCCGCACCCTCAACGCCGCCACCGTCGAGGGGGAGCACACGGCGGCCGTATCGGCGTTCGGCGTCGAGCCGGACGGGGGCCTGGCGCCCATCGGTGGCGCGCGGGTCGGCACGGGGAAGGTGGTGCTGTCCGAACAGGCCGCCGACGACCTGGGCGCCGGGGCCGGAGACCGGCTGCGGCTGGGCGGCACCGAGGTGTCCGTCGTGGCGGTCGCGGGAGATGCCTCGTACAGCCATACGCCGGTCGTGTGGACCTCGCTCGACGACTGGCAGCGATTCGGGACGGACGGCGACGGCCGGGCGCAGCACGCCACGGTGATTGCCCTGACCACCACCGTCGGCGCCGACCTCGCCGCGGGCGACCGGGCGGCGGGCACGAGCACGCTCTCCCTCGGGGACTCCCTCACCGCCATCGGCTCCTACCAGGCCGAGAACGGTTCGCTCCAGCTGATGCGCGGCTTCCTGTTCGCCATCTCCGCCCTGGTGATCGGCGCCTTTTTCACCGTCTGGACGATCCAGCGCAGCGGCGATGTCGCCGTCCTCAAGGCGCTCGGTGCCTCCACCCCGTATCTGCTGCGCGACGCACTCGGGCAGGCCGTCGTGATGCTCGCCATCGGCACGGGGGTGGGCACCGCGCTCGCCTCGGGCATCGGCGCGTTGGTCAGCGGCGGGGCCGTGCCGTTCGTCCTCGACGCGGCGACCGTCCTGGTCCCGGCGGCAGTCATGATCACCCTCGGTGCCGCCGGGGCGGCCCTGTCCATCCGGCGGATCACCGCCGTCGACCCGCTCACCGCACTCGGGAGTGCCCGATGACCCTCACCCTCGCCGATGTCACCCTCACCTACCCCGACGGCGACGGCCGGCTCACCGCCCTGGACCGGATCTCACTGGACGTGCCCGCCGGTTCGCTCACCGCGGTCGTCGGACCGTCCGGCTCCGGCAAGTCCAGCCTTCTGGCGGTGGCCGCGACCCTGGTCACCCCGGACGAGGGACGGGTCGTCGTCGCCGGTACGGACACCGCGGGCCTCGGCCGTGCGGAAAAGGCGGCGCTGCGCCGCGAACGCATCGGCATCGTCTTCCAGCAGCCCAACCTGCTGCCGTCCCTCACCGCGGCCGAACAGCTCCAGGTGATGACCCATCTGTCGGGCGGTGCCGTACGCGGAGCCCGCCGCCGGGCGCTGGAGCTGCTGGACGCGGTCGGCCTCGCGGACAAGGCCGGCCGCAGGCCCCATCAGCTGTCGGGCGGACAGCGTCAGCGGATCAACATCGCCCGAGCCCTGATGAACGAACCGGCGGTGCTGCTCGTCGACGAACCGACCAGCGCACTCGATCACGAGCGGGGTGCGGCAGTGCTCGACCTGCTGGTCACGCTCACGACGGAGCGGTCGACGGCGACCGTGATGGTCACGCACGACCGGGCCCATCTGGACAGGGCGGACCGCACCGTCACGATGGACGACGGACGTCTGACGGCGCCCGTAGCGACCTGAGGCGTCATGGGGGAGCCCGGCCCCCATGACCCGTATCGACCTGAGGCGTCATGGGGAGCCCGGCCCCATGACATCTCAGCCGGTGGGACCGCTGCCGGCCAGCGCGTCGGAGAGGTCCTTCGCGGCCTGCTGCAGAATCGGCACGATCCGCTCCGTCGCCGCCTCCGTCACCCGGCCCGCCGGACCCGAGATCGAAATCGCGGCCGAGGTGGGGGAGTTGGGTACGGAGACCGCCAGACAGCGCACCCCGATCTCCTGCTCGTTGTCGTCGACCGCGTAGCCGACCCTGCGGACCTGCTCCAGTGCGTCGAGGAAGCCGTCAGGAGTGGTGATCGTCTTCTCGGTGGCGGCCGGCATTCCGGTACGGGCGAGGAGGGCCCGCACCTCCTCCGGAGGCGTATGCGCCAGCAGTGCCTTGCCGACCCCCGTGGAGTGGGGGAGCACCCGGCGGCCCACCTCGGTGAACATGCGCATCGAGTGCTTGGACGGCACCTGCGCCACGTACACGATCTCGTCGCCGTCGAGCAGCGCCATGTTCGCGGTCTCGCCGGTCTCTTCGACCAGACGCGCGAGATACGGGCGGGCCCAGGTGCCGAGCAGCCGGGACGCGGACTCGCCGAGCCGGATCAGACGCGGGCCGAGCGCATAGCGCCGGTTCGGCTGCTGGCGCACATATCCGCAGAGCACCAGCGTGCGCATCAGCCGGTGAATGGTCGGCAGCGGGAGTCCGCTGCTCGCGGAGAGTTCACTCAGCCCGACCTCGCCCCCCGCGTCCGCCATCCGCTCCAGCAGATCGAAGGCGCGCTCAAGGGACTGCACACCACCGCTGGAAGCGGCGGGCTTGGAGTCGGATGTGCTGGCGTGGGACGGCGGCACGTCAACGGTCCTTTCGAGGCGGAAGAGCAAGGCAGCAGCCTACCGGGCGGTTCCCGATCGGCCCACCGCTCCGGGTGCGGCGTCCTGGCCGGTCAGAGCCTGTTTGTCCCGGTGTCTGCAGTCGGCGGGGCAGTTCTGCGGCGTCGCACTGGTCCCATGTTACGTTCCGCTCTCCGGAATCAGTCTTTTACTTTGTGGAAATCTACAGTTGCGGGCGCGGGTGGTCCACCGGCCGTCCGGCGGGGAAACTGGGGTCTTGACGGGCCCGAATCCCGAGTGAAGACTCCTTCAACAGTTCGTTGAATTTGCCAGTGGTCGAAAGTCCGAAGTGAGGAGCACGGGTGTCCGGAGCGGACGTGAATCTGGTACTGCGCTCGACGCGTGTCGTCACCCCGGACGGGACGCGTCCCGCGGCGGTCGCCGTCGCCGACGGGAGAATCGACGCCGTCCTGCCGTACGACACCGAGGTGCCGGCCGGTGCCCGGTCGGAGGACTTCGGTGACGACGTCCTGCTGCCCGGACTCGTCGACACCCATGTCCATGTGAACGACCCCGGCCGGACCGAGTGGGAAGGCTTCTGGACCGCCACCCGCGCCGCGGCGGCGGGCGGCATCACCACCCTGCTCGACATGCCGCTCAACTCCCTCCCGCCGACCACGACCGTCGGTCATCTGCGCACCAAGCAACAGGTGGCCGCCCCCAAGGCACACATCGACTCCGGATTCTGGGGCGGAGCGATCCCGTCCAATGTCAAGGACCTGCGCCCGCTGTACGAGGCCGGGGTGTTCGGCTTCAAGTGCTTCCTCTCGCCCTCCGGCGTCGATGAGTTCCCGGAGCTCGACCAGGAGCAGCTGGCCAGGTCCATGGCCGAGATCGCCGGCTTCGGCGGGCTGCTGATCGTGCACGCCGAGGACCCGCGCCATCTGGCCTCCGCACCGCAGCGCAGTGGGCCCGCGTATGCCGACTTCCTCGCCTCCCGGCCCCGTGACGCCGAGAACACCGCGATCGAGGGGCTCATCGCGCACGCCAGGCGGCTGAACGCCCGGGTTCATGTGCTGCACCTCTCCTCCAGTGACGCGCTGCCACTGATAGCCGCCGCCAAGGGCGAGGGCGTACGGATCACCGTCGAGTCCTGTCCGCACTTCCTCACCCTCACCGCCGAGGAAGTCCCGGACGGCGCGACGGAGTTCAAGTGCTGCCCGCCGATCCGGGAGGCCGCCAACCAGGACGCGCTGTGGGACGGGCTGGCCGACGGGACGATCGACTGCATCGTCTCCGACCACTCGCCGTGCACCACCGACCTCAAGACGCCGGACTTCGCCTCCGCCTGGGGCGGCATCTCCTCTCTCCAGCTGGGGCTCCCCGCCATCTGGACCGAGGCCCGCAAGCGCGGCCACTCGCTCGACGACGTCGTCCGCTGGATGTCGGCCGCACCCGCGGAGCTGGCCGGGCTCACCCGCAAGGGCGCCATCGCGGCCGGCCGCGATGCCGACTTCGCCGTCCTCGCTCCGGACGAGACCTTCACCGTCGACCCCGCCGGACTCTTCCACCGCAACCAGGTCACCGCCTACGCCGGCAGGACCCTGCGCGGCGTCGTGAGATCGACCTGGCTGCGCGGCGCGAGGATCGCGGCGGACGGCACCGTCGCCGAACCCACCGGACGCCTCCTTGAAAGGAACCACTGACCATGACGGCGACAGCCCGCTTCACCGGTGACGCGAATCCGTACGGCGGCGGCGATCCGTACGCCGACTACCGCACCGCCGACTTCCCCTTCACCGACCTCGTCGACCTCGCCGACCGGCGGCTCGGCGCGGGAGTGATCGCCGCCAACGACGAGTTCTTCGCCGAGCGCGAGAATCTGCTGAAGCCGGAGCCCGCCGAGTTCGATCCCGAGCGTTTCGGCCACAAGGGCAAGATCATGGACGGCTGGGAGACCCGCCGCCGACGCGGCGCGAGCGCCGACCGGCCTCACCCCACGGACGAGGACCACGACTGGGCACTCGTGCGGCTCGGCGCGCCCGGAGTCGTACGCGGCATCATCGTCGACACCGCCCACTTCCGCGGCAACTACCCGCAGGCCGTCTCCGTCGAGGCGGCCTGCGTCCCCGGCTCCCCGTCGCCCGGGGAACTCCTCGCGCCCAGCGTGAAGTGGACAACGCTCGTGCCGCGTACAGCCGTTGGCGGGCACGCGGCCAACGGCTTCGTCGTCGCGGCCGAGCAACGTGTCACCCATCTGCGGGTCAATCAGCACCCCGACGGCGGGATCGCCCGACTCCGGGTGTACGGCGAGGTCGCCCCCGACCCCGCCTGGCTGGCCGCCCTCGGCACCTTTGATCTGGTCGCCCTGGAGAACGGCGGCATGGTCGAGGACGCCTCCGACCGCTTCTACTCCCCGGCCACCAACACCATCCAGCCGGGCAGGTCCCGCAAGATGGACGACGGCTGGGAGACCCGTCGCCGACGCGACAAGGGCAACGACTGGATCCGCTACCGGCTCGTCGAGCAGGCGGAGATCCGCGCAGTCGAGATCGACACCGCGTATCTGAAGGGCAACTCGGCGGGCTGGGCGAGCCTTTCCGCATGCGACGGGGAGAGCGCCGAGTGGACCGAGGTGCTGCCCCGGATCCGGCTGCAGCCCGACACGAACCACCGCTTCGTCCTGCCGGAGGCGGTGCGGGCCACGCACATCCGGGTCGACATCTTCCCCGACGGCGGCATCTCCCGGCTGCGGCTGTTCGGCTCGCCGACAAAGGAGGGTGCCACGCGACTGGCCGCGCGCCACCGCGAGCTCGGCGGTTAGGATCTTCGGCGCACCCGGGAGCCGGAGGGGCCGATATTCAGCCCGTCCGGCTCCATCCGGGTGTGCCCGATCAGTCCGCATCCAAGGCATATGGGATCCTAGGGGCATGATCTTCATCGCCGTCAAATTCACCGTCCACAGCGCCGACCGCGACAACTGGCTCCCGGCCGTCGAGGACTTCACCCTCGCCACCCGGAAGGAGCCCGGCAATGTGTTCTTCGAGTGGTCGTACAGCGTCGAGAACCCGGACCAGTTCGTCCTGCTGGAGGCCTTCGCCTCCCCCGAGGCCGGGGAGGCCCATGTGAAGTCGCAGCACTTCGCCGCGGCGATGGACACGATGGCGGATCTCGTCGCCCAGACTCCGGAGATCATCAACGTCGAGGTGCCGGGCGAGGGTTGGTCCCGGATGGCGGAGCTCACCCCGCGCTCGCGGTGATCCGCACGTCGGTGTGTCCGTGCCGAGTGACGCGGACACGGCGGCACGGACCCACACCGACGCGACAGGCCCTCAGAACTCCTCGTGGCCCTCGGGATCCCCGCCGAACCGCTGCCTCGGCCCGGCCGAGATGCGGGCCAGCTCGTCCGCCGTCAGCTCGAACCCGAACAGGTCCAGGTTCTCGCGCTGCCGTCCCGGATCGGCCGACTTGGGGATCGGTACGGCACCGAGCTGGGTGTGCCAGCGCAGCACGGCCTGAGCGGGCGTCACGCCGTGCGCCTCGGCGACGGCGACCAGCCCCGGGGCGGCCAGCAGATCGCGCCCGCGGCCGAGCGGGCTCCAGCTCTCCGTGACGATGCCCTTGGCGGCGTGCGCGGACCGCAGTTCGTCCTGCGGCAGACGCGGGTGCATCTCGATCTGGTTGACGGCCGGCAGCACCCCCGTCTCCTGCTCCAGCCGGTCGATCTGGGCCGCGGTGAAGTTGGAGACGCCGATCGAGCGCACCAGACCGTCCTCGCGGAGCCGGATCAGCGCCTTCCAGGTGTCGACGTACAGATCGAGCCGGGGCAACGGCCAGTGGATGAGATACAGATCCACGTACTCCAGCCCGAGTCTGCGCCGAGACTCCTCGAACGACGCCAGCGTCGGCTCGTAACCGTGATGCCGGCCCGGGACCTTGGTGGTGACGAAGACGTCCTCCCTCCGCACGCCGCTGCGGGCGATCCCGCGGCCGGTACCGGTCTCGTTGCCGTAGCTCAGCGCGGTGTCGACGAGCCGGTAGCCGAGGCCCAGAGCCCCGGCGACGGCCTTCTCCGCCGCGTCGTCGCCCAACGGCCAGGTGCCGAGCCCGACGGCGGGAATGGCGCGGCCGTCGTTCAGGGTGTGAACCGGGGTCTCGGTCATGATCTCCCTTTTCGTTCGGAAACCTCACTGGCCAGGGTAGGGCGGACCGGGGCGCGAGACATGGACCGTGCGGGTGAGCCCGGCTCACAGCCCCACGGTCCCCTGCGCAGTTGGGTGATGACCTCGTTGCCCCGGTTGTGGCCGTGGCCCCGCCGGATCAGGCCGAGGACCGGGAGACCGGCCGGCGGGTTGCCGCTGCGAAGCCGGGTCAAGCGGCGTGGCCCCCGTCCACCGTCACCTCCGTACCCGTGATGTACGCCGCCTCGTCACTGGCCAAGTAGGCGATCAGGGAAGCCACTTCGTCCACGGTGCCGAACCGGTCCAGTGCGGTCGCGGTCACCTGTCCGGCGGCGAACGGGCCGTCGGCCGGGTTGAGGTCCGTGTCGACCGGACCTGGCTGGACCAGGTTGACCGTGATGCCGCGCGGGCCGAGTTCGCGGGCGAGCGGCTTGGTCAGGCCGGCCAGCGCCGACTTGCTCATCGTGTAGAGGGTGGAGCCGGGACCGCCCGCGTGCCGGCTGAGAGCCGTGCCGAGGGAGATGATGCGGCCACCGTTCCCCATCAGGCCCGCCGCCGCGCGGCAGGCCAGGAAGACCGCCCGTACGTTGACCGCGAGCACCCGGTCGACGTCGGCGGGGGTGAGGGTTTCGATGGGGCCGAGGACGCCGATGCCCGCGTTGTTGACCAGGATGTCGAGCCGGCCGAGCGCGTCAGCGGCACGGCGCACGGCCGCCGGAACGGCATCCGGGTCGCCCGAGTCGGCGCGCAGGGCGATTCCGCGACGGCCGTACGACTGGATCTTCTTGACGACCGCCTGCGCGCCGTCCTCGTCCCGCACGTATGTCAGCGCCACATCGGCGCCGTCCCGGGCCAGCCGCAGGGCGGTCGCGGCACCGATGCCCCGGCTGCCGCCGGTGACGAGTGCGGCCCTGTTCGAGCCGGTGGTCGTGGTGATGCTGGTCGTGGTCATGGTAGGTCTCCTGGTCCGTGAGGCCGGGTCCTGCCCGGCGTCGGGTCCTGCGACGCCCGGGTCTTTCGACGTCCGGGTCTTTCGACATGGACAAGGAAAGATCTTCTGCGCGGCGGAAACCGGCGGGAATCGGACGCCCACCCCGATGCACCCGGGAGCGGGGTTTCTACGGGTGGACCGATGAGTTCCGGACCAGAGTGAGGTCAGAAGGGGGAAGCGATCGATTTCCGGACCAGGAGAAGGACCATGACGAAGCTGACTCTCACCACATTCCTCTCGCTCGACGGTGTCATGCAGGCGCCCGGCGGCCCCGACGAGGACACCAGCGGCGGGTTCGAGTACGGCGGCTGGCTCGTACCGTTCGCGGACGAGGGAATGGGGCAGTTCATGACCGAGGTGTTCGACCGGTGCGCCGCGTTTCTGCTGGGCCGCCGTACGTACGACATCTTCGCCGCGCACTGGCCCAGGGTGACCGACCCCGACGACCCGGTCGCCGGCCGCCTCAACCGGTACCCCAAGTACGTCGTCTCGACCACCCTGGAGAAGGCGGACTGGCAGAACACGACCGTCATCTCCACCGACGTCGTCGAGGAGGTCGCCCGGATCAAGGAGCGCACGGATGGCGGCGAACTCCAGATCCACGGCAGTGGGGCCCTCGCCCGGTCCTTGATGGCGCATGACCTGATCGACGAGTACAACCTCCTCGTCCACCCGGTCGTGCTCGGCCGGGGCCGTCGGCTCTTCCCGGACGGCGGGCTGCCGACCGCCTTCGAACAGACCGGGGCACGCACGACCCCCAACGGCATCTCGATCCACACCTACCGGCCCACCGGCCGTGCACAGTTCGGATCCTTCGCCCTCGACGAGTGAGACCGAGTGAGCCGATCGGGTCCGCGCCGAGCGGACGCGGCTCCCACCGGGACGGATCGCCTCCCGCACCCCGCGCAGCGGCGGCGAAACCGTGGCGCCGGATGCGCCCGGGCCGCCGTCCCGCGCGGCGCGGCGTCCGCCGTTTCCGGGCCCGGGGGCGGCCGGGACGGCCGGGTGGACCGCGCCGACCGGGCACGACGGCGGATCGCCACGCTCGCCGACCGGGAACGCGAGGTCGCGATCGCCGTCGGACGCGGCCGCTCCAACGCCGAGATCGCCACCACGCTCTACCTGAGCGTGGCGACCGTGAAGACGCAGGTGTCCCGGATCCTGGCCAAATTCGATTTCAACAACCGTGTCCAGATCGCGCTGTTGGTACACGATGCGGGCCTGCTGGACGACGACGGCGCAGGCCCGGCGGCATAGTCTGAACCGGTCGATCGCGAGCGATCGAGCCGATCAGACCGGGAGGGGCGATCCCATGTCCGATGCCAGTAGCCACGTCGATGTAGATCTGCGCGGGGTCAAGGACTTCACCGCGAATCCCTATCCGTACTACGAGAAGCTGCGCGCCGCAGGTCCCGTGCACACCATCCGTACCGACGAATTCGAGCGGATCTGGCTCGTGGTCGGGTACGGCGAGGGCCGCGCGGCTCTCGCCGACCAGCGGTTCGGCAAGGAGTGGCAGGGGCTGGTGGACCGGCCCGAGGGGAACGATCCGATCTTCGCCAACATGCTGGAGCTGGACGCACCCCATCACACCCGGCTGCGCAAGCTCGTGACCCGGGAGTTCACCGCTCGCCGGGTCGAGGCCCTGCGCCCGCGCGTCCAGCAGATCACCGACGAGCTCCTCGACACGATGGTGCCCGCCGGGCGCGCCGATCTCGTGGACGCGCTCGCGTTCCCGCTGCCGATGACCGTCATCTGCGAACTGATCGGTGTGCCGGACCTGGACCGGAACACCTTCCGCAAACTGTCGAACGACGTCGTCACCCCGTCCACGCCGGAGCAGGAGCGCGAGGCGGTGACCGCCATGGGCGCGTACCTCGCCGAGCTCATCGAGGACAAGCGGTGCTCGCCGGGTGACGACCTGATGAGCGCCCTGGTCAGGACACGCGACGAGGAGGGGGACGGGCTGTCGCCCGACGAGCTCGTGGGCATGGCCTTCCTGCTGCTCGTCGCCGGCCATGAGACCACGGTCAACCTGATCTCCAACGGAGTACGGGCATTGCTTCGCCACCCGGACCAACTGGCCGTACTCCGTGCCGACTTCGGCCTGATCGACGGCGCGGTGGAGGAGATGCTGCGCTATGACGGACCGGTGGAGACCGCCACGTTCCGCTTCCCCCGCGAACCGGTCGAGATCGGGCAGCGGGTCATTCCGGCGGGCGAGCCGGTTCTGATCTCTCTGGCGGGCGCCGACCGCGACCCCGGCCGCTACCCGGAACCGGACCGCTTCGACATCCGCCGCGACACCCGGGGCCATCTGGCCTTCGGGCACGGCCTGCACTTCTGTCTGGGTGCGCCGCTGGCCCGGATGGAGGGCCGGATCGCGATCCGCACGCTGCTGGAGCGGTGCCCCGGTCTCGCACTGGACGTGGACGCGGGGGAGCCGGACTGGCTCCCGGGGATGCTGATCCGTGGGGTCCGCGAGCTGCCCGTCCGCTGGTGAGGTAAAAAGCTCTGTCATGACCGGACTTGATTTGCAGATGGCGCAGAAGGTCCTCGAGAGCCAGCCGTTCAGTGGGCTCGTCGGGGCGCGGATCACCGCCTTCGGGGACGGCGCCGCCACACTCGAAGTGGACATCCGTCAGGAACTCCAGCAGCAGAACGGCTTTCTGCACGGCGGAGTCCTGGCCTACGCCGCCGACAACTCGATCACCTTCGCCGCCGGGACGACCCTCGGGCCGGCCGTGCTGACCGGCGGTTTCTCCATCCAGTACATACGGCCCGCCACCGGCCGCACGCTCATCGCCCACGCCGATGTCGTGCACACCGGCCGCCGTCAGGCCGTGGTCCGCTGCGAGCTGTTCGCCGCGCGGGAGGACGGGGCGAAGACGCTCTGCGCGGTCGCCCAGGGGACCGTACTGTCCGCCGCACCGTCCTGAAGTGCCCTGACCGCGCCCCCGGCGGCCGGTCAGCGGCAGTTCATCCGGCGGCGCGAGCGCCGGACCGGACGGCTGCTCCGTCGGCGATCTCCGCGATCCGCACGGGGCGCCGCTCCCGGCGGGACACCTCGCACGCCTCCGCGATCAGCAGCGCGTACCACGCTTCCCGCCCGTCGCACGGATTGGGCAGCTCGCCCCGCACCACCCGTACGAACGCGTCCAGTTCCGCCTCGTACGCCGGGGCGAACCGCTCCAGGAAGCCCGGCCAGGGGCTGAGCGGCGCGGCGGGGCCCTGCGGTTCCGCCGAGGTGACCGGTGTCCGGTCGTCCAGGCCGACCGTGATCTGGTCCAGTTCGCCCGCCAGTTCCATCCGTACGTCATAACCGGCGCCGTTGCAGCGGGTGGCCGTCGCCGTGGCCAGGGTGCCGTCGTCGAGGGTCAGCAGGGCCGCCGCCGTGTCCACGTCGCCGGCCACCCGGAACATCTCGGGCCCGGCATCCGATCCGGTGGCATACACCTCGGTCACCTCGCGGCCCGTCACCCAGCGCAGCATGTCGAAGTCGTGGACCAGACAGTCCCGGTACAGCCCCCCGGAGAGCGGCAGATACGCGGCGGGCGGCGGTGCGGGGTCCATGGTCATCGCCCGTACGGTGTGCAGCCTGCCCAGCACCCCTGCCCGCACGGCGGCGCGCGCCGCCGCGTACCCCACGTCGAACCTGCGCATGAAGCCCAGTTGGAGGACGCTCCCCGCCCGGTCGACCTCGCACAGCGCGCTCAGTGTCCCCGGCAGGTCCAGTGCGATCGGTTTCTCGCAGAACGCGGGCAGCCCCGCCCGTGCGGCCCGCCCGATCAGCTCCGCGTGCGCCGAAGTGGCCGAGGCGATCACCACGGCGTCCACCCCCGCGCCGAACAGCTCGGCGGCGCCGACCGCGGCCGTCGCGCCGACGCGGTCCGCGACCTCGGCAGCTCGCGCCCGGTCGGTGTCCGTCACCACCAGGGCGTCCACCTCGGGATGGCGGGCCAGCACGCCCGCGTGGAAGGAACCGATCCGGCCGGTGCCGATGAGTCCGATACGCATGGACCCAACGTGCCGCCCACTGACTGCTCTGTCAACTATATGTCCTGACAAAGTAGGGATTTGTTCGGTGTTCATGCTGTCCGGACAACAGAACGACCTGACTACCGGAGGTTCTGATGTGAGGGATACCCTCCACGCGTGCCCAAACCCACCACCGACCCGGCCGTACTCGAACTCGGCGTGGACCGCTCCAGTCCGGTTCCCCTCTACTACCAGCTGGCCCAGCAGCTGGAAGCGGCCATCGAGCAGGGCCGGCTCGCCCCCGGCAGCCTCCTCGGCAACGAGATCGAGCTCGCGGCCCGGCTCGGCCTGTCCCGGCCCACCGTCCGCCAGGCCATCCAGTCACTGGTCGACAAGGGGCTGATGGTCCGTCGCCGCGGCGTCGGCACCCAGGTCGTGCACAGCAGGGTCAGGCGCCCGCTCGGACTGAGCAGCCTGTACGACGACCTGGAGGCCGCGGGCGGGCACCCCACGACCCACGTCCTGCGCAACACCGTCGAGCCCGCCGACGCCTCGGTCGCCGACGCACTCGCAGTCGCGGAGGGCACCGACGTACACCTCGTCGAGCGGCTGCGGTACGCGCACGACGAGCCGCTGGCACTCCTGCGCAACCACCTGCCCCTCGGGATCGTCGACCTGGGCACAGAACGGCTGGAAACCACCGGCCTCTACCGGATGATGCGTGGCGCGGGCATCACCCTGCACAGCGCCCGCCAGACCATCGGCGCCCGGCTCGCCACCGCCGACGAGGCGGCCTCACTCGCCGAGGCAGAGGGGGCCGCGCTGCTGACGATGGAGCGCACCACCTTCGACGACACCGGGCGGGCGGTCGAGTTCGGCTCCCACATCTACCGGGCCTCGCGCTACTCCTTCGATTTCCAGCTGCTCGTGCGGTGACGACGGCCACGGGGCCCGTTGACGTCCAAGGCGCCCACCGCTAGAACTGCCGCCAGCCGCATTCGGGCGGCGGGGAGAGAGGGCGGACCCACGATGCGCAGATTTCGCAAGTCGGCAATCCTGATCGCCACGGCCGCCATCGGCATCGGCCTCACCGCCACCGGATGCAGCAGTTCCGGCGGCAGGAGCGCCGAGGAGAAGCCCCGGGACGCAAGCGGCAGCGGGGGCAAGGCGGTCTCCACTCCCCGGATGAAGATCGCGATGGTCACGCACTCCGGGGAGGGCGACACCTTCTGGGACATCGTGCAGAGCGGCGCGAAGCAGGCGGCGGCCAAGGACAACGTCGAGTTCCTGTACTCGGCGAACAAGGAGGGCAAGGAACAGGCCCAGCTCGTCCAGGCCGCCATCGACCAGAAGGTCGACGGCATCGTTGTCACCCTCGCCAAGCCGGAAGCGGTCACGGACGTCGTCGCCAAGGCCGTGAAGGCCGGCATACCCGTCGTGACCATCAACTCGGGCGCGCAGTTCTCCAAGGAGATCGGCGCGCTCGGGCACATCGGTCAGGACGAGAGGGTCGCGGGTGAGGCCGTCGGCGAGGAGCTCGACGCGCGGGGCCGCAAGAAGGCCGTCTGCATCATCCACGAGCAGGGCAATGTGTCGCTGGAAGAGCGCTGCGCAGGTGTGCGCAAGACCTTCAGGGGCACCGTCGAGAACCTCAATGTGGAGGGCACCAACATGCCCGCCTCCACCTCCTCGATCGAAGCGAAGCTCCAGGCCGACAAGGGCATCGACGCGATCGTCACCCTGGGCGCACCCTTCGCCGCCGCCTCCGTCAAGGCCAAGGAGGGCTCCGGCAGCAGGGCGGAGGTCGACACATTCGATCTGAACGCCGAGGTCGTCAAGCGGCTGAAGGCCGATGAGGTCGGCTTCGCCGTCGACCAGCAGCCCTACCTCCAGGGCTATCTCGCCATCGACGAACTGTGGCTGAACAGGACCAACGGAAACGTCATCGGCGGCGGAAAGCCGGTGCTCACCGGCCCGGCGATCGTCACCGCCGACGACGTGCCGCAGTTGGAGGAATACACTGCGCGCGGCACCCGATGACCGTCCCGCGCGCCGCTGTGCACACCCGGTGCCGACACACGTGCCTCGCCCCTGCCGGGCGGCGCAGTCGGCGGCTCGGGGATACTTGGCCAGCCGGGCAGGGTGTGAATCGTCCCCGGCCCCACCAAGCAGCACAGCGAGCAGCACAAGAAGGGCACGGCGTCGTGGCAAGGGTTCGGACAGGGGTACGTGCGATGGGCGCCGTGCTTGCGGCGGTGCTCGGGGCTTCCCTCGTGGGATGCAGCAGCACCGGTGGCAAGCGGGCGGAGGAGCGCGCGGCCCAGGCCGCCGCCGAGGGCCGGTCCGCGGTGAGCACGCCCCGCTGGACCTTCGCCATGGTCACGCACTCGGGCGACGGCGACACCTTCTGGGACATCGTCCAGCGGGGCGCCGAGCAGGCGGCCGTCAAGGACAACATCAAGTTCCTGTACTCGCACAACGACGAGGCGCAGCAGCAGGCCCAGCTCGTCCAGGCCGCCATCGACCAGAAGGTCGACGGGCTGATCGTCACACTCGCCAAGCCCGACGCGATGAAGGACGTCGTCGCCAAGGCCACCAAGGCCGGTATCCCGGTGATCACGGTGAATTCGGGCTCCGCGGAGTCCAAGCAGTTCGGCGCGCTCACGCATATCGGCCAGGACGAGTCGATCGCGGGTGAGGCCGTCGGCGACGAGCTCAACACGCGGGGCCGCAAGAAGGCCCTGTGCATCCTGCACGAGCAGGGCAACGTCGGCCACGAGCAGCGCTGCGCCGGAGCGAAGAGGACGTTCGACGGGCAGATGCAGAACCTGTACGTCGAAGGCACCAATATGCCCGACGTCCAGGCGTCCATCGAGGCCAAGCTCCAGGCCGACAAGAACATCGACGCGGTCGTCACCCTCGGGGCGCCGTTCGCGGACGCCGCCGTCAAGGCGAAGAAGACCGCGGGCAGCAAGGCCGAGATCGACACCTTCGACCTGAACGCCAAGGTCGCCACGGCGCTCCAGGACAAGACCCTCGGCTTCGCGGTCGACCAGCAGCCCTACCTCCAGGGATATGAGGCCGTGGACCTGCTGTGGCTGTACCGCTTCAACGGCAATGTGCTCGGCGGCGGACGCCCGGTCCTCACCGGCCCGCAGATCATCACCTCGAAGGACGCCGCCGAGCTGGCGGAATACACGAAGCGGGGGACCCGATGAGCACGGTTGCAGGGCCGTCCGCCCCGGCCGGGGCGGACGAGCGGCTGCTGCGCACCTCGCCGCTGCGCAAACTGCTCGGCCGCCCCGAGCTCGGCTCGGTGGTCGGCGCCGCGGCCGTTTTCATCTTCTTCTCGATCGTCGCCGACAGCTTCCTGCGCACCTCCAGCCTCGGTACGGTGCTGTACGCGGCCTCCACCATCGGGATCATGGCCGCTCCCGTGGCCCTGCTGATGATCGGCGGCGAGTTCGACCTCTCCGCCGGTGTGCTGGTCACCAGCTCCGCGCTGATCTCGTCGATGTTCAGCTATCAGATGACGGCGAACGTCTGGGTCGGCGTCTTTGTGTCGCTGCTGGTCACGCTGGCCATCGGGGCGTTCAACGGCTTCATGCTGACCCGTACCAAACTGCCGAGCTTCATCATCACGCTCGGTACGTTCCTGATGCTGACCGGCCTCAATCTGGGCTTCACCAAGCTGATCAGCGGGACCGTGTCGACGAAGTCCATCGCCGACATGGAGGGCTTCGAGTCGGCCCGGCAGGTCTTCGCCTCGCAGTGGACCATCGGCGGCGTCGAGCTGAAGGTCACCATTCTGTGGTGGGCCGTGCTCGTCGCGGTCGCCACCTGGATCCTGCTGCGGACCCGCTTCGGCAACTGGATCTTCGCGGTCGGCGGCGAGGCCGACGCGGCCCGCGCGGTCGGTGTCCCAGTGATCCGTACCAAGATCGGGCTCTACCTCGGGGTCGCCTTCGCCGCCTGGGTCTCCGGGCAGCATCTGCTGTTCTCGTTCGACGTGGTGCAGTCCGGCGAGGGCGTCGGCAACGAGCTGATCTACATCATCGCGGCCGTCATCGGCGGCTGTCTGATCACCGGCGGCTACGGCTCCGCGATCGGCTCCGCGGTCGGTGCCTTCATCTTCGGCATGACCAGCAAGGGCATCGTGTACGCGGAGTGGAACCCGGACTGGTTCAAGTTCTTCCTCGGAGCCATGCTGCTCCTGGCCACTCTGCTCAACGCATGGGTACGCAAGCGCGCGGAGGCGACGAAATGACGGCCCCCCAGGCACCGGCCGACCGGGAGACGTCCCACCGGGCGCTCGTCGAGCTGGATCACGTCAGCAAGTTCTACGGCAACATCAAGGCCCTGACGGACGTCTCGCTGGAGGTGCACGCGGGGGAGATCTCCTGCGTCCTCGGTGACAACGGCGCCGGTAAATCCACCCTGATCAAGATCATCGCGGGGCTGCACCGGCACGACACGGGGACCTTCCTCATCGAGGGCGAGGAGACCACCCTCGCCAACCCGCGCGACGCCCTCGACCGCGGCATCGCCACGGTCTACCAGGACCTGGCCGTCGTCCCCCTGATGCCGGTCTGGCGGAACTTCTTCCTCGGCTCCGAGCCGACCACCGGCGCGGGCCCCTTCAAACGCCTCGATGTGCGGCTGATGCGCGAGACGACCCGTTCCGAGCTGCTGCGCATGGGCATCGACCTGCGCGACGTCGACCAGCCGATCGGCACGCTCTCCGGCGGCGAGCGCCAGTGCGTCGCCATCGCGCGGGCCGTGTACTTCGGCGCGAAGGTCCTTGTCCTGGACGAACCCACCGCCGCGCTCGGCGTCAAGCAGTCCGGGGTCGTCCTCAAGTACGTCGCGGCCGCCCGCGACGCGGGTCTCGGCGTGGTTCTCATCACGCACAACCCGCACCACGCGTATCTCGTCGGTGACCGGTTCGTCCTGCTCAAGCGGGGCGCCATGTCCGGCAGCCACACCAAGGCGAGCATCACTCTGGACGAGCTGACCCGCCAGATGGCGGGCGGCAGCGAGCTGGAGGAGCTCAGCCACGAGCTGGAGCGGGCCCCGGGGCCGACCCATCTGGGCGGCCATCCCGTCGCCGACGACCCCCGGTAGCCCCGGGCCGGTACCGGCCCGGGGGAACCCGGTCCGCCAGCCGAGGTACCCCGGCAGTGGCAGAATCGAGCCCGACGGGCGCAGTCCGCCGCCGGGAGCACCGCCCCCGGCCCCCCAGACCCCGCAGGGACGATGAGCACGTACCGCGACTTCACACACCGCGGCTCCGCCCGCGCCACCGTCCTGCGGACCGTGGGCACCCGGGAGCGGCGCTCGCACCTCACGGCGCCGCGGGTACCCACCGTCGGCATCGACATCGGCGGTACGAAGGTGATGGCCGGCGTCGTCGACGCCGACGGCAACATCCTGGAGCAGCTGCGCACCGAGACGCCGGACAAGTCCAAGAGCCCCAAGGTCGTCGAGGACACCATCGTCGAGCTGGTCCTGGACCTCTCCGACCGGCACGATGTGCACGCCGTCGGCATCGGGGCGGCCGGATGGGTGGACGCGGACCGCTCCAAGGTGCTCTTCGCCCCGCACCTCGCCTGGCGCGACGAACCACTGCGCGACGCCCTCGCCTCCCGCCTCGTCGTCCCCGTCATGGTCGACAACGACGCCAACACCGCCGCCTGGGCGGAGTGGCGCTTCGGAGCGGGCCGCGGCGAGGACCACCTCGTCATGATCACGCTCGGTACCGGCATCGGCGGTGCGATCCTGGAGGACGGTCAGGTCAAGCGCGGCAAGTACGGTGTCGCCGGTGAGTTCGGCCACATGCAGGTGGTGCCCGGCGGGCACCGCTGCCCCTGTGGGAACCGCGGCTGCTGGGAGCAGTACAGCTCCGGCAACGCCCTGGTCCGCGAGGCCAAGGAGCTGGCCGCGGCCGACTCCCCGGTGGCGCACGGCATCATCGAGCGGGTCAAGGGGAACATCCCCGACATCACCGGGCCCCTCATCACCGAACTGGCCCGCGAGGGCGATGCGATGTGCGTCGAACTCCTCCAGGACATCGGCCAGTGGCTCGGCGTCGGCATCGCCAATCTGGCCGCCGCGCTCGACCCCTCCTGCTTCGTCATCGGGGGCGGCGTCAGCGCCGCCGACGACCTGCTGATCGGCCCCGCCAGGGATGCCTTCAAGCGCCACCTCACCGGCCGTGGCTACCGCCCCGAGGCCCGGATCGCAAAGGCGCAGCTCGGCCCGGAGGCAGGTATGGTCGGCGCCGCCGACCTGGCCAGGCTGGTGGCCCGCAGATTCCGCCGTACCAACCGTCGCCGCGTCGAGCGGTACGAGCGGTACGCGCAGATCTACGACCAGGCCGCGAGCACCATCCGTAACACGCGCAACACTCGCACCTCCTAGGGATCTCCACAGACATGACTGCAGTCGAGCACCCCGTCCTGCCGCGCCAGTCCTCGCCGCCCGACGACGACAAGCCGCCGCAGGACCGGCGCAGGGTGATCCGCCGCCGCCTGATCACGGCGACGATCATCGTGCTGCTCATCGGCATTCCGGCCGGCTATCTGCTGATCTCCGCGGGGCAGAGCCGCCGCTCCGGCCAGAACAAGGAGGCCGAGGCCTCCGTACAAGGGCTCAGGGAGGGCTGGCCGTCCCGGGTGCAGCGCCGGATCTTCGAGCTGCCGATGCCCGGCAACGCTCTGGACGTGCAGTACTACGAGACCAACAACTGGAAGGCCAGCCGGCTGTACGTGGAGTTCCGTACCACGTCCGCCGGGCTCGACCGGTTCCTGAGCCGGCTGGGCAGCGGCCGCGCCGCTCTGGAGACCGGCAAGGTCAGCATCGGCGACCGCGACCAGAAGATCTCGGGCTGGAGCTTCGGCCCCGGCGTCGAGTGGGCGGGCACCACGCACACCAACAAGGACCCGCGGCCCACCCAGGACATCACCGTCGACATGTCCGACCCGATGAACCCTGTCGTATATGTCGTATCTGCGGCGGCCCCCTGACCGGAATCCAGCAGACCGCACAGCAGGGGCAGCCGATACCTGCCGCCTGCCCGATAATCGATCGCAGGCTGAACGGCCGACTCAGGGGGCAAACCGTGCAGGAGCGACTCGCGGTGGTATCGGGCGGCGGGACCGGGATCGGCAAGGCGATCGCGGGGCGACTGGCGGCAGACGGCCACCGCGTGGTTGTCCTGGGACGGCGGACCGAAACGCTGGAGCAGGCCCGCAGGGAGATCGACCAGTCGGTCGGGAAGCCCAGGGTCGTCCCGATATCCGCCGACCTGACCGACGCCGGGCAGGTCGCCGAGGCGGCGACGGTGATCGCCGAGCTGGGGCCGGTGGACGTCCTGGTCAACAATGCCGGGGCCGTGATCACTGCCCCCACAGATGACTCCCTGTCCGCGCTCGCCGAGGCCTGGCGCCGGGACCTTGACACCAATCTGCTGACGGCGGTTCTGCTCACCACCGTTCTGCAGGGCAGTCTGCGTCGCCCCGGCGGGCGGCTGATCATGATCAGCTCCGCCGCCGCCCAGCGCGGCGGCGTCGGCTCTCACTCCGCGGGCTCGTACGCCGCCGCGAAGGCCGCGCTGCACGGCTGGGCCTTCGGTCTGGCCCGCCAACTGGGCCCCGACGGGATCACGGTGAACGTACTCGCCCCTGGATACGTGGCCGACACCGAAATCTTCGGCGACCGCTGGAGCGAAGAGTTCCACGCCCAGAAAGTGGCCGACACGCTGGTCGGCCGCGGCGGCACACCCGCTGACGTGGCCGCGGCAGTCGCCTACATAGCCTCCCCCGCCGCCGGCTACCTCACCGGTCAGGTGATCGGCCTCAACGGTGGAGCAGTCCTGGGCCGCTAGCGGTGGGAATCGCCAGGCAGGTGATTGCCGCGGTCAAGCCCCTTGGACCGGTGCGTCTGCGGCTGGAGGGGAGTGCGGGAGAGACAACCCCTTGTACGGCTTCCGGCCTCATCGAAGTGCTTTTCGTCGCAGGCAGGAGCGATCTGTACCGGCGCCGGGAACGGATACGCGAAGACTGCGTGCAGGCCGACGCCACCCCTCGGATGAGGCCGACACCGCAAACCCCTCCCGTTCGGCCGCCCCGGCCCCTCGGGCGTCGCTGAGCACCGAGTGGCCGGGTGAAGCGTTCGCCGGCCAATCAGAGGTTGTGGGCGCGCTTCCGTGATGGCTACGCCGAACTCCGGCCGTCCGGGGCGTCGTTGGCGCACCACGGAGGCGTGATCGTGGCGCCCGTCTTGATCGTGTCGCGCGTGACATCTGCTACAGCGGTGCGAGCTCGCGGAATCGGCATCTTGCGGGCGTGGCCGCACCGTCAATCTTGTCAAGAATCGTGACTATCAACTAACGTGACTACTGGCCGGTTCGGGTTCGGACCGGCAACCAACCCGTGAGGGAGCGCAGCCATGAGTCAGACCAGTGAGGCCCGTCAGGTCAGCCGTTTTACCGAGCAGTTGACCCCCGAGAATGCGGCACTACTGCTGGTGGATCACCAGGTCGGCCTGTTCGCGGCGGTGCGCGACTACAGCGTCGGGGAGCTGAAGCACAATGTGGTCGGCTTGACCAGGGCGGCCAAGGTGCTGGGTGTGCCGATCGTGGCAACCACGACTGCGGCCGACTCCCTGTGGGGTCCGATGGTCCCGGAGCTGGCCGAGGTCCTGCCATCCGGTCTGGAGGTCATCGACCGCAGCACGGTCAACGCCTGGAACGATCCGCGGGTACGGGAGGCGGTCGCGGCCACGGGCCGCAAGAAGCTGATCGTCGCGGGGATCTCCATCGAGGTGTGCCTTGCGCTTCCCGCCCTGTCGGCCACGGCGGACGGCTATGACGTCTACGGCGTCATCGATGCCTCGGGGACCTTCAACGACACCAAGCGCACGACCGGCATCTTGCGCATGCAGCAGGCCGGTGTGATCGTCACCGACTACTCCTCGGTGGCGGTGGAAATGCTCGCCGACAACGCCCATCCCCTCGCCGGTGACGTGTACGCGGCGCTCGACATGGATTTCGGTGTTCTCAACGGCCAGCTCCGCCAGTTCTACGGCAAGCAGGGGTGACTCCGCCGAGCCTGGCTGACGTCGCCGCCGCTGACGCCGCGAGGGGGCGGCGGGTATCCGCAACCTGCCGACGAGAGCCGTCTCCAAGTCGTGGACCCCGGGTGGGCGGCCGCCGTCCGGGGTGATCACAGCCCACGAATCAGTCATCAGTCCCGACAGTCGGATGTCTTGATTGTTTTGGAGCGGATGAGTATGTCGGAGTCGAAGGTTCCGCGCTGGAAGATGGCCGTGCCGGCCTCCGCCGCGGTGTATCCGGTCTCGCCGGCAGCCGAGTCGGTGCTGCTGCCGCGACTGGGCGGGCCGCCGATGGCGGTCCGCGACGCGGTGACCGCCCTGGCGTTCAGTACCGCCATGACCTGTCTGACGCTGCCGGCCCTGACCGGGGTGCTGCACGGCTGGCCGACGGCGGAGCGGGGGAACGCGTGATGACCGCACGCCTGGACTTCGGTTTCTCTCTCGTGCCCACCACGGATTTGGGGCTGCATCGCGAGCTGGTCGATGTCGCCGAGCAGGGCGGCCTGGATCTGGTCGGGGTGCAGGACCACCCGTATGTACCGGCCCTGGTCGACACGTTCAGCCTGATCGGGGCCCTGGTGGGGCAGACGGAGCGGCTGCGGTTCTTCCCGGACGTGGCCGGCCTGCCGCTGCGTCCCCCGGCCATGCTCGCCAAGGCCGCCTCGACCAGGACACCCCCACCTTCTGCCCGGCCTGCCCATCCCCGGCGTCGCCGACACCACCGAGATCGCCCTCGACATCGTCCTCCTCCTCTACCAACCCACCACCGACTGACCAACGCCGGACAGCAACGACACCACAGCGGCAGGCCCGCCCACCGATACGTATAGTCAAAGATCCTGACTACATTCGAAGCGGAGGCGCGACGCACGTGGGAACTGCAGGGAAGACGGACGACTTGGGCATGCTGACCGGGCAGCTGATGCGCGCCATCCAGGACGAACTCTTCGAGACCCTGGCCGAGCAGGGCCATCCCCACGTGCGCCCGCGCCACGGTTCGATCCTGGCCTTCCTCACCCCCGACGGGACGAGGGCGACCGACCTGGCCACGCGCTCCGGGCAGCACAAACAGATAGTCGGCACGATCGTCGATGAACTGGTCGCGCTGGGTTACGTCAGCCGCGAACCCGACCCCACCGACCGCCGGGCCAAACTCATCGTCCCCACCCAGCACGGACTCGACGAGATCGACAAGGCTCGGGCCATCCTCGCCGGCATGGAGAACCGCCACCGCCGAACTATCGGCCGCGACCGCTACACCGCCCTCAAGGGCGCCCTTGAACAAGTCTCCCGCAACCAGCGGGCCTGGCGCCAAGAGCGCAACACGCAGTCGTGAGCAGCCCCCGCCAACGGGTGACGCCCCAACCGCACCTCAGCCAACCGAACACCATGAAGCAAGAGCACTGAAGACCGAGACCTGGGGCCGGCCGACAGGACCGTAGCCAACCGCCGCCAGGCGGCTGTGGACCCGAGGCGCAGCCCGGTCGCACTACGGCCGACTGGGCCTGGACAATGTATTCGCGTGTTGAGGGCATGGCGGAACTGACCGGCGAGCAGTTCATGAACCTGGCCGACGGCACATTCGACACCTCTGACGACGGCCGCCCCCACGCCGCGTGCCCACGCTGCAACATCAGCGGTTCCGTCACCAGCGGCCCCACCCCCGGCGCCCTCGCCTTCACCGACTGCGGCCACACCTGCGCCATGCCCGGCCACGGCCACCAGCCACCGCCACCCGCGGTCAGTCGTCAGGCGACGTTGGTGTCCCGCTCCATTGCCAAGAGGCGGTTCTTCAGCGGGTAGAGGCCGAGCCGGCAGGAAACGCGCCGAGCAGCGCGGCGGCGGATTCCTCGGCCAGATCCTCGGCAAATGCGGGGAGGGGAGTTCCGGCCCGCAGGTGGCGGCGTACCAGCGCGAGGGGCAGGTCGACCAGGGCGAGAGCGACACACTCGGTGGCCTGGGGGCCCTCGGCCCCCAGAGCCACAGCGACGGAGGCGAGGGCGGTGCGCACGCGCTGGTTGCCGCAGTCCGCACGGTGGAGGTGTTCCTCGGACCAGTTGGAGCGCCCGAAGCCCTCAGCGCCGTAGAGGAGCAGAGCGGCTTCCTCGGGGTGGGCGCGGCTCCAGGCGACCACGTGGCGGGCCGCCGCGGGCCCCGCCCGCCGCGCGTCGACATCCGCTTCGAGGATCTCGAAGTAGCCCTCCTGGAAGCTCTCGACCGTCCGCAACCATACTTCGGCGAGCAGAGCCGTCCGCCCGGCGAACCGGTGGTAGACCGAACCGCTCGGGGCTCCCACCTCCTTGGCTACCGCGGACATGGTCACCCCGGCCGGGCCCAGCGCGGCGGCCCGTCGCACGGCAGCGTCGAGGAGCTGGTTCATATCGAAGCGCGGTGGTCTTGCCATGTAGTAGAGAGTATCCTCCACAATATTAGAGACAACCCTCTATAACGGTCTCGGGGAGGACGCATGGGCGTCTACAACGTTCACGAACGCCTACTGGTCAGGAAGGAGAGCGAGGTGGGAACGCTGATCGACACCCTCGCCGGCACCGATGACAAACTGTGGGCGCGAGAGCAATGGCCCCCCATGGAGTTCGACCGCCCCTTGGCGGCCGGAGCGGTCGGCGGGCACGGCCCCATCCGCTACACCGTCACCGCCTACGTCCCCTCCACCTGGGTGCGCCTCACCTTCAGCGGGCCACGCGGATTCCACGGATTCCACGAATACACCGTCCTGGCCGTCGACGAGGAGCACACACTGCTGCGCCACACCCTGGCCATGAACGCTCGCGGCCCGGCCCGGCTGACCTGGCCACTCATCTGGCGGCCACTCCACGACGCATGCCTGGAGGACAGCCTGGACCGCGCAGAACTCGTCTGCACCGGAACGGTGGCACGACCGGCCCACTGGGGTCGATACGTGCGACTGCTGCGTAACCTCGCACGCTGACTGCCGAGCGCGGAACGTGACACGCTCGGATGCGGAGGTGGGCTGGCAGTACACCGGCACGTCGGGGAGGACCGGCAATTGCCGGACCGGGGTGTTCGCCGCCTACGCCACCGAGCGTGGCGGAGCCCTGGTCGACCGGGAGCTCTTCCTGCCCGTTCCAGCACGCCCTCGGCAAGCCGGGCGTCAACTTCCCCCTCCCACTGGTGCTGTTCCTGTTCGTCGTGGCACTGGGCACCGACTACAACATCCTGATCGCCGACCGGATCCGGGAGGAGATGCAGCGACCGGGCCCGGCCCGCGCCGTCGTGGCCCGCGCGGTACGGCACACGGCACCGGCCATCGCGACGGCCGGGCTGGTGCCGGCCGGCTCCTTCGTCACGCTCGCCACGACCCCGGGAAGCGAACAGGTCGCCTTCGCGATGGCGCTCGGCATCATGCTCTCCGCGCTCGTCCTTTCCGCTGGTGCTGGTCCCCCTTTGCCGCACTCCTCGGCCGGACCATCTGCTTGCCGGTCCGCTCGCGGCCCACAGCGGGTGGCCACCCACAGCACCGTGCGACCGCACCTGCCCCGGAACCCGACCAGGTCACGGCGTACTGAGGCTTGGACCGGAGTGCCTCAGGGGTGCATGAGCCCGGTGACAGCGGCGCGCACCCGGTCGTCCGGGCTCCTCGGGTGGAGCGCTTCGGTCCGGTGGACCGGACGGGGCGCGGCGACCCGCACCGCGGCCGTGTCCGGCAACTCGTCGGCCACCGGAAGGGAGAGCATGGCGAGCCCGTGACCGCCCGCGACCAGGGCTGCATGGGCCGTGAGCAGCGCCAGCCATGAGAGCGGCTTTCGTCGCAGGTTGTGGCGTCGGCCACGCGTGCGTGTGACAAGACCGCCGTCTCGCACGAGACGGCGGTCTGTCCAGTCGTACGCGGGCCCGGTCCGTCAAGGTGTCACGGCTTGCGGGCGAGACCGCCGTGCTCGCCGATGGGTTCCGGGGTGGGGGAAGTGAGGTCCGGGCGCCAGAACGGGACCGACACGACCCCGGGGTCCAAGAGTTCCAGACCGTCGAAGAACGCCGCGATTTCGTCGACGGGGCGCAGGAAGTACGGTACGGCGCCGGTCTCGTTGTACGCGTCCTGGGCCTGTTCGTAGTCGGCGTCGGTACCCCGTGAACCATCGTTGATGGCGAGGTAGCTGCCGGACGGCAGTCCGTCCATCAGGCGGGTGACGGTGTCGCGCGCATGGTCGTAGTCGGCGACGTGGCCCAGGATGTTGCTGAGAATCAGGGCGGTGGGGCGGGTGAGGTCCAGCGTCTCGGCGGCGGCCGCCAGGATGCGATCGGGGTCGGACAGGTTGGCGTCGACGTAGGCGGTCGCACCCTCGGGGGTGGAGGTGAGCAGGGCGCGGGCGTGCGCGAGGACCAACGGGTCGTGGTCGACGTAGACGATCCTGGTTTCGGGGGCGAGCCGCTGGGCGACCTCATGGGTGTTGTTCACGGTCGGCAGGCCGGTTCCGACGTCCAGGAACTGCCGGATGCCCTTCTCGGTGACCAGGTACGTGAGGGTACGGCGCAGGAATGCACGGCTGCTGCGGGCGATGGTGACGATGCCGGGGAAGACGGCGCTGTATGCGTCGCCGGCTTCCTCGTCAACGGGGTAGTTGTCTTTCCCACCGAGCCAGTAGTTCCAGATCCGGGCCGAGTGCGGCACCGACGTATCGATCTTCTGATGCACCGCCGGTCCGGGCGGCGTGGCGTGGTCGGTCATGGGTACCGTCCGTCTTTCAACCGAAGCGTGAACTGTCAACGCACAACCTACGTCCCAACGACCTGGATGCGTACATCAGTTCATGTCTCCGGTGGGTTCGATCAGCGCTGATTCCCCGAACAGGTCTCCGCCCGGTCGGTATGAGAGCCCACACTGGAATGGAACGGCAGGTCGCTGACGTAGTGTTCGCCGGCCGTGAGCGGCGGTGGCTGCGCCGCCACGACCTGTTCCCCAGTCGCCGAACCGGGTTTGCCGCTGCCGGTTCCGTGGGTGTTGTGCGGGGTCGAGCGGCGCTGGAAGGCGGCCTGACGGTATTCCTCCATCCGGCCCTTTTTGATGAGTTCGTACAGGGGCTCGGCCATGCCGGAGAATGCCTCGATGCGTACGGACCCCATACGGAAGACATGGTCCGTGCCGACGAATTTCGTGCCGCCGACCTCGATGTCTGCGTCGTCAACGCTTGACGTGGCGGCGAAGGTGGGCACGTCGTAGTGCTGTCGTCCCTGGCGTGTGGTGAGGTATTTGGCGGTTTGTGGTCCTCCGCCGGCCAAAGCGGTCAGGTTGGCAGCCCCGGTACGGGCTAGGAGAACCAGCCGAGGTCGCCCTCGGCTACTTGGAAGCCGTCGACAGTCCGTGCCTGTTTCCCGTCGCGGGCGGGAATGTGAATGGCGTTGGGCTAGGGGATGCCGGGCTTGTCTCTGATCTCGGCGTCGGCGTTTCCCGGAGTGCCCGGTGTGCGGAGGGGCAGAAGGGCTTCGCCAGGCGTTTGCAGGGCATTGACCACGATTCCGCCCTGCCCCATGAGTTCAGTGGACAGCATCAGGCACGGCGTCGTGTTCCACGGGCCGATGTGCATGCCTTCGGTCAGCTCGGCGCCCTTTGCAAGTTGCTGGACGGTGGTGCTGCGGGTCCTCCCGCCCCGCTTGCTCGGCTTCTGGTGGTTCCCGCGGCAGGCTACGAGTGTGATTTTCGACGGCTCGCCGGGCTTCCACGCTTCGATGAGGTAGTCGGGGCGGGGCCGTGAGCTCTTGTTCCGTTGTGAGACGTTCAGGGGCCAGCCGGCTCGCAGGACGGTACTGGTGTCCAGGATCGAGGTGACGTGGTCCGTGTATCTCTGTTGCACTATGTGTTCTGCCGCAGCGAGTCCGAAGCCGACGGCCAATTCCCGGGCCTGCATGGCCTTGTACCAGCGCTCGGGAGTGCGGCCCTTGTCAGTGAGATCCATGGCACCGGCGCGATTATTGCCCAGCGCTTCGCAGAACTTCAGGCTCAGCCAGTGTTCCGCGAGCCCGCGCCCCATTCCCTGGCCGGCCAGTACGTAGCCACGCGCCACGGCGTGCAGTATCTGCCACGGTGTCAGTTCGATCGTCTGACTGCACTCGGCCCGTCTGGGTGTTGTACCGGTGAGCGTCGGGGATCTGTGCGAGGGCGTCGTCCAGCACCGCGATGTGATCGGCGGCGGTGTTGGCTCCGGAGTTGCCGGGCCTCAGTCGGCCAGACATGGCCTCGCCGGTGTTGGCGAGGAAGCACAGCAGTGGATGGAAGCCGAAGCCGCCTTTGTAGGTGGGTGCGGCCTGTTCCTTTTCCGAGCGGGAGGTGATCAGCGTGGCGTCGAGGTCCAGGACCAGGCCGGGAAGTTCTCGGCCGCCGGCCTGGACGGCGGGTATGCCCTGGCCGGTCTCGGCGGCCTGCATCCAGGCGACTTTCCGGGCCGTGGCGCGGGCCGCTCGCACCGAAGCGAGTACTGCCCCGTCGGTGTCGGCGAGCAACCGCCAGGCGGTGGGCGTGGAGGCGACCGGTCCGAATACCTCGCCCTGGTCCCGCAGCACGGCCAGATCCGCTATCGCCTCACCGCCGTCGGTGAGCATCACCGCGAATTCGGTGGCGGTCCGGCCCGGATCGTGCCCGGTGCCACGCGGTCGCAGCGGCCTGAGCGCAGTGGAGTAGGCGGTGGTCAGACCGGTGGCATCGGCAAGATCCGCCAGCAAACGTGCGCCCGCGTGCCCGACCACCCCCGAACCGTCAGTGGAGACGTGGAGCTTGGGACGAGAACCGATACCCGGCACGCAGAAAGTGCCTTCCGCTTGGACCGACAGAACCCCTCGACAAGGTTTATCGTCCCAGCTCAGAAGGCACTTTCGTATTTCCTCCCCGCTTCCGGCCTCATCTCAACCGAAACGGCGAGGCTAGCACCTCGATTTCGACCGCATCACAACGACGGCTGATCCCGCAGCTCGCCGATCGCGATGTTGTCGCATGAGCTGGGTGCCGATGGCGAGAGAGCCCTCCCGAGGGCCACCTCATGGTGGCCCGCGCGAGATCCCGGCCGCCGTGCTCAGGCGTCGGTCCGGGTGAAGACCATGACGAAGTCGGTCATCGCCCGCACCCGGGGCACGGTGGGGTCGGGCAGGGCCAGCAGTCGCTCGCGGGCCTGGTCCACGATAGGCAGGTCGTCCTCGCCGAGCGACCAGGCGCCGGTGAACAGCCCGCCGGACAGCGACCGCCCCATGTCCTGCGGCGAAACGGTGAACGTCGCGGGCCGCTCGCCGGCCGGGCCCTCGTAGACCAAGCCCTGCGCCGCCGCGATCGGGGCGAGCACCTCCGGGCCGTCCTGCCGGGTCCCCGCGGGATCCAGGCGATCCTCCAACTCGTTCACGATGCGGCCGATGTCGTCCGTGGGGCGCATGCCCCGGGCCGGGATCACCAGGTAACGACCGCCAGGACGGAGCACCCTGGCGACCTCGCCAAAGACGGCCCCGCGGTCGGGGCCGGTGTGCAGCAGCCATGTGGACACCGCCTGCGTCACCGACGCTGTGCGCACGGGCAGCCGACAGGCGTCACCCACGGCCACGCGCCGCTCCAGCCGGGTCCTGGCCAGGGCGAGCATGCCCGGAGAGAGGTCGACGCCGCACACCGTATGGCCCCGGGCCGTCAACTCGGCGGCCACAATGCCGGTGCCGACGCCGATGTCGAGGACCAAGTGCGCCGGGTCCAGAAGCGGTGCCATCTGGTCGGCGAAACCGGCGGCGCGGGCGGTTCCGCCGCGCGACTGGTCGTATGTGGGGGCTATCTCATCGAACTCCGCTGTGCTGGAGGCCGGTGCCATGGCGACTTCCTCTCCGGTACGTCCGTTTCCGGCTGCACACGACGAACCCCAGCCGGGAGGGTTCAGCGGGTCGGCGCGGACCCGTGAGCGCCTACTTCTGCGGCGTGAAGGTCACTGGCAGCGTGGCCATCCCGCGCAGAATGCCCTCGCGGCGGGCCAGGGATTCGTCCGGAGCTGCCAGCGCCAGGTCGGGGAAGCGGCGCAGCAGGGAGCCGATGGCGATCCTGGCCTCGGTCCGGGCCAGTGGGGCACCCAGGCAGAAGTGCGCACCGTGGCCGAAGGCGAGCTGTTGAGGGACTTCCCGTCGGGCGACGTCGAGGATGTCGGGCCGGTCGTAACGGGCCGGGTCACGGTTGGCTGCGGCGAGTCCGACGATGATCATTTCGCCCGCCGGGATGGTGACGTCGGCGATCTCGAAGTCCTCGACGGTGAAGCGGGCGACGCCGCGGCTGACCGGACCCTCGTAGCGCATCAATTCCTCGATCGCGCCGGGGAGCAGTGCGGGGTCGTCCCGAAGGGCGGCGCACTGGTCGGGGTTGCGCAGCAGGGCGTGGACGCCGTTCGCGATCAGGCTGGCGGTCGTCTCGTGCCCGGCGAGGGTGAGCAGGATGGCCATGGAAAGCAGTTCGCGGTCGCTGATCCGTTCCTCGGCCTGAGCCGCGCACAGCGCGCTGAGCAGGTCGTCGCGCGGTTCCACCTTGCGCTTGGCGATCAACGGTGTGAAGAAATCGACGAGTTCGGCACGGGCGCGGGCGCCCATGGCGAGCCGCTCCGCGGTGTTCGGCGGCATAATCAGCCCGACCGCGAGTTTGGCGAAATCCGGTTGCCCCTCGGCCGGAATGCCGATGAGTTCGCTGAGTACGGCCATGGGCAGCGGCAGGGCGAACTCGGAGACCAGATCGGCGGATCCCCGCGGAGCGAACGCGTCGAGGAAGGCGTCGGTGTGTTCCTGGATGCGCGGCGTCAGTTCGTCCACGCGGCGCGCGGTGAAGGCCTTGGACACGAGGTTGCGCAAGCGGGTGTGGTCGTCGCCGTCGGCCACCAGCATGCTGGCCATCAGTACGTTGGTGCGCTCCTGGTGGGCCATCTCCTCGGCGAGGCCGTTGACCTTGACCGGGCTGTTGCTGAGCCTCGGGTCGGTGAGCGCCGACACCGCCTCGTCGTACCCGGTGATCATCCACACTTCAAGAGTGGGATTCAGCCGTACCCGCTGAACCACGCCATGTTCCCGGATTCGCTCGAAGAGCGGGTAAGGATCGGGCTGTTGGGCGACGTTCACCGGCACATCGTGGACGGTCGTCTGGCCCTGCTCGGACATCCGCAACTCCCCGAAGTCATATGAAAGTTCTGAGCCAGGTAGTCATACCATTCAGTGAAGTGGCGTGGTAGCGTCGCCGATGATCAGTTCGAAGATTTACCAGTGAAGGCGTGTCACCCACCGGTGATTTTGTCGCCTCGCACTGCTCTGCCGGAAGCATTTACGGCCTCAACCAGGCCTTCTGCACGGGGGGAGACGTTGTCGTGGATCAAGCGGCCGCCATCGATCCGATCCTGGATCTGGCCCGTCCGTCGATCTTGCGGAATCCGTACCCCGCTTATGCGGAGTTGCGTGCCAACACTCCCGTCTTCTGGCATGAACTGCTTGGCTCCTGGGTCTTGACCCGGCACGCCGATTGCCTTGCCGTACTCACCGACAGCGCACGATTCGCCTCCGACTGGCGTCGTGCGGGCGAGGACATTCCATCCCCGTTGCTGAGCGTCCAGACGCTCGACCCGCCCGAGCACACCGCGATTCGTCATCTGCTGCTCGACGGCTTCCGGGCCCAGGACCGGCAGGCGCTGCACGACTGGATGGAGGGACAGGTCCAAGGTTTGCTTGCCGAGCTCGCCGGGCGACCGTCCTTCGACTTCGTCGGGGAGCTGGCCGAACCGCTGGCGCTTCGGTTCATCACCGCCTTCCTTGGCGTACCGGCCCCCGACCAGGCATGGTTCGCGCCCATGTCCCGCACCGTCGTCGACGGGATGGACGCCGGGCTGTGGCCGGAGAAGCACGAGCCGGCGGTCGCCGCGCGGGCCGAACTCGCCGAGTACGCGGGCGGCTGGCTCGCCGATCCGCCCGAGGAGGGGCTCATCGCCTACGTGGCCCGGAACTCGGATGCCGCCGGCGTGGACCGGACAGTCCTGCGCAACAGCTTGCGCGCTGTTCTCCACGCGGGCTACGAATCCGCTTCCCGGCTGCTCGGCAACGCCGCCTCGGCTCTACTGACCTCCCCCGGGGCCCTGGCCGCCTTCCGCGCGGCGCCCCCGGCCACCGCCGTCGACGAGGTGATCCGGTACGACGCGCCCGTACAGGCGGACGCCCGTGTCTGCGTTACGGAGACCGAGCTGGCGGGCGTCGTCATCCGGGCCGGTGACCCGGTCACGCTGCTGCTCGGCGCGGCCAACCACGACCCGCTGCGCTTCCCCCACCCCACCGAGCTGCGACTGGACCGTGCCCCGAACCCGCACCTGGGGTTCGGGCGCGGTGCCCACGCCTGTCTGGGCGCGTCCATGGCGATCCGGCTGACCGGATCGCTCCTCGGGACCCTGGCCAGGGCCTATCCCGACGCACGGGCGGTCGCGGAACCAGAGTACCGGCGCAATCTGACCCTTCGCGGTCTCGACCGCTTCGAGGTCACTCTGCGCCCACGACAGCCGGGAAGGAGGAACTGACATGAAGTACTGGCACTGAACCTGAGAGAGCGCGGGGCCCGCCCGCACGGCGGGCACCGCGCCCAGCAGCGGGGCCGTGACCTGTCACCCACCCGTGCCTGCGGCGGTGCAAGCCGCATGCTGGGGCAGGCGGTCCTCGACGTCCCGATGGTCTGCCCGGTGTGTGAAGGCCGCTCACCGGCCCTGCGCACCCGGAGCAGCCGCAAATGATCGCAGCTTCCCAAGCTCAGTGTCCTTGACCGGCGATCTTGCGATACAGTGCGGCTTCGCGTGACGACTTGCCGCGTACCGCAAGCGCAAGGTCGTGGCCAAGTTCGAGGGCCACTACCACGGGTTCTCGGACCAGGGAATGGTCAGTTCGTGGTTCCGCTTCACCGGTCACAAGCATGCACCCGAGCCGATAGCGGGCACGCACGGCTCGAACACGGATGTCGTAGAGAACACGGTGGTGCTTCAGTACGGCGGCCTCGAACGGCTGCGTGAGCAGTACGACGCCCGCGCGAGCTGTTTCACGTACCTGGCGAACAAGGGCGTGCCGGACCATCTGCTCGCCCGTTGGGCCGGGCACACCGACATCCGCATGACGAAGCGCTGGTACGTGAAGCCGGATGTGGAGGATCTACGGCCGGCTGCGGATATGTGGGGAGAACTGGCGAGTGCCCCCGCCCCCGCTCACGAAGAGAATGTGAGATGTGGGAGCGTGAGGGGGTGAGTGAGAAGAACGTCGAAACCCTGCAATACCGCTTTGACGGGCCAGAAGAGGCCCCGGTCCTCGTCCTGGGGACCTTCCTCGGTGCTACATGGCACAGGTTGTAGATCGTGTCTTGTGCGGTACAGGGTGGTCCAGGTGACGCGCGTAAGTGCAGGTCAGGCCCCTGTGGTCCAGGAGTGTCTACGGTGTTGGTGAGAGCGATGTGAGAGATACGTACCCCCGTCGGCAGGTGCCGACGGGGGTTCTGCGTGTCGCGGCGGTCTTTCTGCGGGGCGATCGATGTGGCCTGTCGGGTCGGGGCGTCTACGTCCCTTCTGCTGGGGGCGGGCGTTGACGACGCTTCGGGTGCGTTCAGTGAGGTTGCCGTCTGCGGATGGGGAGGACGCTCAGGGCCATGACGGTGCCGTCGTCGTGGAAGGAGATCGGCCCGTTCCATCTGCCGGTTCCGTGGGTGTTGTGCAAGGCCGAGCGGCTCTGGAAGGCGGCCTGACGGGATTCCTCCACACGACCCCTCCCAGCATGACCAACCAGAAGATCATCCCACCCGGTCAGTCAACGTGACAGTGCCCTTCGGTCAGCTCGGCGCCCTTTGCCAGTTGCTGGACGATGGTGCTACGGGTCCGCCCTCCTCGTTTGCTCGGCCGCGGCCGACCCAACGTCCTGGCTGACCGGCTACCGCAGACTCAACCACCGCTACGAACGCCACCCCCGCAACTACCTCGCCGTCCTCGGACTCGCCGTCACCCTCTGCTGCTACAAACGACGACTCCTGCAACTCACAACATAGGACACCGTAGGAGAGGGAGAGGGCGCATCAGAGATCCGTAAGTGGCGTATGGAATACGTCAGCGCTGCTTCTCCTCCGTACGTGGGCCGACGCAAGATCTGTCTCGGCCTCGGAACCGGGGCCGAGTGAACACCCGGGCGCGGTGGAAACCGCTGCCGGGGAAAGGAGTGGTCATGCCGTATTCCCAGGCCGTAGAGCCGTTGAAGCGTGCGGAGATCTCCAAGCGTGCCGCGCTGAGTGTGGCGGCGCTCGCCGTTGCCGGAGGGGCGTTCTTCGTGCCGTCTGTCGGGGATGCCGCCGCGTCCCCGACCTCGGACCAGAAGATCGAGGCCGGGTGCGGGGATTGCTACCCCGACGTCATGTGATCGGCTGACCGACGCGCACGCGAGTGCGCGCAAGCGCGTCCGGGACCCGCCGGTGCTCACACCGGCGGGTCCGCTCAGAGAGGGACGGAACAATGGACTGGCTGGAACGGTGCGTACCGAACGTGGAGCAGCTCCTGGGTACGTATTGGCGGAAGGAACCGGTGCTTCTGCGGCCGCAGGACCCGCCGTTGGAGGTGCTGACACTCTCGGACGTGGACGCGCTCCTCGACGCGGGGCTGCTGCGCGTTCCGTATGTCGGCCTGTACACCGCACAGGGGAGCATCGCCGACGAGCGCTTCTGTCCGACGCGCGTCATCACCGGGAGCCCTGCCCAGGGGTACGTCGATGCGGCGGCGGTCCGGCAACTGATCGATGAGGAGCGTGCGACCCTGCAGTTCCGTTACGTCGACCAATGGCATCCCCCGGTGCGTGAACTCACGAGGGGCGTTGCCGAGCGGCTTGGCCGTCTTGTCGAGGCGTTCTTTTTCCTGAGTCGTCCCGGCCGCCGGGGTCCGGTGCATCGGGACGACGGGGACCTGCTGGCGATCCAGCTCAGCGGTGCCAAGCACTGGCAGGTGTACACGGGGCCGGCCGACGGCGACTGGGCGCCGGTCCGCGAGGAGAATCCGGGAGCGCCACTGCTGGACACGGTCCTTGAGGCCGGTGAAGTGTTGTATGTGCCGAGAGGTTTCGCGCACACCGCCGCGGCCGTGGGCGACTCCTCGTCGGCCCATCTGACAGTGGTGGTGAGGGAAGTCGGCGCGGAGCATCTGCGCACCGCTCTGCTGAAGGGGATCGTCGACGGCCTCGCTCTGCCGGGCCGTCCGCTGGACGATGACGCCCTGCTGCGCACCGCGGCCGACCTCCTGGACCATCTCAGCGCGCAGCTCGACGCAGTCACTCCGGATGATGTCATCGGCCGGGCACGACCGCGTGCGTACAGCAACCGTCAGACTGTCTGATCACGCCGACGGCATGGAACGTGGAGAGTCAACGATGGACCCGCTTGCACGATTTGTGGACGACGAGCAGGCATTTCATCACACCCTGTGGCGCCGCACACCCGCTGTACTGCATCCCCGCACACCCCCGATGGAGATGCTGACGGTCGCCGAGCTGGACAGAATCCTGGATGCAGGTCTCCTCACCACCCCTTACGCGACGCTTGTGCACGAGGACGGTCCTGTACCGGAGGAGCGTTACTGTTCCCCCCGTGTCGTCCTGGGCGGGATCGACAACCGCTACGTGGATGCCGGGGCGGTGCGCCGGCTGATCGGCGAGGAGGGAGCCACGCTCCTTCTGCGGTACGTCGACCAGTGGCACGCAGGCGTGCGGGAACTGGCCGATGGGCTTGCGGAGTGTTTTCAACGCCAGGTGGAGGCGTTCTTCTTTCTCACCCCGCCGGGGACGCAGGGCCGTCCTGTGCACCGCGACGACGCCGACGTGCTGGCCGTGCAGATGCACGGCTCGAAGCGGTGGCGTGTGTATCCGGGACCGCCCGACGGGAACTGGCAGCCCGAGCGCGTGGACGGCGACCCGGGGGATCCGCTGCTGGACGTGGTTCTGCGTCAGGGCGAAGTCCTCTACGTACCGAGGGGGTTCGCGCATGTGGCCGAAGCCACCGGGGGGAGCGCGTCCGCTCACCTCTCGTTCACGGTCCGCGAGGCCGGCTCCGCCCACTTGTACGCCGTTCTTGAGGCACTCCTGCTGGACGGCGACGGACTGCCCGCCCGGCCCAACGATGACGCAGCGCTGGCCGGGGCCGTGAACGACCTCATCGCGCATTTTCACCGCACGCTCGCCGGCCTCACGCCACAAGAGCTGGTACATCTGGCCCGGGGCGCGATGCGCCGCGAACAGCACACCACCGCGGGTTCTTTGAGCGCACTGCTGGGCTGACCCGGTGGTGAGGGGGAGGTGCGTGGGGAAGCGGAGGCGTTGGCCTGGACTCGGGTGCGCGGCCGGCTCATCCGACGTGGACACGGGGGCGGCGGGCCCGGTCGGGTTCTGCTTCGCGGAGGACCTCGCGAGTGACGTCGCGACTGTGCCCGGATCCGGTCATGGACGGCTCCCGGGACGTCGGGGGCCGGCCAGGAGGGGTACCGACTCGGGGCCGGGGTGCAGGCATCGGACCTGTGTTCTCCCATCGGCCGAGGCGATCATGCCTGGCTTCAGGGCCGCACGGAATGCGGTTCAGCTCAGTGCCCGGATCGCCGGGTCACCCACCTTCTGCCCACTCCTCGGGCGCCGCGTCGAGTAGCTCGGCGAGGCGGGCGCGATCCGGCAGCGGGCCGTGGTCGCCGGTCACCCGCAGTGCGGCGCCCGCCGTCAGATGCCCCAGCCGCAGCGCCCGTACGGGTTCCTCGCCACGCAGCAGCCCGGCGAGGAACCCGGCCGCGAACGCGTCACCGGCGCCCACCGGTTCGATGACTTCGACCTTGGGCGCGGGCACGGTGTGGACTCTGGGGCCGTCGAAGGCGGTGGCGGCCCGTGCACCGTCCTTGACGACGAGGACGGGCGGTTGTGGCAGCAAGTCCCGTACGGCGAAGGCGTCGGTCAGTCCGTCTCCCCACAGGGCCTGTGCCTCGTCGAGGCCCACGAACGTGATGTCCGCCCGTCGGGCGAGCCCGAGCAGCACGGTGGCCGCCGCACCGTCCGCCCACAGAGCGGCCCGGTGGTTGACGTCGAAGCTCACGGGGCACGGGCGTTCAGCAATGTCGGGCTCGAGCAGCGCGGTGACCAGGTCCCGGCAGCCTGCCGAGAGCGCCGGGGTGATGCCGCTCAGGTGGATGAGGCCTGCGGAGCGCACGGCGTCGTCGTCCAGGAGGTCCGGGGTCAGGGCCGAGGCGGCGGAGCCGCGGCGGTAGTAGTGGACCCGGGTGCCCTCAGTGCCGGGGTCCTTGACGAGGAGTCCGGTCGGGCGGTGCGGGTCGGTGCGTACGCCGCTGACATCGACACCGGATGCGGCCACCTCGGCGCGGATCCGGTGTCCGAACGGGTCGTCACCGAGCGCGGAGACCCAACGGGCGGGCACCCCGTGGTCGGCGAGGTACATCGCCACGTTGGACTCAGCGCCCGCGATCCGGATCCCGAGCAGACCGGCGCCGTCGAGCGGGGCGGCGGGTTCGGGGATCAGCGCGGCCATGGTCTCACCGATACAGGTCACCGGTCCCGTCACCGGCCGCCGGCCGGTTTCGCGGGACGTGTGAATCGTCGTCACTCGGTTCTCCCGGGGTGGTAGGCACACGTGGGCAGGCCCCGGACGCCGACCCGGGTGGTGAAGACCGCACCGTCCAGCGGTCCGGGTGCAGCGAGACCGTGCCGCGCGCTGGTGACGTACAGCCTGTCCCCGTCGAGGCACAGCCCGGCGGGCTGCGTCGCAGGAATTCGGATCTGCCGGTCCAAGGTGCCGTCGGCGCGGTAGCGGTGGACGGTGCCGGTGCCCCAGACCGCAGTCCACAGGGCGCCCTCGGCGTCCACCGTCATACCGTCGGGGCTGCCGCGGTCGAAGGTGGCGAAAGTGTCCGGCGTACCCGGCAGCCCGGTGTCCGGGTCGACCGGGTACCGGCGGATGATGCCCTTGGCGCTGTCGGCGAGGTACATCACGGTGCCGTCCGCACAGAATGCCGGGCCGTTGGGGACGGTGAGGCCGTCCAGCACCCGGATCACCGTGCCCTCGTGGTCGACACGGTAGAGGGAGCCCGCGCCGTCCTCGGCGTCGTAAGCCATGCTGCCCGCCCAGAACCTGCCGTACGGATCGGCGGTCGCGTCGTTCATCCGCATGGCCGTGGCGGCCCTGTCCTCGGGGCGCGCGAGCCACTCGGTCCGCCCGTGCGCGGTGATCAGACAGACACCGGTTCCGGCGGCCGCGATCCAGGTGCCGGGACGTGCGTGGACGGGGGCGACCGCGCCCAGAGGCACGGACAGCCGGGCGAGTTGCGTCAGCGGAGCTGAGCGGTCCGCGGGTCCGGCCAGCAGCCGCCCGGTGAGGATGTCGACGAGGACGATGCCGTCGTCGACCGCGCGTATTCCTTCACCGAGCCCGAGCCGGTCCTGCCAGCAGACGGCCGGTGTGCCGGCGGTCATCGGCCGGCGTCCGCGGGGGCGGCGGCGCGTACGGCGTCGCGGAACGCGCGCGCCCGCTCGCGGAGTGCTTCGAGGCTGCCGCCGTCGGCCGCGTCGCTGATCAGCGGCGAGCCGACACCCACCGCGGTAGCCCCGTGCGCGAGATAGGTTCCGGCCGCGTCGGCGTCCACTCCCCCGACCGGCACGAACGGCGCGTCCGGGAACGGGCCGTGCAGTGCCCTCAGATAGCCGGGGCCGCCTGCCTGCGCCGCAGGAAAGATCTTGAAGGCGTCGGCGCCGAGCCGCTGTGCGGCGACGATGTCGGTGGGGGTCATCACCCCCGCGAGCACGGGCAGGCCGAGGAGCTTGGCCTCCGTGACGGCCTCGCAGACGGCAGGGGTGACGACGAAGTCGGCTCCCGCGTCGCGTACCGCGTGTGCGTCGTCGGCGGTGAGGACGGTGCCCGCACCAAGGGGTGCACCGGGGCCCAGGGCGGCGCGGGCCCGACGGATGACGTCGAGTGCGTCCTTTCCGCTGAGCGAGACCTCGATGAGCGGGAGGTGCTCCTCCACCAGTGTCAGTACGGTCCTGAGCGCGGCGTCCGCGTCGTCGCCGCGCACGATGGCGACGATCCGGTGGGTGCGCAGCGCGGTCAGCAGATCCACGTGCGAGTTCCCTTCCTGTCTGTGTCTTCTGATGCTGTGTTGGTTTCCGGCTCCGTCCGTGGCGCTGGTTGTGCCCACGGCTCCGGTACCTGCGCGGCCACGGTGAGACGCCAGCGGACCTCGCCGCTGCGCGGGACGCACGCGGCGTCCCCGTCCTCCGCGGCCGCCAGGTCGAAGACCCGGCCGAGCATGGGCTCGACCCCTACGGACCGGTACGGCTCCTGCTCGGGGAAGCCGCCGAGGTTGCGCCACAGCGCTACGGACACCGGCTGCCCTTCGGCCTCGACGGCCATACGCAACGTGGCCGCGCCGTCGCGTACGTACACCCGTGGGGTGTCGACGATCGCGCCGACGGCTGTCCCGTCATCCGGCCCGAGCCGGTCGAGCCCGGCCGTCCGTCCGGGCTGCGACGGCCAGAAGCAGGGGATCCACCGAGCGCCGCTGTCGGGATAGAAGCGGGTCGGCGTGCCGTCCCTGATCCCGATACAGGCCTCCTCCGAGAGATCGAGCAGCGCGTGCGCGGCCCACAGGAAGCGGTATCCGGGTTCGGCCGTGAGCCGGTAGTCGGCCACTGCGCGGTCCCCGTCGCTGCGTATCCGGCGGCTGAGCCGGAAGTCCGGGCAGTCGACGGACTCGGTGCCGTCGGCCCGCTGCCAGGGCCGGGCCCAGGCATCGCCGTGGTCGGGTGCGCCGCGTACGGTCGGTACGCATTCCTCCAGCCCACCGGCGTCGGCGAAGGCGTCGCCCGGAACGGCGCCGGGGCGGCGTGGCTCGTCGCGGTGCCAGAGCCATTCGCGGCCGGCCGCACGCAGGGACGTCCACCGTCCGCCGTGGGCCGGGTCGGTCTCGATGCTGAGGGTGGTCATCGTGCTCACCACTCGGCGAAGGCGCCGTCGTCGTGCCTCCACACCGGGTTGCGCCAGGCGTGTCCGGTCCGGTCAGCCGCGCGTACGGCGTTCTCGTCGACGGTGATGCCGAGCCCCGGCAGGGCCGTGCGCCGCGCCCGTCCGCCGACGAAGCGGAACGGGTCGGTGTCCACGACGTACGAGAGCAGGTCGGCGTCCTTGTTGTAGTGGATACCCCGGCTCTGCTCCTGGATGAGGAAGTTCGGGGTGGCGAAGGCGATCTGGAGACTGGCGGCGAGTGCGATGGGGCCGAGGGGGCAGTGCGGGGCGAGTTGCGCACCGTAGGTCTCGGCGAGCGATGCGATGCGGTGGACCTCGGAGATACCCCCGGCGTGCGAGAGGTCCGGCTGGGCGACCGCGATGCCGGCCGTGAGGGAAGGCAGGAAGTCGGCGCGCCCGTAGAGCCGTTCGCCGGTGGCGATGGGTACGGAGGTGGCAGCGACCAAGGAGGACAGCAGGTGTCCCTGGTCGGGAAGGAGGGGTTCCTCCACGAACAGCGGGTGCAGGGGCTCGATGGCCTGCAGAACGCGGCGCGCGCCGGCCGGTCCGAATCTGCCGTGCATGTCGATGGCCACATCACGGCCGGGGCCGAGAACCGCGCGAGCGGCGGCCACCCGGTCGATGACGGCAGCGGTCTCGGCAGGGGTGGGGAGAGGTGGTGTGCGGCCTGCCGCGTTCATCTTGACGGCGGTGAAGCCGGCCTCGACCTGGGCGGTGATCTGCTCGGTGAGCTCGGCGGGTTCATCGCCGCCGACCCAGGCGTAGACCCGTACCTCGTCGCGGACCGGGCCGCCGAGCAGGGCGTGGACGGGGGCGCCGTAGGCCTTGCCGGCAATGTCCCACAAGGCCTGGTCGATACCGGCGACGGCGCTGGAGAGTATCGGGCCGCCCCGGTAGAAGCCGCCCTTGCTGAGCACCTGCCAGTGGTCCTGGATGCGCAGCGGGTCCTGGCCGATCAGGTATTCGGCGAGGACATCGACGGCGGCGCGGACGACCTCGGCCCGCCCCTCGATGACGGGTTCCCCCCAGCCGACGACGCCCTCGTCGGTCTCGATCCGGCAGAACAGCCAGCGTGGCGGTACGAGGAAGGTCTCGATGCGAGTGATCTTCACCGGTTCGCGGTCCCCTCGTCGGTGGCCGGCCGGGTGCCGTGGGCCCGGTCGAGGTCGCGTACGGCCTGGTCGAGCAGGTCCCGCATGGCGCGTTCGGCGGCAGCCTGGTCCTGGTCGCGTACGGCGTCCAGCACAGCCCGGTGACTGGGTACGGGGTCCTCGCCGTGCGGCGAACTGTGCACGATCTCGTCGCGGTGCGCGAGGCCCGACTCGATGACCATCTCCATGCGTTCGAGCAATTCGTTGTGGGTGGCCGCGAGGAGCGCGCGGTGGAAGGCGAGGTCCGCCTCGACCGCGTGGGCCGCGCCGCCCTCCTGCTCACCCATCGCGGCGAGGGCCGCTTCGAGTGCGTCCAGGTCGGTATCGGTGCGGCGGGCGGCGGCCAGCCGGACAGCGGCCGGCTCGATGATGCCGCGCACCTCACCGAGGTTGTGCAGCAGTGCCGGATCGGTGCCGGAGTCGGTGCCACCCGCGAACTGCCAGCGCAGCACGTCCGCGTCGAGGAGGTTCCAGTCGGCGCGGGCTCTGACGAAGGTGCCGCGTTTCTGGCGCGCATCGACCATCCCCTTGGCGGCGAGGACCTTCAGGGATTCCCGCAAGGCGGTCAGGCTGACGTCCAACTCGTCCTGCAGCGCCACGAGATCGAGTGTCGCTCCTTCGGGGATCTCGCCGCTCAGCACCCGGCGCGCGAGAGTCTCCACGGTCTGGCCGTGCACTCCGCGGCGCGCGTATGGCGTCATGTCTGTGTGCCTTTCTGGTGCGCGATGGGTACGGAGACGGTCAGGCCGAGGCCTTGACGACGGACCAGCCGCCGTCCACCAGCAGGCTCGATCCCGTGATGTAGGACGCCTCGTCGGCGGCGAGAAACGCAATCGCCGCCGCGGCCTCCTGGGGGGTGCCGAAACGCTTGGCGGCAGTCTCGGTGACGCTCTGCCTCCGGTCCTCCTCCGAGACCCGGTCCCATGCCCCGGTGAGGATGGGGCCGGGCAGGACGGTGTTGACCCGCACCTCGGGTCCGTACTCCACCGCCAGTTGTCCGCACAGAGAGAGCAGCGCGCCCTTGGACGCCGCGTACGCGGGATGTCCGGGGATGCCCTTGTGGGCGTGGACCGAGGAGGTGAGCACCACGGCGCCGCGGCGTTCGCGCAGGTCGGGCAGGACCCCACGGAAGCCGAGGAACGCTCCGGTGAGGTTCACTGCGAGCTGGCGCTCCCACGAGGTGACGGTCATTTCGTGCGCGGGGGTGACGTCGACCGTGAAGGCGTTGCTCACCAGGACGTCGACGGGGCCGAAGGTGTGCGCCGCGGAGATGATCCGCCCCCAGTCGCCCTCGTCCGCGACGTCCGTGCGGACGAAGAGGGCCCGGCCGCCCGCTGCTCGGATGCCCGCGGCGACACGCTCGCCCGCGTCCTCGGCGATGTCGGCGAGGATCACCGCCGCGCCTTCGGCGGCGAGCCGTTCGGCGGTGGCCGCGCCGATGCCCGACGCGGCTCCGGTGACCACTGCCACCTTGTCGGCGAAGCGGGTGTTTCCGTTCACGGGGCTGTCGGCTCCTCGGGTGGTGAAGCTGTTGGCGATTCTGCCGGTGGCGCCGTTCGGACGGTTGGCTACTGCCTCACGCGTACGACGAGTTGGACTGCAGGGTGACCAGAAAGGTGCGGCTCTGTGCTGTGCCGAGGTGTGCCTGCGACTTTGCATGCGCGCCCACGGAACGAGGCCCGGCCTCCCGACCCAGGCGGCCGGGCCTCGTTCGGCTGATACAGACTGACGGGGCAACCGGGCCACCGTCAAGATTAATTACTAATTTATCTACTGGCTTTGACTGGGCCGGTTCCCTGCCCCGCGGCTCTCGGCCGTGCGGGTCACGAGAGTCCGATCCGGTTCATGGGTATCCGCTGATAGCCGGGGAGTTGAGCGGCGATCAGGTCGTCGTTGCCCAGGGTCGGCTTCCCGTCCACGACTGTCACGACGCCGGGATCGGCAGTGAGTGTCAGATTGTGGTCAACCGTTCCGTAGGTGCGCGCGGACGGGGCGATGCTCAGCGCGGCGACGGTGTAGAGCGCGTTGTACTCGACGACGTCGTACTTCGGGTACGCCGGCTGGTCGTCGGCGATGTTCACGAGGTTCGGATAGCGCGACCGCCAGGGCTCTTCCTGGTAGGGAACGGCGGCCAGCATGTTGTACATACCCCAGGCGCCACCGGGCGCTACGTTCGCCGCCGCCCAGTTGAGTCCTCGTTCGTCGAGCGTCACCGAACGGCCGGACGACAGCATGATGTTGTTGCTGATGACGTTGTCCCGGCCGCCGCCGATCTGGAAGGCGGTGTCTACCTTGTAGAAGATGTTGCCGAACGCCGTCGTTCCGCAGAAGCAGTCGTCGAGGTAGACGCCCGAGGCGAAGTGGGATCCGCCGCTGCCCACGATGTCGTGCAGGAAGTTGTAGCGGATGACCGTGCCGCGTCCGGTCCACTCCCGTCCCGCGTAGATGGCGCCGGCGTCGTTGGTCTCCTTCACCACATCGTTGATCTCGTTGTACTCGATCACGTGATCGTTGCCGCGGAAGAGGATGGCGACGTGCGGCGCATCGTAGATGTGGTTGTTGGCGACGTGGTTTCCGACACCGGCGAGTTCGACTGCGGGGCTGTACGTCAACTGGAGGCGGCTGTAGTCGTGGATCTCGTTGCCGACCGCCCGGTTGCGCGCCGGGGTGAGGGTGGCCCGGTCACCGCCGGCGAGGGCGATGCCACCCTGGCCGATGGCCTGGATGTGGCAGCCGCGGACCTCGTTCCCCGATCCGCCGTGCGGGCCGGCCGAGACACTCGTGTCACCGATCGTGACCGCGCGACCGCCCAGGAGCCGCAGGGTGCAGTCCGCGACCGTGTTGGACGTGCCGTCGGTGATGACGATGCCGTCGCCACGCGACCCCTCGAACGTGAGGTTCGAGAACGTGACGTTCGAGCAGCCGTTGAGGACGGCCATCGGGTCGGCGAGCAGCGACAGTTGCACCGACGCGCCGGTCAGGTCACTCGGCGGGTACAGGTACAGCTTCCCGGTGGCCCGGTCGAGGTACCACTCACCCGGCGAGTCGAGTTCCTCAAGCACGTTGTAGTAGTAGTAGCGCTGGCCCGCCTTGACGCTGTACATGCTGGCGGTCTTGGTGGAGACCGTCTGCGCCGCCGGGTCGATCGCCTTGATCTGAAGGTTGCCGTCGGCCCACTCGTAGAACCAGTAGCCCTGCATCCACACGTCACTGGTGTCGGTCCAGGTCGACGGCCGGGGGTCGGTGTACTTGAACGTGGCCCCCTTGGCGAATTCGGCGGCCATCTTGTCGGGGTCACCGAGGACGCTGCGGGGGTTCCCGCCCGGGTCGATGACCTGGCCGACGGCGAGGAACCCGGTGCTCGGGTAACGGGCGAGGGTCATCGCCTCGCTGTTGAAGAACAGTTCGGGCGGGGTGACCGTGCGCGGCAGGCCGTATCCGGTCTGGACGATCTGGCCGTAGTCGGTGATCCCGAGCGCCTTCAGGTCGAACTCGCGGACGATGTCACGTGACCCGGCCGGGAGACGGTTGCGTATCGCCTCGTCGCTGACCGCCTCGAACCCGGTAGCAGGCAGGTCCACGCCGCCGACGAGCCGGACCTGTTCGCCGTTGTAGGCAGCGTAGGTGACCGGCCGGCCCGGCGCACCGGAGTCCTGCGCTTCGAGGGTGAAGCTTCGCGTCCGCCGGTACGTGCCGCCCCGGAGGAAGACGGTCACCGGTGCCGTGGCACGGCCCGGCGCACCCTGCCGCCAGGCCCGGATCGCGTCGCGCGCCTTCTCCGGCGTCGCGAATGGCGCGGCCTGCGTGCCCCGGTTCGAGTCCTTCCCGTCCGTTGCCACGAAGAAGGACTTCTGGTCCTCGGCCCGGTCTCGCCGGTCACCGGTACCGGCGTAGGCCGGCCCGGCGATGAGGGCTGCCGACGCACCGGCACCGACGGCCCCGGCGGCCCTGAGGAGATCACGTCGAGAGAATCTGGACATGTAGTGCCTTTCGTAGGTGCCTACTGGAACCGGGCCCTCGGTCCGGGCGCACGGCGCCTCCGGCCGGGCCCTCGTTGCACGATGCTCCGGCTAATCGATAATCGCTGAGCGACAAGTAGTGGGTCGGCGGTAGCGAGTGTCAAGGGGTCTTGCAAAACCCGCTGAATGAAGCCGAGTTCACCCGTCACGTAGGTTGCGAACGGGTAACGCTGCCGTTGCCAGCTCTTGACCGCTGCCCGGCAGGTCCTCGATGGTGAGCTCGCTATCGATAAGCGATAGGCGATTAGCGATCGATGGAGGTTTCGATGGTTTCGGTTTCTCGCCGGCACCTGGTCAAGCTGGGTGCCATCGCCATATCCGCCGCACTGCTCACGGGCTGCTCGACCGGCACGGACTCAGCAGGCGGCGACAAGAACATCCGCATGCTGGTCAACATCACTCCGGTGCTGACCAAGCAGTTCTACAAGGACCTGGTGGCGGGGTACGTCGCCAGTCATCCCGGAGTGAAGGTCACGATCGAGGCGCCCACCGGCAGGGGCATCGAGGACACGCTGAAGCAGCAACTGGCCGCGGGCAGCCCGCCCGACATCCTCGCCGGCGGGCAGAACACGGCTCTCGCCGGACAGATGGAGCCGCTGCCCGACGAGCAGTGGGTGAAGGACGCACCGTTCGCGGAGGCGTCCAAGCTGGACGGCAAGGTGTGGATGGCCGGTACCGGCGTCCAGCTCCAGTCGCTGGTGTTCTACAACAAGGCTGCCTTCGCCAAGGCCGGTGTCACCGGGACGCCCAAGACGGTCGACGAGTTCACCGCCGCGCTGCGCAAGCTGAAGGGCGCCGGTTACACGCCGCTGCAGACCGGTGGTGAGTGGACCACCGGCGCGCAGGCCCTGATGATGGCCAACCCGAACGTGATGAACACCGAGCCGCAGTGGTACGCGAAGCGGAACAAGGGCTCCGTGACCTTCGCCGGCAGCAACTACGCCAAGTACCTGGGCGTCTACCAGTCCTGGATCAAGGACGGCCTGGTTCCCAAGGACGCCAACGGCATCAAGTACCAGGACATGATCAACAACTTCACAGCCGGCAAGTCGGCGACGATGGTGATGGGCAACTGGCTGGCGGCCTCGCTCGCCGAAGCGAAGCCGGGCATCGACGCGGGCGTGTTCCCCGTCCCCACGCTCGACGGCTCCACGCCGCCACAGGCGGCCAACCCGGCCATGCCGTACTCGGTGCTCAAGAGCTCCAAGCACTCGGACGCGGCAATAGACCTGGTGAAGTACCTGGTCAGCGACAAGAAGGCGATCACGAAGGCGCTGAGCGCGGAGGGCAACTTCCGTACCGGATACAGCTACGAAGCCTCCCCGCTGACCAAGGACATCGCGAAGCTCCTCGACGAGGCCGGCGGCAAGACCGTGGCGATCGGCCCCGGACTGGGCGACAACTCCTCCCCGTCGGGCTTCCCCGCGGAGTTCAACACCCAGGTCCAGAGCATGTATCTCGGGACGACAGCCGATCAGGTGGCGGGTGCCATGGACAAGTGGTGGGCCGCGAATGCGCCCAAGTAACGTGACGCTTACCGCTCCTGGACCGTCGGACAACCCGCCGGTCCCCGAGCGCCCCCGTCACACTCACCACACTTCCCCGCGCCCGCTGCGCGCACGCGCCGCCCGCAGCCTGCCCAGCATCTTCATGGTCGGCCCCGCACTGGCGGCGATCGTGGCCTTCATCCTCATCCCCGTCGTGGTCGCCGGACGGCTCAGCCTCACCGACTGGGACGGTTTCTCCGACAACTCCAAATTCCTCGGCCTGGACAACTACGTTCAGCTGTTCCACGACCCGGACGTGGCGAGCGCGGCATACGTCACGCTCGTGATCGCGGTGGTCGGCACCGTGGCCTGCAACGTCCTCGGCCTGGGCCTCGCGGTCATGCTCAACGGCCAGGGGCGCGTCAAAGCGATGCTGCGGGGCCTGTTCTTCTACCCGCACGTGCTCGGCGCGGTCATCATCGGTTTCCTGTGGTCGGCCATACTGAGCAGCGAAGGAGCGGTCAACACCCTCCTGACCGCGGCGCACCGCTCGAAGATCCCGTTCCTGTCCGATCCGCAGTGGGCGCTCGCAGCGGTCGTCTTCGTGGTGATCTGGTCGACGTTCGGGGTGAACGTGGTCCTCTACCTCGCCGGGCTGCAGACGATCCCTGAGTCGCTCCTGGAGGCGGCGCGCATCGACGGCGCCTCACGCTGGCAGACGTTCCGCCAGGTCGTGCTGCCGATGCTGGCACCCACCGTGACGATCAACGTGGTCCTCGTACTCGTCCAACTGCTGCGGGTCTACGACCTGGTACTGGCGATGACCGACGGTGGTCCGGCCGGCCACACGCAGACGTACGCGTACCTGGTCCTGTCGGAGTCGTTCCTGAACGGGAAGATCGGCTACGCCTCGGCCCAGAGCATTGTCCTCATGGTCGTCATCGCGGTGCTCGCCGTCGTGATCGTGGCGCTGCGCCAGCGCAGCGAGAAGGCGGTGGAACTGTGAACCGCAATGCAGGCAGCCGGGTCGGCTCGGTCATGCTCGGTCTTTTCGCACTGGTCATGCTGGCGCCGCTGTACCTCGTGATCGTCAACGCGTTCAAACCGGAATCGGCGATCCGTCAACGGCCGTTCTCCGCCGACCCGGGCGTGCTGTCCACGGACTATCTCCGATCGGCGCTGTCGTCGCCGGACTACAACATCATCAAGGCGTTCGGTGTGACGGTGCTGTTCGTGGTCCTGGTCAACGCGCTGTCTCTGGCGCTTGCCGGTCCGGCCGCCTACGTCATCGCCCGGGGTACCCGCCCGTGGCACAAAGGGATGCTGCTGGTGTTCCTGGCCGGGCTGTTCATCCCCGGGCAGGTCCTGGTCATCCCGGTGATCTACGTGCTGCGCTTCACGGGTCTGATGGGCACGATCCCCGGCTTCGTCATGTACGAGGCGACGCTGACCCTGCCCCTGTCGATGTTCCTGTTCGTGGGCTACATCAAGTCCATCCCCCGGGAGCTCGACGAGGCGGCGCAGATCGACGGCGCGGGCCGGCTGCGCACCTTCTGGCAAGTGATCTTCCCGCTGATGCGGCCGGTCGTGGTCACCGCGGTCGTCCTGCACACCATCGGGGTCTGGACGGACTTCGTGAACCCGCAGATCGTGCTGGGCCCGACGTCGGGCCTGTATACCGTGATGACCGGCGTGTACTCCGCGATCGGTCTGCACACCACCGACCTGTCCGTGGTCTACCCGACGCTGCTCCTGGCGATCGCACCGGTGCTGGTCTTCTTCGTGATCATGCAACGCAAGATCGTCGGTGGCCTCACCGCCGGCGCGACGAAGGGGTGACCGTGGGCAAGCACATGGTGAGCGTGACGGCGTCCGTGCCGGCCTGCGAACCGCCGGCCTGGGCCGTACTGCAACGACAGCTGTTCTCGGTGCTGGACGAGGCATGGCGGGTCTTCGAGGACCGGTACTGCCACCCCGACGGCGGGCTGCGCTTCGACGGGGAACTGAAAGGCCGTGACGGGGCGGACGACTTCTACGAACCGTTCTTCAACTGGCCGATGCTGTACATGCTCGGCGGGGCGGACGACCTCCTCGACGCCTGCAAGAAGCACTGGAACGGGATCACTCGACAGCTTTCCGACGCCGGGTTCCTGGTCGATGAGTACGAGCGCGGGTACGACTGGTTCCACCAGGGCGAGTCGCTGCTGATGTTCTACGGGATCTGCGCGGCCGACCCGTCCGACGACACGTTCCGCCAGCGGGCGCTGCGCTTCGCCGACCTCTACCTGCCCACCTCGCCCGTCGGCAATGTCGACGGCTCGCAGCGGATCATCCGGGCTCCGCACACCGGGGCCGGCGGGCCGCGCCGGGGCGTGGACGACGGATGGGCGCAGGGGTTCGGCGCCGGACTGACCAACATGAAACCGTACGGCCTTCCCCTGGAGGATCTGCCCGGCATCGACACCTGGGACGACCTGGCCGACCCCGTCAACGCGCGGCGTATGGGCGAGGCGATGAACCGGCGGCTCGGCGACGGCGACGTCGCGGTGAACCTCGCTTCCACCTCGCTGATCGCCAACGCGTGGCTGTACACGGGCGAGGACCGGTACCGCGACTGGCTCGTCGACTACGTGCAGGCCTGGCGGGACCGGGCCGCCGCCGCGGGCGGCGTCATCCCCGACAACGTGGGGCCCTCCGGGGAGGTCGGTGAGCTGCACGACGGCCGCTGGTACGGCGGCCCGTACGGCTGGACCTGGCCGCACGGTCTGCACAGCGTCGGTGCGGTCGCGGTCGTCGCTGCCATGAACGCCGCTCTGGTGACCGGCGACAACGCGTGGTTCGACCTGGCCCGCGCCCCACTGGACCGGGTGCTGGAAGAGGCGACGCGCGGGCCGGTTCGTGACGGTGACTCCAGCATGGCCTCGACCTGGCTCCAGCGCCTCGGCCCTGATGCCGACAGCGACCTGCAACTGGTGCCCTACCGGTACGGCCTGCACGGCTGGTTCGACCACCAGCCGCTGCAGATCGCCTTCCCGGCCTGGATCTGGTGGTGCTCCGGCGACCCGCAGGACCGGCAGCGGCTTGACCACGTGGAACGCGAATGCGGCTACGACTGGACGACCGTGCACGCCTTCCGCGACAAGGAGGAGGCCGGACACGAGGCGCCGTGGCTCGCCTACCTCGACGGTCGCAACCCCGACTACCCGGCCCGGGCCCTCGGCATGGCGCTGGGTCAGGTCGCCCGCAGAATGGCACTCGTCCACGAGGACGCGTCATCGGTCCGCACCGATGACATCCACTGGTGGCAGCGGCTCAATCCCGTGGTGACCGAGATCCTGGTGCAGCTGACCACCGGCGCTCCCGCCGCTCCTTACAACGGCGGGCTCCAGCAGTCCCGGGTGCGCTACTGGGACGCCGACCGCGGCCGTCCCGGCCTGCCGGCCGACGTCGCCGCCCTCGTCGACGGGCTCGACGAGACCCGGGTCGGCGTCCAGTTGGTCAACCTGAGCAATACGCAAGAACGGCGTGTGGTCGTCCAGGCCGGCGCGTTCGCCGAGGACGGCATCGACCACGTCGTGGTGGATCAACTCGACGACGGCTACCCCGGCCCCAACCGCGCCTACCGGGCGGACGAGTTCACGACCAGTACCCGGCGCATCGACGTGCGCGACAACCACCTGCTGGTGATCCTGCCGCCGGGTACCCGGCTCGGCCTCGACATGCAGGTCCGGCGCCACCAGTTCACCCCGAGCCACCCCACGTTCGACCGATACCAGGAGAAGCAGAATGACGACCGATGAACAGGCCCAGCCGGTGTTCCCCCTCCCGGTGCGCGGCGACGCGTACCAGCGTGCCGATGCGGAACTGGTGGGCCAGATGGGCCAGGTGAGCAGCGCCACCGCGTGCGCGAAGCTCCACGGCATGGGCATCAGGCGCACGTGGATGGAGGGGCCGCAGCCCCTCGCGACCGGGCAGAAGATCGCCGGGTCGGCGTTGACGCTCCAGTTCATGCCGCAGCGAGAGGACATAGCCAGCGGCCTGGCCCAGGAGGCCGTCGAGCGCCAGACCGCCCTGTGGGCGGTGCTGGAGGCGGTACAGCCCGGTGACGTCCTCGTCATCCAGGCGTACGGGTCGGCGTTCAGCGGCTGTGTCGGCGACATGCTCGTCCGCTACTTCAAGCGCAAGGGCGGCGCCGGGATCGTCGTCGACGGCCGGATCCGGGACGCTCCGCGGGTCCGCGAGCTCGGCGTGCCGATCTGGTGCACCGGCACCACCCCGCACTACGCCTCCCAGTCGGAACTGTTCCCCTGGGCGTACGACGTGCCGGTTGCCGCCGGCGGAGTGCTGTGCCTGCCCGGCGACATCGTGGTCGCCGACGACGACGGCGCCGTCGTCGTCCCCCAGGCGACCGCACCGGAGGTGGTCGCCACGGCCCAGGACCACCAGGAGTGGGAGGTGTTCAGCCGGATGCGCCTCGACCAGGGCGCCAAGCTCGGCAACTACTACCCGCTGACCTCGGAGTCGCGCGCGGAGTACGAGCAGTGGCGCGACCAGCAGCGGTCGTCGCAGCGATGAACCAGGTCTCGGGCCCGGGTGTGCTGGGCCGCACCGGTCTCACGGTCGGCAGGCTCGGCCTGGGCTGCGCGCCCCTGGGCAACCTGTACGAGCCGGTTCCGGAGCAAGACGCCACCGGCACGGTGCATGCCGCGCTGGCGGGCGGGACGCGCCTGTTCGACACCGCTCCCCGGTACGGCAACGGCGTGTCCGAACAGCGCCTCGGCCAGGTGCTGGCCGGGGTGCCCAGGTCCGAGGTCGTCGTCGCGACCAAGGTCGGATACCTCCTGACCGGCGACGGGGCCGAGCCGGACTTCTCCTACGACGGCACCATGCGGTGCCTGGAGGAGAGCCTGACCCGGCTCGGCCTGGACGGGGTGGACATCGCGCATGTGCACGACCCCGACCACCATGAGCAGGAGGCCCTCGCGGGGGCCTTCCGCGCCCTGATCGACCTGCGGGAGCAAGGCGTGGTGTCGGCGGTGGGCGCGGGCATGAACCAGAGCGCCATGCTGGAGCGGATCGTCACGCGGGTCGACGTGGACTGCGTGCTGCTGGCCGGCCGGTACACTCTCCTCGACCAGGAAGCTCTGACGGGCCTGTTGCCCGAATGCGAGGCTCGCGGTGTCGGGGTCGTCCTGGGCGGGGTGTACAACTCCGGCCTGCTGGCGGATCCGCGACCTGGCGCGAGGTACGACTACCGGACAGCCGAACCGCACCAGGTTGCCGCCGCGCTGGCCATCGCAGAGATCTGTGCCCGCCACGGGGTGCCGATGAAGGCGGTGGCCCTGCAGTTCGGGTGGGGGCATCCTGCCGTGTCCACTCTGGTCGTCGGAGCCAGGACGGCCGGTGAAGTGCGGGAGAACCTCGCCATGGCGCAGACCACCGTCCCCGCCGACCTGTGGGCAGAGCTGCGCGCGGCGGGGCTGCTCCCGCAGGAGGTGCCGAGCCCGTGACCGCCCTCGACGCACACGTCCACTTGTGGGACCCCGGCCTGCACGACCACGCGTGGCTGCGGTCCGCGGGCGAACTGAACCGCCCCTTCCTCCTCGACGACCTCACCGCGGCCGCCGGATCGGTGACGGCTGTGGTCGTGCAGGCCGGGCGGACCGTGGCCGAGGCCCGTTGGCTGCTGAGCCTGGCCGCGCGGTCCGCACGGCTCTCCGGCGTCGTCGTCCACGCGGATCTCGCCGATCCGGCCGGTGTGGACACGATCGACGCACTCCGTGCGGAGGACGGGAGTTCGGCGCTGGTCGGGGTCCGTGACCCGGTCGGGGCAGGCGAGGGCGCCCGTCTCGGACTGCCCCAGGTGCGGCGTTCACTCGCGGCTCTCGGTGAGCGGGGCCTGACCATGGACCTGCTGCTGGGGCACGGGACTCTGCGTGAGGCATACGCAGCGGCCAGGGACCTGCCGCAGGTGCGGTTCGTCGTCGACCACGCCGCGATCTCGGCCGTCAATGTGCGGCGCGAAGGCCTCAGCGAATGGGCCGCGCAGCTGACGCCACTGGGCCGACTGCCCAACGTGGTGTGCAAGTTGTCCGGACTCGGCAAGGCCACCGCTGAGCCGGGCGGAGTGCCCATGGATGCCGTTGCTCGGGTGCTGCTCGACGTGTTCGGGCCACGCCGGCTGATGTTCGGGTCCGACTGGCCGGTCAGCACACAGTGGTCGGCGTACGAGGACGTGGCCGGGGCCGCGGCCGGTGTGCTGGGCGGGCTGACCGCGGACGAAGCCGCCGCAGTATGGGGCGGAACGGCCGTCGGGGCCTACGGACTCGATCCGGCGGGCACGTCCACCATGGACAGGATGACAATGATCCGGCAGAGGGAGCACTGATGACTGGTCTGAACGATCTGCTCGAACAGAACAGGGGCATGACGTCGGGCGGGCTGCTGTCCGACCGCGTCTACCGGCTGCTGCGTTCGGCCATCCTGAGCGGCGAGATGGCGCCGGATCAGCGGATCGTCGAATCCGACATCGCCAAACGCCTGGGCATCAGCCAGGCTCCCGTGCGCGAGGCCGTCAAACGGCTGGTACACGAGAGCCTGGTCACTCACGTGCCACGGCTGGGCAGCCGGGTCGCCAGCATCTCGATCGAGCAGGCCGAGCAGGCACGAGAGCTGCGCGGTCTGCTGGAGGAGTTCGCCGCCCGAGCCGCCGCCCAGCGCCGCGCCGAGGGCTACGTCGACCAGCTGAACTCGGTGATCGACGACATGCGACGGGCGGCCCTGCACGACGACCCGAGCAGCTTCCGCGACAGCGACATGGCTTTCCACCGCCTCGTCTGCCAGGCCAGCGGCAACCACCTGCTGCCGCGGTTGTGGGAGGTGATGGAGCCCAGTCTCTGGACGCTGCGCGTGGTCTCCAACCCGTTCTACACCGGCAGCCGCGACAAGCTGGTCGACGAACACGCGCGCCTGCTCGACATACTCGTCAACGGCCGGGAGGACGACGCCGCAGAGGCCTTCCGTCGCCACGCGACCGGCGCGGCCAAGCCGTCGCAGCGCGACGAATAGGACCATCCGGCTGCAACACGGTAGGCGGGCGCGATCCGTACCGCGACCGTGTTCACCCATGGCCGCGGTGAACGGTACGGGTCGCTGTCGGTGTACGGCGAACCGGTGGGCGCGGGCGACGTGTTCGCCAGCGGCCACCGGTACTGCCCTCTCCCGGCGCTGACTTGGGTGGCCCGGCTTACGGCTCGGCCACCTGATCACCGGCGCCGGGGCGTGACCGGAAGGCCGGGCCGCTGCCGGTCATGGACGCGGCTCAGTCACGCATCGAACGACATTGGAGGTTCCGCATGCCCCGGCAAGGCGCGCACGCCACCGGCTCCACCGATACCACCCGGATTCTGCTCACGGGCGCCGCCGGCAGGGTCGGCACGCAACTGCGGCCGCTGGCGGCGCGGGAGGGCCGCACGCTGCGGCTTCTCGACATCACCACGCCGCCCGCCGTCGAAGGGAGCGGAGCGGAGGAGACCGTGATCGCCTCTCTCACCGAAACCGAGGCGCTGCTGGAGGCATGCCGGGGCGTCAGCGCGATCGTCCATCTCGGCGGCCAGAGCGTCGAGTCCACCCTGGACGACGTACTGGACCGCAACGTGCGCGGCACACTGAACCTCCTGGAGGCGGCCCGGCTGGCCGGCGTGCCCCGGGTCGTCCTCGCCTCCTCGGCACATGCCGTCGGCTTCCACCAGTACGACGGCACTCCGGTCGCCGCAGACGCACCGGCCCGCCCGGACACCCTCTACGGCTGGAGCAAGGCCGCGATCGAGTCCGCCGGGCGCCTGTACCACGACCGCTTCGGCATGGACATCATCTGTCTGCGCATCGGAAGCTGGTTCCCGACGCCGAACGGGATGCGCGGGCTGTCCACCTGGCTGTCACCGGCCGACGGGCACCGCCTCGTCGAAGCCTGCCTGAGCTGCCGCGAACCCGGCTACCGGATCGTCTGGGGAGTCAGCCGCAACACCCGGGGCTGGGTGAGCCTGGCCGAAGGTGAGGCGATCGGCTACCACCCGCTCGACGACGCCGAGCAGTTCGCACCCGAGGTGATCGGCGAGTGCGGCCTGCCGGACCCTGCCGACCCGATCACACCCCGGCTCGGGGGCGACTGGTGCGCCATCCCGCTGGGGCAGACCTTGTGACAGCCATCCGTTCATAACAGCCATCTGCTCGTAACAGTCGGCCGAGTACCGCCTCGGCCGAGGTAACCCTTGAAGTGGAGATTCATCCATGAATACCGTGAAATGCGATGAACGAACAACGCGGCTCTCGGGACTGCTCTCCTTTCCTCTGACTCCCTTCGACGACGCCGACGAGGTCGACCTGGACGTCTTTGCCTCCCACGTCGAGGCACAGATCGCCGCCGGACCCAGCGGGCTGTTCGTGGCGTGCGGCACCGGCGAGTTCCCCGCGCTCGGGCTCGACGAGTACCGGCAGGTCGTGGCCACCGCGGTGAAGCAGGTCGCCGGACGCATACCGGTGTTCGCCGGGGCGGTCGGAGGCCCGCGGGTCGCGCGGAAGTTCGCGCTGGCCGCACAGGAATGCGGCGTCGACGGACTGCTGTTGCTGCCCCCCTATCTGCTGACGTCCACCCCGCAGGGGCTGGTGCACCACATTCGCTACGTCGCCGCGGCCACACCGCTGCCGATCACCGTCTACCAGCGGGCCAACGCGGTCCTCGATCCGGCAGCCGCGGTGGAGCTGCTCGACATCCCGAACGTAGTGGGCATCAAGGACGGCCGCGGCGACGTCGACGCGATGCTGCGCCTGGTCACGGCCGTACGTACCAGCGGACACCCCCGCGCCGCCGAGTTCGGATTCCTCAACGGCCTGCCGACTGCGGAGCTCAGCGCACGGGCTTACGCAGCGATCGGCGTGGAGAGCTACTCCTCGGCGGTGCACTGCTTTGCCCCCGACATCGCCACCGCGTTCCACCGGGCTGTGCGCGACGACGACGAGGAGGCGCAGCGAACACTGCTGACGGAGTTCTACCTGCCGTTCGCCGCGCTGCGCGACCGCGTGCCCGGCTACGCCGTTTCGCTGGTTAAGGCCGGTGCGCAGCTGGCCGGTCTGGCCGTCGGCCCCGTCCGCCCGCCGCTGGTGGAGGCCGCACCGGAGCACGTCGCGCAACTCGCGTCCATCGTGGACCGCGGACGCACGGCGCTCCGTCGACTGGAGGAGTCCCGCGCATGACGACTGGTTCTCGTACGAGGAAGGGCCCCATGGAGCCACAGAGCCCGTCAGGGCACCCCACGATCGTCGACATCCGCATCACGCCCATCGCATTCCCTGACCCGCCGTTGCTCAACGCCGTGGGCTGCCACGAGCCGTGGGCGTTGCGCGCGATCATCGAAGTCGACTGCGGCGACGGACTCGTCGGGCTCGGCGAGACCTACGGCGACGCCTCGCACCTGGCGGTGCTGCGTACGGTGGCACCGCTGCTGATCGGGCTGGACCCGTTCCGGACCGAATACATCAAGTCCGTGGTGGACGGGCTGCTCGGCACCGTTGACGCGCCGTCGGAGAAACTCGGTCCGTCCGGCGGCATGGGCCCGGAGAAGGTGTCGCTGCGGGTCTTCTCCGCATTCGAGGTCGCCTGCCTCGACGTACAGGGCCAGGCGATCGGCCGTCCGGTCCACGATCTCCTCGGCGGCCGGGTACGCGACGCCGTGCCCTTCTCGGCGTACCTGTTCTACAAGTGGGCGCAGCATCCCGGCGATGCCCCGGACCTCTTCGGCGCCGCGCTCGACCCTGCCGGGATCGTGGCCCAGGCCCGGACGATGGTGCAGAAGTACGGCTTCCAGTCGATCAAGTTGAAGGGCGGTGTCTTCCCTCCCGACGTGGAACTCGACGCCATTCGCGCGCTGCGTGAGGAGTTCCCCACGCTGCCGCTGCGCATCGATCCCAACGCCGCGTGGAGCGTCGAGACCTCCCGCCGGGTCGCCGCCGAGACTCAGGGCCTGCTGGAATATCTCGAAGATCCCACCGAGGGCCTGGCCGGCATGGCCGCCGTCGCCGAGACCGCCGGGATGCCGCTGGCCACCAACATGTGCGTGGTCTCCTTCGACCACATTCCCGAGGCCGTCGATCGCGGCTCCGTTCAGGTCATCCTGTCCGATCACCACTACTGGGGCGGACTGCGGCAGTCTGTGCGCCTGGCGGGCATCTGCGAGACCTGGGGCCTTGGCCTGTCGATGCACTCCAACAGCCATCTCGGCATCAGCCTTGCCGCGATGACCCACCTCGGCGCGGCACTGCCGCAGCTGTCCTACGCCGCCGACACCCATACGCCCTGGCAGCTGGGTGTCGACGTGGTGGAGCGCCCGCTGACCTTCGTCGACGGCGCCGTGCCAGTGCCGATGTCGCCGGGGCTCGGCGTGCGGCTGGACCGGGACGCGCTTGCCCGGCTGCATGAGAACTACCTTCGGCAGGGCATCACCGGACGCGACGACACGGGTTACATGCGCCGGTTCCACCCGGACTTCAACCCGACGAAGCCGCGGTGGTGACCGGGGATCCGGTCAGCCTCTCGGGGCACGCCTACTCAGAGCGCAAGCGCGAGTGTGAAGTAGACCATGAACCCGGCCGGCAACGCTCCCGGCCGGCGGTCCCGTTTGCGACACTCCGACAGGACCTCGCCCACCAACTCGGGCGTCACCCACTGCGTGATCAAGCCCAGCCGTACTCGCTCAGATACCCCGCTCCACGGATGCACACCCCGCATAACGGCGCAACGCTCAGTCCGTCACTACCAGCTCAATGAACATTCAAA
>NZ_JBIURV010000029.1:0-93151 GCF_044741025.1 Streptomyces sp. NPDC088246
GTTCAACTTCACCTCCTCGATCTCCTCGACACCGACATCGGACAAACCCGCTGGCCACAGACCTGAAACGGTGACCCGCGAAGTCCGGGTCTAGGTCCCTTCGTCGAGGCCCCGGCTGTGGATCTTCTTCGGGTGGATGCGGATGAGCTCTTCGCTGAAGTGTGCGCCGAGGCCGGCGGTCCGGTGAGGAGTTCGGCCTCGCCGCGGAAGTCGACGCCGCGGACCGCCCACGGCCGCAGGCTCATGATGCCGTCGACGACCAGGGGCACCTTCGGGCCGGCCTGGAGGCTGCGCCACTTCTTCGTCGTCCCGAGTGCGTAGCCGCCGACCAGGACCGTCCCGTCCTCCTGCGGGAAGAAGCCGACGGGATCGGCCTGCGGCCGGCACGTCCGGGTCGACGGTGGCCGGCCGCCCCAGCCGTCGGGTGCTGAGGTAAGCGCGCCAGGCCTCGCTGAATTCGGTGATGGAGTCAGCCTCACACGCGTACCCGTCACTTGCACCGTCCGACGTATCGGACACCGGTCCCAGGACTTCGGGCCGGGGCTCAGGCCGGCAGGCCCCAGCGTGGCGCGGGCTCGTTCGCCGTGACCGGGCGGACGGTCAGGTCCGGGCGGTCGCCCTTTGCCGTGATCAGCGCCGAGTCGCCCTTGCGCAGGCGGATGCGTACCGCACCGTCGGCCAACTCCTCGTAACCCAGCGGTCGTCCGTGCCGGTCGCGAATCTCGATGGCACCCTCTATGCCATGGCGTACGACGCAGGGTGCGCCCGCCTCGCTGGTCACCCGCACCCAGCGGGTCCGCCCCTCTTCGCGTACCGCACTGAGCAGGAAAGCGCCCTGCGTACGGAAGTCATGGACGGTCATCTCCCGCCAAGCGGCGGGCAGCGCAGGGAAGACCCTCATCGTGCCGCCCCACGACTGGCACACCATGTCGTGCAGCGACTGGGCCGCCGACAGCGGGGTCTCGATGACCGGGCCCGACTCCTTGTACATGGTGTTCGCCTGGATGAAGCGGCTCATCAGCTGGCCGAGGTACTTCAGCGCGTCCTCGCCCTTGCCGAGCAGCGCGGACATCGACGCGGCGCCGGTGAAGGTGTAGCCCTGCAGAGCGCCTTCGAACCCCACCCAGTGGGCGAGGGACTTCTCGATCAGGGCGCGCTCATCGGGCGTAGCCCCTGTCAGCTCGTACAGCGGGTAGACCGCGAGCATGTGCGAGTAGTGGCGGTGCGACTTCGCGAACGGCACACCGGCGCCGATCATGAAGCCGTTGGCGTCGACCGGGTACGGCGCGAGCCTGGCCAGAACTTCCTGCCAGCGGGCGGTCAGCGGGTCGTGGATACCGAGCTGCTCCGCCGATTCCAGCAGGGTGCGGCAGCCCCAGCGCAGCAGCATCAGGTCGTAGTTGCAGTCGGGGGCGTTGACGCCGTACTCGGGGGAGAACGTCGCCGGGAGATGCAGCTTTCCGTCCGCGCCGGGCGTCAGGAAGTGCAGATAGTAGTTGACGGCCTTGCGCAGCAGCGGGAAGAGCGTGTCGCGCAGGATCGACTCGTCCATGGTGTGGCGGTAGGAGAGCCATACGTTGTGCAGCGCCCAGGTCAGATTGCCGACCTCGGGGGTGGGCGGGTCCTGGCCGGGGATGCCGACACCGTAGCCGCCGTCGGTGACCGATGCGCCGTTGACCAGTTGGGGGTCGGTGGTACGGGGCATGCCGGCGGAGTCCGCCCGGTAGGGGGCCGCGACCTCGCGGGAGAGCTGGTCCCGGAATTCGCTCAGGGCGCGGGTGACGGCGTCCAGTTCCAGGTGGTTGGAGCCGTGGATCAGCCAGTACTCCAGCTGGACGTTGAGATTCCACCAGGTGTTCGGCCACGGGGTGGGCTCCAGCCAGGGGCCGGAGGTGGCCATCACGGGAGCGTCCCTGCGGGCCGCCGAAGCCGTCTTGTACAGCTGGATCCAGTAGAAACGCTGCAGCCGGGCGTCGGGCAGGGACAGGAAGCTCTTCCGGTAGAACCGGTCCCACCAGGTGCGATGAGGCGCGGCGAGCAGACCGTACGGCAGCGCGGAAGCGGTCTTGACGGCACGCAGCGCACGGTCACGGGCCGTCGTCCCCGGGTGGGAGTGCGTGACGGTGACGTACAGGGTGCGGCTCGTGCCCCTGCTGCGCTCCTGCCAGGCGGTGACGTGCTGACCGCCCGCGAGCAGCGGCTGGACGGCGGCGGTGATCTCGCCGTGCTCTTCGGTCACCGCGGGCGGGTTGCCGGTGTAGCCGTCCGGGACGGGCTTGAAAGCGGCACGCGGGCTGATTGCGTCGGCCGGGTGGAAGACCCAGCGGAAGTCCTGCTCGCCCGCGCTCGGGGTGACCTCCACGGCGAGCAGATCGCTGGAGGAGTGGACGAAGGCGCGGAGCTTCAGGGTGCCCGCGGTCGTGGTGACGGTGCCTTCGAGTTCGGCGGTGCGCAACCGCATCCACCACTCGATGCCCGTGATGGTGCCGGCCGGTTCCAGGGTGAAGTGGCCGATCGGGAGGCGGGCGAGGCCGAAGAGGGAGCCGAACTCGGGGCGGTGGTCCTGGACCTCGGAGTGCTGGACGTTGAATCGGACGGCCGTGGTGGTGGCGCCGGGCTCGGCGTAGATGCCGGAGCCGAGGCGGCCGTTGCCCAGATACGGGCCCTCGTACCAGGTCTTCGGCAGCTTCTGCCAGAGCAGGTCGGCGTCGTCCAGGACCGTGCGCCAGCTGTCGTCGGGGGAGTGCACGGTGACAGGGGCCGGGGCGGCGGGTCCAGGGGCGGCTGCCTGGGCGGGGACGGACGCACCGCCCACCACGAGTGCGCCGCCGATCGCGGTGCCGGTGGCGAGAACACTTCTTCGGGAGGGGGACGGGGCTTCGTTCCGGGACGGGCGGGAGGGGTCCGGTGCTGTGGGCAAGGCGTCTCCTGACGACTCGTACGCAGGCACATCAATTCATCCGAGCTATTCCTCCAGGGAAGGTAGGCATGGGGTGTCCATGCGTCAATAGAGCTGGAGAGATCGGATGTGTCTCCCTCTATCTGGACAGCATCCATCCAAATGGTCAGGGGCGAGGGGGCGCGGAGGGTCAGGCCCAGATCACCGCGCTCAGCCAGGCCCCCGTCACCAGCAGACATGCGTAGAGCTCGACGAGCACGGAATAGCCCGTCGCCCGCATCGCCGAGCGGACCGATGCCCACCCCGCCCCGTGGCTGCCGAGCCGCAGCCGCTCCGCCCCGTAGACCGCCCCCACATAACCGACGATCCCGCCCACCACCGGCACCACGAAGAAGCCCACGATCGCGCCGGCCCCGCCCAGCATCAGAGTCTTGCGCGGTGCACCGGACTCACGGGGGCGGCGCGGCGGCAGCAACGGCTTCAGCGCCTGGTTCAGCAGAAGCAGTGCGGTGGCACCTATGAGTACCCCCCAGGCGGCCGGAGTCGTGTCGGCCAACGCCCACCACAGCACGGCGGCCCAGACGATCGCCTGCCCCGGCACCCCCGGCACCAGCACGCCGACCAGGCCGAGAAGCATCACCAGGCCGACGGCGACGAGCTGCCACACTCCCATCTGACCAGCCTGCCGGAGTCCGGCCGGTCCCGCCCGTCAGCGCGGCTCGGGGCGGGCCGTCGGTGCAGTTCAGGGTCGTAACGAAGTGGCGGGGACACCGGGCCGGGGTATCCGGCGGGGGCCTCGTTCAGGTCCGTGGCGTCCGGGCCACCCAGCCCCGCTCGTACGCGTGCCAGCCCAGCTGAAGCCGGGTCGACACCCCGGTCAGCTCCATCAGACCCTTCACCCGTCGCTGTACGGTCCGCAGCCCCAGCTCCAGCTGCTTCGCCACGCTCGCATCCGTCAGCCCGGCCAGCAGCAGCGACACAATCTCCAGGTCCGTCGCATCGGGCCCGGTGGGCTCCTCCTCCAGGCGGCTGCTCTCGCCGAGCCTCAGCGGCATGGCATCGCGCCACACCGCCTCGAAGAGCCCCATCAGTGACTCCAGCAGCCCGGAGGCATGAACCACCAGCGCCGCGGGCTCGGCGCCCCGTCCGGTCAGCGGCACCATCGCCAGGGCCGTGTCGGCGATGACCAGCTTCGTGGGCACCCGGTCGACGACCCGGCACTGCTCGTCACGACTCAGCGCGGCCGACAGCTCCGTGATCCCGGACGGCAGCGCGAGCACCTCGCGCTCGACCACCACCCGGAACGACACACCGCGCGTGGCGGCCTGCTCCTCGGACTCGTTCTCCATTCCGCTGACCGCGATCGGCTTCCCGGTGACCAGGGCGCACACCTCGCTCGTCGCCCCCAGCTGCAGCTGGTGGAAACGGTGCGCCACCGCGCTCGCGCCCGTGACCACCTCGACCAGATCGTGCACGGCCGAATCGGTGGCCTCCGCCCGGTACTCCTCGGCGAGCAGTGCCGCCGCCAGTTCCGCCTGCTCCAGCTCATGGCGCTGCTGGGTCAGCAGCGCACCCAGCGCCACCCCCGGCGGCGCGGCCACCCAACGGCCCGTACGGGCCGACGACTGGGCGGCCAGCCCGTGCTGTTCCAGTCGGCGCAACGCCCGTTCGGTGTCCGACTCGGGAAGTGCCAGCCGGTGCGCGAGATCGGAGACCTCCGCGGCTCCCACCGCCACGAGCGCGCGGTACGCCGACTCCTGTATCTCGTCGAGACCTATGGCTCCCAGCATCCCCGGACCCCTCCCGGACGCATTGATTCCGCACGATGTCGCTGTCTTCGGGTGCCCGGTCGTGGCGGAAAGCGGCCACGGCGTAAACCCGCCGTGTACATCATCCCTTTATCGCCCGTCGCTCTGCCAATGTGGCGCCACCGCAGTACCAACAACCTCCGGAATGCCGCGGTTTGTTCAGAGATATTCCGGTTTCAATTGGGGAGAGCGATGCGTCCGATATCGCGTACGGCACTGGGAGCGGCCACCGCCGCCGTCCTGGCCGTCACCGCGATCGCACCGTCCGCGGCAGCGCCGCAGGACGACACGACCGCGAAGAGACCACTGACCGGCAGTGCGGCCGCCGACACCAAGGAGGGAAAGCCGGTCACCGTCACCCTGGTCACCGGCGACAAGGTCCTGGTGAGCACGGACAGTTCGGGGGCCGCATCGGTCACCGCACTGCCGCGCGAGGACGGCACCGTCCCCCTCGTGCAGACCAGGCAGTCCGGCAAGGACCTCTACGTCTACCCCGACACCGCCACCGACGCGCTGGCTGCGGGCACGGTCGACGAAGAACTCTTCAACGTCACCGGACTCATCCGCCAGGGCTACGACGACGCGAGCACCAAGTCGCTGCCGCTGATCGCCGTCTACGGCAAGGACACGGCCCGCTCCGCGCCCGCCACCCCGCGCGGCGCCAAGCGCGGACTCGCACTCGACGCGATCGACGGCGTTGCGCTCAAGGCGGACAAGGAGAAGGCTGCCGACTTCTGGTCGGACGTCACCGACACCCGTTCCCGCTCGGCCTCCGGTCTGAAGAAGCTCTGGCTCGACCGCAAGGTTCAGGCCACCCTCGACAAGTCGACCAAGCAGATCGGCGCCGACCTCGCCTGGGCCGCCGGATACGACGGCAAGGGCACCAAGGTCGCCGTGCTCGACACCGGTGTCGACGCCGAACACCCCGACCTCAAGGGCCGGATCGCCGCCTCGGAGAACTTCACCGACTCCGACACCACCGACGACCGGCAGGGCCACGGCACCCACACCATCTCCACCGTGGGCGGCTCCGGCGCGGCCAGCGACGGCAAGAAGAAGGGCGTCGCCCCCGGCGCCGACCTGCTCGCGGGCAAGGTCCTCAACGACAGCGGCTCCGGCGCCGAGTCCTGGATCATCGCCGGTATGCAGTGGGCCGTCGACCAGAAGGCCGACGTCGTCTCCATGAGCCTCGGCAGCCCGACGCCGACCGACTGCACCGACCCGATGAGCGTCGCCGCCGAGGAACTCGCCCGGAGCAAGAACACCCTGTTCGTGATCGCGGCCGGTAACTCGGGACCGACGCTGAACACCGTCTCCTCGCCCGGGTGCGCCCCGAGCGTGCTGACTGTCGGCGCTGTCGACCGTGACGACTCCACGGCCCAGTTCTCCAGCCGTGGACCCGTGATCGGATCGCACACCCTCAAGCCCGAGATCTCGGCGCCCGGCGTCAACATCTCGGCCGCCGCGGCCGGCGGGCGGGGAATCTACGCGTACCGCACCATGTCCGGTACGTCGATGGCCACTCCGCATGTCGCGGGCGCCGCAGCCATCGTGAAGCAGCGTCACCCTGACTGGACCGCTCAGCAGATCAAGGCGGCCCTCGTGTCGTCCGCGAAGAGCGACATCCCCGGCGACGTACGCGAGACAGGCGGTGGCCGCCTCGACGTGAAGGCCGCCATCGACACCACCGTCGTCGGCGCCCCCGCCGTCCAGGGCGGCACCTTCAACTGGCCGCAGGACAAGAGCGACCGCACCACGGTCGACGTCCCGTACACCAACTCCGGCACCAAGCCGGTGAAGCTGTCGCTGAAGGTCCAGGGCGTCACCGGCAACGACGGGTCGGACGTCCGCTCCTCGGTCGCGAAGCTCGACGCGAGCACCGTCACCGTTCCGGCCGGAGCCACCGTCAAGGTTCCGCTGCACATCGACCCGACCGCGAAGCTGACAGCCGCCCAGTACGGCGATGTCACCGGACGCGTGCTCGCCACCGGGCCCGACGGCGTCAAGGTCTCCACCCCGTTCTCGATGTACGTCGGACCGGAGACCGTCACCCTGCGCGTCAAGCTCGTCGACCGCACCGGCAAGCCTGCCGCGGGCTCGTCCTCGCTGGACCTCATCGGCACCGACACCGCCAGCGGTGAGCGCCGCTTCAACGACGGCGCCACCGATCAGGTCTACCAGGTCCGCCCCGGTGCGTACTTCGTGTCCAGCTTCATCACGACGCCCGATGCAAAGGACGCCACCGGCAAGCTGGTCGAGTCCGTGGGCTACCTCGCGCGGCCGCAGCTGAACGTCACCAAGGACACCACCCTGGTCCTGGACGCCCGCAAGGCCCACCGGATCCAGGTGGAGACGGAGGACCGCGCGTCCGAGAACCGCTCCACCACGCTCTCCTTCGGCCGCAGCTGGGACGGCACATGGCTGCACTCGGGCTCCATCAGCGGCACCGGCATCGTCAAGAACTACCTGGCCGATGTGCAGGGCAAGGCAAGTGACGGCGACTTCGAGTTCGCCAGCTTCTGGCGAGCGTACGCGCCGCAGATCGAGAAGCTGTCGGTCGTCGGCGGTGCCGCACTGCACCCGACGGTGGCGAGCACCGGCTCCGTCAACCTCGACGGTACCGGGGAGGCCGCACTCGTCGACGCGGGCACCGGTACCCCCGACGAGCTGAAGGCCGCCGGTGTCCCGGGCAAGATAGCCCTGGTCCAGATCGCCGATGACGGAGCGATGGCCACTCAGGCGCGGAACGCCAAGTCCGCGGGCGCAAAGGCGGTCATCGCGTACCGGCCGTCCACGGGCCCCTGGCAGCCGTCCGTCGGATACGGTGCGGCGCCGCTGCCCTCTCTCGGCATCGAGTCGAGCGAGGCCGACGCACTGAAGGCCGCTCTGGCCGACGGCCCCGTGAAGCTGAGCTGGAAGGCCACCGCCGCCAGCCCGTTCGTCTACAACCTCGCGTTCCCCGAGACCGGCCCTGTCACCTCGGACCGTACCTACAAGGTCCGTGACAGCAAGCTCGGCAAGTCCACCGCCACGTACGAGGCGATGGGCGTCGCGGCCGACTACGTCGACACGATGATCATCAACCGCCCGTACGGCGGGAGTTACTCCGGAGGCTTCGACACCGTCGCCGTCCCCGGCGAGCGCACCGAGTACTACTCGGCGGGCGACACCGGCTGGGAGCGCTACCTCTCCTCCAGCTTCCCCTGGGGCGAGTACATGGTCGACCAGCCCCGTACCTACACGGCGGGCTCGAAGCGTACGGAGAACTGGTACCGGGGCATCCCGGCCCCGGCCGCTCCGCGTGACGCCGCGGGCAAGGTCCAGCTCGCCGCGGAACGGCAGGACAACCTGATCGGCGTCGCCCCGGGATTCTGGAGCGACACCGAGCACGCCGGTCTCCAGGGCTCCTTCGGAGACATCGGCAACATGCGGCTGAGCAGCGGTGGCGAGGTGCTCGGCGAGACCGGCTGGCCGTCCGGGGTGTTCACCGTTCCGGCCGGGGACGCCGCTTACGAACTCACCATGACCACGGCCAAGTTCGGCCAGCCCGCCGCCGTGTGGAAGCGGTCCACCCAGACCGAGACCACCTGGAAGTTCCGCTCGAAGCGGGACGAGAACGTGTACTCGCAGGGGATTCCGCTGCTCTTCCCGGGTTACGAGCTGGAGACCGACGGGCTCAAGTCCCTTGCGGCGAAGGACGGTCAGACGATCGGCCTGAGCGTCACCGGCCACGCGGGCTACACGCCCGGCAAGCTGGTCGCCGCCGAGGTCTCCTACTCGTACGACGGTGGCGAGACCTGGACCCTGGCCACCACCGCACAGCAGGGCGGCCACTGGACCGCGACCGTGAACCACGCGGGCGCGGCCGGCAAGCCGGTCACCCTGAAGACCGAACTGACGGACGCCAACGGCAACTCCGTCATCCAGACCGTGAACGACGCCTACGCCGTGCGCTGATCACGTCCTGACCGGTCCGCCGGGCGTCCTTCCCGTGGGGGGTGGGGCCGCCCGGCGGACCTTTTTCATGGCCACTTTTTCCGGATGACCCGTTTTCGTAAGGCCCGGGCGGTGGACAATAAGGGCATGAGCCAGCAGGGGGAGAGGCCCGCCGCCCACGAGGACGACTGGTGGCGCAGGCTGTACGACGAGACCGCCAGGGACACCGGGGCGAGCAATGCGGCCGACAGCCTCGACGACCGCTTCGACTCGGCGTCGGACGCGGTGAGTCCGGGCGGGCACGGGGGGTTTGACGGGGCGGCGGCGGGGGCTGGGCTTCTGCTTCCGCCTTCGGCGGTGGTGCCGGGCACGTCGGCTGGGCCGCCACCGCCTCCGCCTCCGCCTCCGCCGCCGCCTCCGCCGCCTCCTCCGCCAGTCGCGCCGTCCGCGCCTGCGCCAGTCGCGCCGTCCGCGCCTGCGCCGTCAGCGCCCGTGGTGCCTGAGCCGGTGCGGGTGCGTGCTCCGTGGGAGCCGCCGACTGCGCCCGTACGCGGCCCCGGTGCGTCCCCGGCCGGCTCTTCGCAGCCGCACACCTTCGCCGCACCGCCGGTTCCGGCCGGTCCTCCGGCCGCCGCTGACCCACCGTCCGGGCCGGACTCGCCGTCGGGGACCGGGCTTGTGCCCGAGCCGTCCCTCGCCGATGGGGCGTCCGCGCCGGCGCCGCCGCTGCCCAGGTGGGCGGGCGGCGAGGGACCCGCCGCCCCGCAGGCCCCCGTCACCACGGTCACCGCACAGGCACCTGCACCCGAGTCTGAACGCGTACCCGCACCCACACCCACACCCGCCCCACTCCGCCCTGTGATCGGCCATGTGGGTGACCGGCCGCCCACCTACGACGCCGAGCCCACCACGCTGCCCGCCACCGTCCCCCAAGAGCTCGACAGTCTCGTCGCCGACACCGTGCTCGACGGCGCCGAATACGGCACGTACACCCTGCGCGCCGCCTCCGTGCGCGGGGACTCCGCACGGTTCAGGGGCGAGCCCCGCCGCGATGCGCTGCTCACCGTCCGCTTCGGCACCGACAGGAGCGCGCTCGTCCTGGTCGCCGTCGCCACCGGGGCCCGCGCCACCGAACGGGCGCATCTGGCGGCGGCCGACGCCTGCCGCTGGATCGGCGGTGCCGTCGGCCGCAGCCATGTCCGGCTCTCCGAGGACATAAGGGCCGGCCGCCGTGACGACCTCAGATCCGGCCTGCATCGCCTCACCGACCGCGGCTACGGCAAGCTGCGCGCCCGCGCCGCCGAGCTGGGACTCGAACCGCAGCAGTACACGGCGGGCCTGCGCTGTCTCCTGCTGTCGGCGGACCCGGACTGCCGTACCAGGGTCTTCTTCGGCGCCGGCGCCGGTGGGCTCCTCCGGCTGCGCGACGGCGTCTGGCAGGACCTCGAACCGGAGGTTCCGGAAGCCGGTGACATCAGCGGCGAAGCCGCGGTCGGATTCGGCTCCCCCTCTGCCAGGAGCGGCCCCGACGGAGACCGCCTCACCATGGATCCGGGCATCGCCACGCCCCCGTCCCCGTATGCCGAGGGCCCGCTCGCCCCGCCCGCCGAGCCGTTCCGGTTCCGGGCGTCGGTGGCCCGGCCGGGGGACACCCTGCTGCTGTGCAGCAGCGGCCTCGCCGAACCCCTGCGCGGCGAGCCCGCGCTCGCCCAGGAGCTCGCCGAACGCTGGACCCCCGACCAGGCACCCGGGCTCGCGACTTTCCTCGCGGACACCCAGCTCAGGGTGAAGGGGTACTCCGACGACCGTACGAGTGTCGGCGTCTGGGAGGCGTAACCGCGCGCGCCATGGGTTGATGGATGCGGAGTCCGGAAGCCGAAGCGCGGAAAGGGTATGCACCCATGGCCAAGCAGAACGTGTCGGAGCAGTTCGTCGACATCCTCGCCCGGGCGGGCGTCAAGCGTATGTACGGCGTCGTCGGCGACAGCCTCAACCCGGTCGTCGACGCCATCCGCCGTAACTCGGCCATCGACTGGATCCAGGTCAGGCACGAGGAGACCGCCGCGTTCGCCGCCGGAGCCGAGGCCCAGATCACCGGCTCGCTGGCGGCCTGCGCCGGATCCTGCGGCCCCGGCAATCTGCATCTCATCAACGGCCTCTACGACGCCCACCGCTCCATGGCACCCGTTCTCGCCCTCGCCTCGCACATCCCTTCGAGCGAGATCGGTCTCGGCTACTTCCAGGAGACCCATCCGGAGCTGCTCTTCCAGGAGTGCAGCCACTACAACGAGATGATCTCCAACCCGCAGCAGATGCCGCGGCTGCTCCAGACGGCCATTCAGCACGCGATCGGCCGAGGCGGCGTCAGCGTCGTCTCGATGCCGGGTGACATCGCATCGCAGCCGGCCCCGGACAAGTCGATCGAGCACGCCCTCGTCACCTCGCGGCCGACGGTACGGCCCGGTGACGAGGAGATCGAGAAGCTCTGCCGGATGGTCGACGAGGCGAAACGTGTGACATTGTTCTGCGGCAGCGGCACGGCGGGTGCCCACGCCGAGGTGATGGAGTTCGCCGAACGGGTGAAGTCCCCGGTCGGGCACGCGCTGCGCGGCAAGGAATGGATCCAGTACGACAACCCGTACGACGTCGGCATGAGTGGACTGCTCGGCTACGGCGCTGCCTACGAGGCGACCAACGAGTGCGATCTCCTCATCCTGCTCGGCACCGACTTCCCGTACAACGCCTTCCTCCCCAACGATGTGAAGATCGTCCAGGTCGATGTGCGGCCCGAGCACCTCGGCCGCCGCTCCAAGCTGGATCTGGCGGTCTGGGGCGATGTCCGCGAGACGCTTCGCTGTCTGACTCCCCGGGTGAAGGTCAAGACCGACCGCAAGTTCCTCGACCGGATGCTGAAGAAGCACGCCGACGCGCTGGAGGGCGTGGTCAAGGCGTACACCCGCAAGGTCGAGAAGCACATCCCGATCCACCCGGAGTACGTCGCCTCGGTGCTGGACGATCTGGCGGACGACGACGCCGTGTTCACCGTCGACACCGGTATGTGCAACGTCTGGGCCGCCCGCTATCTCTCGCCCAACGGCAAACGCCGCGTCATCGGTTCGTTCAGCCACGGCTCGATGGCCAATGCGCTGCCGCAGGCCATCGGCGCCCAGTTCATCGACCGGAACCGGCAGGTCGTGTCGATGTCCGGCGACGGCGGATTCACCATGCTGATGGGCGACTTCCTCACCCTGGTGCAGTACGACCTGCCGGTGAAGGTCGTGCTGTTCAACAACTCCTCGCTCAGCATGGTCGAGTTGGAGATGCTGGTCGCCGGACTGCCGTCGTTCGGTACGACCAACAAGAACCCGGACTTCGCGGCGATCGCCAGGGCCGCCGGGGCGTACGGCGTACGGGTGGAAAAGCCCAAGCAGCTCGAAAGCGCCCTCAAGGACGCCTTCAAGCACAAGGGCCCGGCGCTCGTCGATGTCGTCACCGACCCCAACGCGCTCTCCATCCCGCCGAAGATCAGCGCGGAGATGGTGACCGGCTTCGCGCTCTCCGCCAGCAAGATCGTGCTGGACGGCGGAGTCGGCCGGATGGTCCAGATGGCCCGCTCCAACCTGCGGAACGTGCCCCGCCCCTGAACGAACCCGAGCAGAGGGGCGGGACGGGCCGGGCCTTCACGCCGGGGCCGGCCGGGACCTCATGCAGGGGTCAGACGGACCGTCAGGATCTGGAACGGCCGCAGCGACAGTACGAGACCGTGCTCATCGGTGTTTGCCTCGTGCAGCGGTCGTTCCAGCAGGTCGGTGATCCGGGCCTGTACGACGGGGAATCCCACCCGCAGTGTCGTGTCGGCGCGCCCGCCCGCCGATTCGTACAGCCGCACGATCACATCGCCGCTGCGGTCCTCGGCGAGCTTGACCGACTCCACCGTGACCGCCGGATGCCCGGTGCTGATCAGTGACGGCAGGGCCGGCGCAAGGGCCGCCCGCAACGGGAGATTGAGCGCCAGCCCCTCCCGTACCGCATCCGTGACCTCACCGCCCGGCGCCAGCGCGTACCTGAACCGATGCCTGCCGAGGTCGGTCTCCGGGTCCGGGCTGTGCGGGGCGCGCAGCAGCGTCAGCCGTACGGTCGTGCCCAGGCCCGAACCGTGCGGGGTCCGGGTCACCTCGTGCCCGTACGTCGAGTCGTTGAGCACTGTGATGCCGTACCCCGGCTCGGCGACCCGCAGCCAGCGATGGGCGCAGATCTCGAAACGGGCCGCGTCCCAGCTGGTGTTGTCGTGCGTGGGGCGGTGAATGTGTCCGAACTGGATTTCGGCCGTGGACCGTTCGGCGTGCACATCGAGCGGGAACGACACCTTGAGGACCTTCTCCGACTCCCGCCAGTCCACCTCGGTGTCGACGTCGATCCGCCGACTGCCCGCGGTCAGCCGGATCTCCTGCACGATGTGCGACGCTCCGAACGACCGCATCACACGGACGGCGGCCCGCAACGGTCCCTCCTCGACCAGTTCGACGGAGTCGGCGTCGGTGAGATCGGTGCGGCTGCGGCGGTAGTGGCGGTCGATGTCCCAGGCGTCCCAGTGATTGGGGTGATCCGGATGCAACTGGAGGAGGTTGGCCCGGTGACCGGGGGCGAGGACGTCCCGCCCCGCGCCGAGATCGCGGACGTCGGCGATCAACCCGTCGCCGTCGATCACGACCCGCAGCAGCCCGTTGTCGCATACGAATCCCTCGTCCGCCGAACCGGTCACCGTGACCGCGTGCTCCGGTACCGCCGAACCGTCCAGCAGACCCGCGCCCAGCCCGGGTGTCTCGGCGAGCACCGCCGTACGCCCGTCGCCCAGCGGCTGCACATGCGCGCCCGAGGGCAGCACCTCGCTCGCCTCGGCGTCCAGCTCGACCACCTGACTTCGGCGGTACGGCGATGAGTTGAGCGCCACGAGACCCTCGGCTCCGCCCAGCGCCGCCACCGCGTCCGCCACCAGCTCGGCCAGCTCCTCCCGTACCCGTTCGTATGTCTCGTGGGCCTCCCGGTGCACCCAGGCGATCGACGAGCCCGGCAGGATGTCATGGAACTGATGCAACAGCACCGTCTTCCACAGCCGGTCCAGCGCCTCGTACGGATAAGGGTGGCCGGGAGTCCGCAGCGCCGCCGTGGTGGCCCACAACTCGGCCTCACGGAGGAGGTGTTCGCTGCGCCGGTTACCCTGCTTGGTCCTGGCCTGGGTGGTGTACGTGGCCCGGTGCAGCTCCAGATACAGCTCACCGGACCAGACCGGTGCCTGCGGCCCGTACTCCTCCTCGGCCGCCGCGAAGAATGCCGACGGCCTCTCGATCTCGACCCTGGGCGAACCCTCCAGATCCCTGAGCCTGCGTGCCTTCTCCAGCATCTCGCGGGTCGGACCGCCCCCGCCGTCACCCCAGCCGAACGGGACGAGGGAGCGGGTCGCCAGCCCCTTCTCCGTGAAGTTTCTTTCCGCATGGGCCAGTTCGCGGCCATGGAACTGTGCGTTGTAGGTGTCCACTGGCGGGAAGTGAGTGAAGACCCTGGTCCCGTCGATGCCCTCCCACCAGAAGGTGTGATGTGGCATTTTATTGCTCTGGTTCCAGGACAGCTTCTGCGTCAGGAACCATTTCACCCCTGCCAGTCGCGCCAGCTGTGGGAAAGCGGCCGTGTAGCCGAAGGAGTCCGGCAGCCAGATCTCTTCCGTCTCCACCCCCAGCTCCTGCTCGAAGAACCGCTTGCCGTGCACGATCTGCCGGGCAAGCGCCTCACCGCCCGGCATATTTGCATCGGACTCCACCCACATCGACCCCGCGGGCGCCCACTGTCCGTGCGCCACGGCCTGCTTGATCCGCTCCCAGATGTGCGGCTGATGCTCCTTCACCCAGGCGTACTGCTGGGCCTGCGACGCGGCGAAAACCAGCTCCGGATAGTCCTGGCCCAGCGCGGTGACATTGGCGAAGGTGCGCGAGGCCTTGCGCACCGTCTCGCGCAGCGGCCACAGCCACGCCGAGTCGATGTGCGCATGCCCGGCGGCCGAGATCCGGTGTGCGCTCGCCGACGCCGGCCGGGACAGCACCTCGGTGAGCCGGTCCCGGCCGGCTCGCGCCGTGCCCGCCACATCGTGCAGATCCAGCGTATCGAGCATGCGCTCCAGCGCCCGCAGGATCTCGTGCCGCCGTGACCGGTCGACGGGCAGTTCCCGCATCAGCTCGGAAAGCACCTCGATGTCCAGAACGAGATGCCAGACCTCTTCGTCCAGCACGGCGAGGTCCGCGGAGGCGAACCGGTAGAGGGGCCGGTCACCCGCTGTAAGTACGTCCCCGAGCGGCGTCGGCGCGAAGCCGTGCTCCAGAACCGCCGGGTTGGCCGCCGCCTCCAGGAGCAACGAGACAGGTTCGCCACCGGCGGCCCGGGACGCGACCGTCAGATGCCGATTTCGTGGATGGATGCCCTTGAGCGGAACGCCCGCCGCGTCGTACAGCATCCCCTCGGCCTGGAATCCGGGCCCCTGGCCGGAGAAGCCGGGGTCGACGACCACCTCGACGCGCCGCCCCGCCCAGTCCTCGGGCACCGTCCCCTCCAGCCGGAACCAGCTGGTGGACCACGGCTTCCCCCACTTTGTACCCGCACTGAACGGCTCGTAGGTTCCCTCCAGTGCCTGGGCCACCGGTACGGGTTCGCCGGGGATGTGCCGGACGGAGAGGGCGAGCGGGGTCCGGGCCGGGTACTGGGCCGGGCGGATGAACTGGTGCAGGGCCCTTTCGAGGCGGTCCTCAACCAATGTGCGGTCGTCGTGCATCACGGCTCCTCGGGTCGGCGCCTTGGGGTGTTCATGGCTCCACTTCCCCGGCGGCGGAACCGGCACCCCTGCGAGCGGCGCGACGGGGTGATGGCTGATCAACTGGCCCTGCACACACCCGGGCGGTCGACTGCTGGTCGGTCGAGCCCCGCTTGCAGACCAGGCTTCGCCGCCGGGGGCCCCTTCCATGCGGAGGATCGGACCCTGTCTGTCGTCAAACCCTGTCAGCAATCGCCATCGGATCTTATTGGATCGGCGGTGCCCCGGCGCCCCGGAACGTCCGGGTTCATTGGATGCGCTCCCCGCCTGTCGGCAAGCGATCGTTTGCCGACAGGCGGGCGACGATGATTGCTGAATCAGTGGCCTTTGCAGGCAAAGGAGATTTTGATCAGCGGACCGTGGTGAAGGCCAAGGAGACGTTATGGCCACCGAAGCCGAAGGAATTAGCCATTCCCGCGGTCCAAGCTCCTTGACGGGGGCGATCGGAGACAACGTCGAGGTTAATCGCGGGGTCGATCTTGTCAAGGTTTCTGGTGGCCGGTGCGATCCCGTCCCGCAGAGCGAGGAGGGTGGCGATCGCGCCCAAGGCTCCGGACGCTCCCAGGAGGTGCCCGGTCATTGACTTGGTAGCGGTGACGACTGGGTGCGTTCCGACGGCCTCTTCCACGGCGTTTGCCTCCGCAAGGTCTCCCTGCGGAGTGGAGGTGGCGTGTGCGTGGACCAGACCGATGTCCTCGGGTGCCAAGCCGCCCGCTGCCAACGCCATGCGGATGGTCCGCGCTTGCCCGGCGGTGTCGGAAGCCGTGATGTGCTGGGCGCTGGACGTGACTCCGGCGCCAACGAGTGCGCCGTGGGCACGCGCGCCACGGTCGCGGGCGAAATCCCTGCGCTCCAGCACCAGGACGGCAGCACCCTCGCCGAGCACAAAGCCACTGCGTTCCGAGTCGAAGGGACGGGACGCAGTATCCGGTTCGTCGTTCGTCGTGGCGAGGGCCATCATCTGCGCGAAGCCGGCCAAGGGCAGTCCGTGCACACATGCCTCGGTTCCTCCGGCTACGACCACGTCGGCACGGCCGAGACGGATCAGATCCAGGCCCAGGGCGATGGCCTCTGCCCCGGACGCACACGCGCTGACAGGGGTGTGTGCTCCGCCCCGAGCTCCCAGATCAATGCTTACCCAGGCAGCCGGGCCGTTGGCCATCAACATCGGCACGGTGTGCGGAGAGACCTTGCGCGGCCCGGATACCTCCAAAATATCGTCCTGCTCAAGCAAGGACAGCACACCTCCGACACCGGTGCCGATGACGACAGCCAGCCGCTCCGGATCGACGTCGGGACGTCCCGCATCGGCCCAAGCTTCACGGGCACTCACGACCGCTGCCTGCTCGCACCGGTCCATCCGGCGGGCCTCTGTTCGCCGCATGGCTGCTGCAGGGTCCACTCGCATGCGAGCCGCCAGGCGGACCGGTAATGCAGAAGCCCACGGGTCATCAAGTACGGCGACTCCGTTTTTTCCGGCCAACATTGCGGACCACGTCGTTGCAACGTCGCCGGCCAGAGGTGTGGTCGCCCCAAGGCCGGTCACCCACACACCTGCGTCTGCCATGACTTCCTCGTCTCCTAGCGCCTCAGATGGCCGCCGCTGACTGTCCTCCAACCGGCCGCGCGCAGTGGTCAGCGGCTGAGGCGGACAATCGGGTGCCGCTGTGATCCACAACATACCCAACCAACCGTCTGGTTGGGTATGTAGAGTTGCGCCATGTCAAGCAGTGATCAACTAGTAGGAACCCGTGACCGTCTGCTGGCCGCAGGCCGTGAGGAATTCGCCGCTCACGGCATGGCAGGCGCGCGCGTCAGCCGAATCGCGGAGCGGGCGGACGTCAGCAAGGAACGTATCTACGGCTACTTCGGCAGCAAGGAGAACCTCTTCGTCGCTGTCGTCTCCGAGGCCCTCAACGAGCACGCCGTTCTGCTGGGACCACCTTCCGGGGATCCGGCCGACTTTGTCGGCCGGATCTACGACCTCCACCAGCGCAATCCTCAACTGCTTCGCCTGATGATGTGGGAAGCCCTGCAATACGACGGAGACTGCCTTCCAGCCGAGCGGCAGCGGTCGATCCGTTACCAGGGAATGGTGGAGACACTGGCCGCGGCGCTGGGTACGAAGCCGGACGATCGCGCTGCAGGCACCCTTTTGGCTCTCATCGGGATTGCTGTACTGCCCTCCGCTTTCCCCCAGATCACCCGACTGATCCTTGGCTCTACGGCCGACGAGCATACTGACCTGCGTCAGTACCTCGTTGACTTGGCCCGTCGGATGACTGCCACTGCGCCATTTCCGTCGGCTCGTGCCGGGCTGAGCGTCGCCCCCGGCGAACTGGAGCGCTGAGCCGGGCTCACTCGTCGTCATCGTCGTCATCGTCGTCGAGATCGGCGGCGTCCGGGTCGCGCAGTGGCCGCAAGCCGTCGAACGGCTGGGAGGGGGTGAAGCTGTAGCGGTCCAGGACTGTTCGGGTTCTTGTGCTTGAGTGGGGAGAGCCGCGCGACGTCTTCGTCGCGGATCTCGTGGCCCGCGGCGCGGAGCTGGGCGCCGCGGCGTCGATGTACCGCGTCGTCCAGAGCACCACCGCATTCAAAACGAGCCCCAGTGAGCCCAACTGATCTTCCATCCCGTCCCGGTACGCCTGGTGGATGGTCCCCTTCTTGCCGTGGCAGATCTCGCGGGCGAGCTTGTGGCGGAATTCCTGGACGGTGAGCTGCTTGTGCATCTGCCGCCGGTAGGTGTCGTCGACCGGGTCGACGACGGCGAGTAGGTGCAGCGTCTTTGCGATCCGCCATACGCGGCGAACGCCTGCCACAGCGGCGTGGGGTGACCCTCGCGGCCGAACATCCGGAGCAGGTCGTAGGCGCGGACCTGGTTGGTGACCAGGGAGCCGGCCACCCGCAGCATGTCCTGCCGTCCAGCAGTCGGGCACGCGGGTCGGACCAGCGGTGCGAGGGGGAGGCGTAGATGTCGCGGCGCGCGAGGGCGCGGAAGAGCTGTTCCAGCACGCACACCACGTACGCGTCGCGGTCTACCGCCCCCTCCGGCAGCTCGGCGTTGGCGTACACCGCCTTGCGCCACACCGGCGGCACCAGCTTGTCGTCGATCTCGCGCGGCAGCAGCGGCTTCTCCGTCACCCGGCGCCTCGCCGGGGCCGCCAGCCGCTTCACCCCGGCCAGCACCCGCTTGCCGCCGGTCGCCGCCCCGAGCGGGGCGGTTCGGCGGGACCTTGCTCAGCTTCACCCGCCCCAGCTGGAACGCCGCGATGTCATCCACCCGCTGCAACGCGTTCTTCATCGCGGTGCCCGTGGTCCGCGTCGGCGGCCGGAGCAACTGCTCCAGGTACGAGTACCGCTTGCCCTCCGGCGTCTTCAACAGCGCCACCAGGTCACCCGGCAGCGCCGGGTCCGCCCTCCGGGCCGCCTTGGCGACCGTGGCTGTTGCGTTGATCCCCAAGGCCGGCACCCTTGGCGACTCCAAAGCAATGTGACATATTACTGTCGTGTTCATGAGACAGCCCCTGGATGTCGTCATCGTCGGGGCCGGAGTGGTCGGTGCCGCCTGCGCCTACTACGCCTCCCGGTCCGGACTGTCCGTAGCCGTCGTCGACCGAGGGCCGGTCGCCGGAGGCACCACCGGAGCCGGGGAGGGCAACCTCCTGGTCTCCGACAAATTGCCAGGACCCGAACTGGAACTGGCCCTGCTCTCCGCCTCCTTGTGGCGCGAACTGTCGGAAGAACTTTCTTCGGACATCGAGTACGAGATCAAGGGCGGCCTGGTCGTGGCGGCGTCCGAGGAATCCCTGACCACCCTGTCCACGACGGCCGCCGACCAGCGAGGAGCCGGAGTCGAGGCGTACCACGTCACATCCGACCGGCTCCGCGATGCCGAGCCTCACCTCGCACCGCACCTTGCCGGAGGCTTCCACTACCCGCAAGACGCTCAGGTTCAACCGGCGCTGGCGGCAGCCGAGTTGTTACGGGCAGCCGGCCGCTCCGGAGCACGCCTGTGCCCGGGGGAGGAAGTCGTCGGGATACTCAGGGATCGGGATGGCGCGGTACGCGGGGTGCGCACCGCACGGAGTGAACTGCGCGCCCCGGTGGTCGTCAACGCGGCGGGCACCTGGGGCGGTGACCTGGCCGCGATGGCCGGAGTGGACCTGCCGGTCCTGCCGCGCCGGGGGTTCGTGCTCGTCACTGAGCCGTTGCCGCGGCTGATCCGGCACAAGGTCTACGCGGCGGAGTACGTGTCCGATGTGTCGAGCGGGTCCGCGGCGCTGCAGACCTCGCCCGTGGTGGAGGGAACCCCGTCGGGGCCGGTGCTGATCGGGGCCAGCCGCGAACGGGTCGGCTTCGACCGGACGTTGTCGGTTCCGGCGATCGCCCGACTGGCCGCCCAGGCCGCCGCTCTCTTCCCCGTACTGGCGGATGTGCGGGTGATGCGCGCCTACCACGGGTTCCGTCCCTACCTGCCCGATCATCTGCCGGCGATCGGCCCGGACCCCCGGGTGCCAGGCCTCTTCCACGCCTGCGGCCATGAAGGAGCCGGGATCGGGCTGGCCCCCGCGACCGGACTGCTGATCGCCGACGCGATCGCCGGGCGGCAGCCGGTACTGGATCTCGGACCGTTCGCCCCGGACCGGTTCGACACCACGTGCCATGCCACATGACTGCGAAGGGGGCTCGCGTGCCCCAGGAGAGGACCCTGTGAGACGTACCCGTGCACGTACCCCGGCCGAACTCGTCGCGGCGCAGCCCGAACCGGAATTCCAGCTGACTTTCGACGGGCGCCCGATCCGTGGACTGCCGGGCCAGAGCATCGCCGCGGCCCTCTGGTCGGCGGGCATCCTGACCTGGCGCACCACCAGGGTCCACGGCCGGCCGCGGGGAGCCTTCTGCGGCATCGGTGCCTGCTACGAATGCCTGGCCACGGTCAACGGCCGGCCGAACCAACGCGCATGCCTGCTTCCCGCCCGCCCCGGCGACGCCATCACCACACAGGAGGGCGACGGGTATGCCGCACTCGACAGATGAACGCCGCCCACGGGACGCGGACTGCGCCGGACTCGCCGTGGTGGGCGCGGGACCGGCCGGCTTGGCCGCCGCCGTCACCGCGGCCGATCACGGGCTCGACGTGGTTCTGCTGGACTCGGCCGTCACACCCGGTGGGCAGTACTACCGAAGCCCGCCCGACGGGCTCGGCGCGACCCGGCCCGGTGCCCTCCACCACGGCTGGCCCGTCTTCGCCGAACTCTCCGCACGACTGGCCGCGCACCGTAACTCCGGAGCGATCCGCCACCTCCCCAACCATCAGGTGTGGACGGTCGAACGAGCCGGTGACGGCCACTGGATCCTGCACGCCGTCACCGGAGCCGAAGGGGAACAGCGTTCCGCTGTCCGGGCCCGCCGTCTGCTGCTGGCGACGGGTGCCCATGAACGTCAACTACCCTTCCCCGGCTGGACGCTTCCGGGCGTGGTGAGCGCGGCCGGCGCCCAGGCCATGCTCAAGTCCGGCCTGGTGCTGCCCGGCCGGCGGATCGTGGTCGCGGGGAGCGGCCCGCTTCTTCAGGCCGTCGCCCTCTCGCTGACGCGCGCCGGTGCGAGCGTTCCCGCACTCATCGAAGCGTCCGGTTACGGGGCGTACGCGCGCGCTCCCCGGGTGCTGGCCGCCAACCCCGGCAAGATGGCGGAAGGTGTCCGGTACGGGGCGGCACTGACCGGCGCCGGAGTTCGAATGCTGACTCACCGGGCGGTGACCGAGGTGCACGGCGACGACCGGGTGGAGGCGGTGACCGTCAGCCGGGTGGACCGCCGGTGGCGCCCCGTGCCGGGGACCGGCCGCAAGATCGCCTGCGATGCGCTCGCCGTCGGTCACGGACTCGTTCCCCAGCTGGAACTTGCCGTGGCGGCGGGCTGCGGTACGCGCGCTTGCGCGGACGGCACGCATGTGGTCACCCTCGACGAGCAGCTCAGGACCACCGTGCCGGGGGTCTGGGCGGCGGGAGAGGCCGGAGGCATCGGCGGCGTCGAACTTGCTCTCTGTGAAGGAGAGTTGGCGGCGCTTTCGGTCATTCGTGAGATGCGGGGCGGTGTGCAGCGGGCAGCGGCGCGCAGAGCAGTCGTCCTGCGTCGTTCCCGACGCCGTCTGCGGGCCTTTTCCGCGTTGATGGGTGCCGTGCACCGGCCGGGGGCGGGGTGGAGCGAATGGCTGACCGACGACACGGAGGTCTGCCGTTGTGAAGAAGTCACCGCGGGCCGGATCCGTACCGCGTGCGAGGAGCTCGGAGCCGGTGACACCAGGACCGTCAAACTGCTCACCCGGGCCGGAATGGGGTGGTGCCAGGGCCGGACCTGTGGAGTCGCCGTCCGCGAACTGGCCGACGCGCACGGCAGCGGACGCGGCGCCGGTGAAGAGCCGGACGGCCCCGACCGGCGCCCGCTCGCCTGCCCGGTAATGCTGTCCACGCTCGCCGACCTGGCCGACCCCGGATAGACCCGCAGCCACTCCCCGACACGCCTCGGCCGCGGCTCGGTACTTCGCGCCGCCGGCTGTTGCCCATGCTTCCCCCCACGCCGTGAATGTCACACCACTCAAGGAGTCACGATGCAGACGAACGCCCACCCGCGCACCCGCCCCTGGCACGGGGTCATGGTCGCCACCCCGATCACATTGCGCGATGACTGCACGATCGACTACGACGCCTATGCCACGCATGTCCAACAACTCATCGCGGAGGGCTGCGACGGTGTGGTGCCCAACGGGTCACTTGGGGAGTACCAGACCCTGACCGACAGCGAACGCGAGCAGGTGGTCCGGGTCGCCGTCGAGGCGGCAGGCGACGGCAGCCGCGTCATGCCGGGCGTCTCCGCCTACGGCAGCGCGGAGTCGCGGCGCTGGGCGGAACAGGCCGCTGAGGCGGGCGCCGGTTCCGTGCTGCTCCTGCCGCCCAACGGATACCGCTGCGAGGACGCGGCGGTCCGAGCCCACTACGCCGCTGTGGCCGAAGTCGGGGTTCCGGTCGTCGCGTACAACAATCCGTACGACACCAAGGTGGATCTGACACCGAGCCTGCTCGCCGCTCTCCACCAGGAGGGCAGCATCGTGGCGGTCAAGGAGTTCAGCGGCGATGTCCGAAGGGCCTACGAGATCGCCGAACAGGCGCCCGGCCTCGACCTGCTCGTGGGCGCCGACGACGTACTGCTGGAACTGGCACTCGCCGGGGCCGTCGGCTGGATCGCCGGCTGTCCGAACATGCTGCCGTCCTGCTGTGTCGAGCTGTACCGGGCCGCTGTGACCGGCGACATGGCAACTGCCCTGCCGCTGTACCGCGAGCTGCATCCCCTGCTGCGGTGGGACTCGAAGCCGGAGTTCGTCCAGGCCATCAAGGCATCCATGGACGTTGTCGGACGCCATGGCGGCCGTACCCGTCCGCCACGCCTTCCCCTGCCCGCCGACGACGAGGCAGCCGTACGTGCCGCGACGGAGAAGGTACTGGCCGGGGGCCTCGGCTGAGCGCGGTTCGGTCGTTGTACGTCCGGACAGCGCCCGACCCGGCCCGTTCTTCGTGTTGTTCATGACGAACTGACGAACCAGGAGGAGCCTTGCAGACACGTCACATCTTCCACGCAGTCGACTCACACACCGAGGGCATGCCCACCCGCGTCATCACCGGCGGCATCGGCACCATTCCCGGTGCCACGATGGCTGAACGGCGCACGTACTTCCGGAAACACCGGGACGCCGTGCGAACGCTGCTCATGTACGAACCGCGCGGCCATGCCTCCATGAGCGGCGCGATCCTCCAGCCGCCCACCCGGCCCGACGCGGACTTCGGCGTCCTCTTCATAGAGGTTTCCGGGTATCTGCCGATGTGTGGGCACGGCACCATCGGGGTCGCGACCGTTCTGGTGGAGACCGGCATGGTCGAGGTCACCGAACCCGTCACCACCGTACGGCTGGACACCCCGGCCGGACTCGTCAGCGTCGACGTCCGGGTGAAGGACGGCGCGGCCACCGCTGTCACCCTGACCAACGTTCCCGCGTTCAGCGTCGCACTCGACCGGACGGTGGACGTACCCGGCTACGGACCGGTCCGCTACGACCTCGCCTACGGCGGCAACTTCTACGCGATGGTGCAGCTGGCCGACCTCGGGCTGCCCTTCGACCGGGCGCGCAAGGACGACATCCTGGCGGCCGGACTCGCCCTGATGGACGCGGTCAACGCCACTGACCGGCCCGTTCACCCAGAAGATCCCGACATCCACGGCCTCAAACACGTGCAGTTCATCGCACCCGGTTCCGACGCCCGCCACTCCCGACATGCGATGGCCATCCACCCCGGCTGGTTCGACCGGTCGCCCTGTGGAACCGGCACCTCGGCACGCATGGCCCAACTGCACGCACGCGGTGAACTTCCTCTGGACACCGATTTCGTGAACGAGTCCTTCATCGGAACGTCGTTCACCGGGCGTCTCATCGAGAAGACCACCGTGGGCGGGCTGCCCGGCGTCGTCCCGACCATCACGGGCCGTGCCTGGATCACCGGTACCGCACAATTCTTCCTGAACCCGTCCGACCCCTTCCCCGAAGGATTCCTGCTGTGAACCTGCCCCTGCTCGGCGCCGACGACATCGAGGCCCTGGGACCGACCGGAGCCTTGGACGCCCTGGAGGCGGCGCTGAGCGGGGGACTCGATCCGGAGACGTCCCCGGCCCGGCACCATGTCACAGTGCCCGGCGGAGAATTGCTGATCATGCCCGCCACCACCCATCAGGTGACCGGAGTGAAGATCGCCGGAGTCGCCCCCGACAACCCGGCACGCGGCCTGCCACGGATCACTGGAAGCTATCTGCTGCTCGACGGCCCCACCCTGCTGCCGCTCGCCCTGCTCGACGGGGCCGCGCTCACCACACTGCGCACACCGGCCGTGTCGGCACTCGCGATCCGCCACCTCACCCCGCCCGTCCTGCGCCATCTGGTGCTCTTCGGAACGGGCCCCCAGGCGTACGGACACCTTGCCGCGGTGCTCGCGGAACGGCACGTCGAACGGGTCACCGTGATCGGCCGTACCCCGCGCCGGGTCGCCGCACTGGTCGCGCACGCCCGTCAACTCGGCGTGGACGCCCGTGCGGGTGAGGCGCACGTGACCGACCAGGTCGCCACCGCCGATCTGGTGCTCTGCTGCACCACGTCCGCCACTCCCTTGTTCGACGGCACCCTCGTGCCGGACAGCGCGACAGTCGTCGCGGTCGGCTCGCACACCCCGGACGCCCGGGAGGTCGACACGGCTCTGGTGTCACGCTCCACCGTGATCGTCGAATCGAGGGCGGCGGCCCTGTCGGAGGCGGGCGATCTGCTGATCCCAATGGCGGAAGGAGCCTTCAGCGCCGAGGACATCGCCGGCAACCTCGCCGACCTGGTGACCGGTCGGATCCTCGGTGAGAAGCCGGCTGCCTTCGAGCGCCCCCGGTTCTTCAAAAGCGTCGGAATGGGCTGGGAAGACCTCGCGGTCGCCGCGGCGGTGCACCGGAAGTCGGCGCCCTGACCGAGCTGTCCACAGGTCAGGAGCGACGGGTCCGAGTGGAAACGTGACATTGTATTCTGAGGGCCCGCACGGCGTTGGAGGAACAAACATGGCCCGCCTGTCGACGCTCAATGTCATCTCGGCGCAAGAGCACTTGCGCGACCAGGTGGCGAACGCCCTCAGGGCGGCCCTGATCGCCGGGGACCTCCGTCCGGGCATGATCTACTCCGCGCCCGCGCTCGCTGCCGAATTCGGGGTGTCCGCAACCCCGGTCCGCGAGGCCATGCTCGACCTGGCGCGTGAGGGCCTGGTCGAAGCGGTTCGCAACAAGGGCTTCCGGATAACCGAGTTGACCGACCAGGACCTCGACGACTTCACCGAACTCCGCGCCATGATCGAGGTACCCACCGTCGGCCGCATTGCCCGGATGGGCAAGGTCAGGGAGCTGCAGGCACTTCGGCCGCTTGCCCTGGCGATCGTCGCTGCTGCCGCCGAGCACGACATCATCGGCTATCTGGAGGCCGACCGCCGCTTCCATCTCGAACTGCTCGGTCTGGCGGGCAACCGCAGGCTGGTGGAGGAAGTCGGCAACCTGCGCAAGCGATCGCGCCTCTTCGGGCTGAACCGGCTTGACGCAACGGGGCAGCTGACCGTATCGGCCGAGGAACATGTCCAACTGCTCGACCTCGTGATCGCCGGTGACGCCCAGCGCGCCGAGGCCTGCATGCTGGCCCACATGTCACATGTCAGGTCGATATGGGCCGAGGAGGACGGCGACGACGTGGGCGCCGGAGGCACCCGGGGCACAAGGGCGTCGCTGCCGGTCGCAGAGGCCTGAGAGCCTGTCGGGTGACCTTCGATCGGATAGCGGACGCGGTCTGGTGCGTGCGATTCCAAGGCGCCGGGATGTCCTCGGATGGGGCCTCCCCTGCTCGAACGAAGTTGAGAGCTTGGGGAAGGAGCTACTAGGGCATTTCGGCAACGCGGGAAGCGTGCGTGCCAGGGCGTGGCTGCCCGGTCAGAGGTCATCCGACAGGCTCTGAGCCACCGGTTTCGTTCCGGAGCCCCAAGCCGGCACTCCGTCCTCCACCGGCCGCCTCCCGCCCTCCGCGCGGGGGGCGGCCGGTGGAATGGGCCGCCCGGTTCAACCGTCCAGCAGGGCGGCCATCCACTCCTCGATTCCGTCGGCAGTGCGCGGCAGTGCGGACGACATGAGGCGTGCGCCGTCGGCCGTGATCACGAGGTCGTCCTCTATCCGCACCCCGATCCCGCGCAGCGACCGGGGCAGCGTCTCGTCGTCGGGCTGGAGATAGAGCCCCGGTTCCACGGTCAGTACCTGGCCGACTTCCAGGCGACCGTCCAGATAGCGGTCGGCGCGCGCCTGAGCGCAGTCGTGAAGGTCCATGCCGAGCATGTGACCACTGCTGCAGAGCGTGTACCGGCGGTAGAAGCCGTTGTCGGCGTCGAGCGCCTCATCGGCGGATATCTGCAACACGCCCCATTCGTAAAGCCCTTCGGCGATGACCCGCATGGCCGCCAGGTGGAAGTCACGGAATCGTGCCCCAGGGCGCAGGGCCGCGATGCCCGCTTCCTGCGCGGCGAGCACCAGCTCGTAGACGCTGCGTTGTGCGGAGGAGAAGCGGCCGGACAACGGCAGGGTGCGGGTGATGTCGGCCGTGTAGAGCGAATCGGTCTCCACCCCGGCGTCCAGTAGCAGCAACTGGTCGCGTTCCAGGGGGCCGTCATTGCGGATCCAGTGCAGGACACAGGCGTGCGCCCCGGCTGCGGCTATCGTGGAGTACCCCGGACCATTCCCCTCCAGCCGGGCCCGCAGATCGAAGACGCCCTCGATCCAACGCTCACCGCGCGGGTGCCGCAGCGCCTGCGGAAGGCTCCGCACCACATCCTCGAATCCTGTCACCGTCGCATCGACGGCTTGCTGCAACTGGCCGGTCTCCCAAGGGTCCTTGACCAGTCGGAGCTCGCTGAGCACTGCTTCCAGGCCTGCCGGCGCCGACCGCCGGCGCTGGAACGAGCGGCAGGAACGCAGTAGTTCGTCGACGGCAGGGTCCACCCCTCCCAGCGTCCGTACCGGTGGCTGTGGCCCGGTCAGCAGCTTCTCCCAGGCGTCCAGGTGTGCACAGCGGATGCCGGTCATCCGGGCGGCTTCCTCCAGGTCGGGTCTGCGCCCGACCCAGAACTCCCCGTATCTGCGGTCGCGGTAGAACTCGCGGCCGGTGCGAGGTGACCGAGGCCGCAGATACAGCACCGCCTCGTGCCGCTCGTCGCCGTCGGGTTCCAGGACGAGGACGTGTCCGGCCTGGTCCTCGCCTGTGAGGCCGGTGAGCCAGGCGTAGCCGGTGTGCGGACGGAATCGATAGTCCGTGTCGTTGGAGCGGACCGCGAGCGCGCCCGCCGGGATGACCAGGCGCTCGCCCGGGAAGCGGGCGGCGAACCGGGCGCGGCGGGCCGGGGTGACGTCATAAGAGGGGACGCGGATGTCCGCAGGCAGCGGGGTATCCGCCCACGCCGTGCTCATGAAGGCGTCCAGCGCGGGCGACACCGGCAGGTCATGGCTGCTGGTGCGGGGCGCGGCGAGGGAATGGGACACGGGCATTGCTCCTCGGGGGCTCTGTGGGACCGGGGTCGGGGCCGGAATTCCGGCTCTCCGGGGACACGGTGGTGCGGTGGTCGGGAAACCGGTGGTGGCGGCCGGTGTGTTCGAGGCCGCGTGTCATATCCCGTGCTGCGACGAGAAGTTGTCGCGCAGATGAATGTGCGTGAGAGGGGTTCCAAAGGACATGTGACATGTGCCATTGTACAGCGCGCAAGGGGAAAGGAGCCGTGCTCATGTCACGACGTGAGTGCACTTCAGACCCGGTCCGGCACCGACCTCTTGCATTCCCCCACAACCGCGCCCTGTCGCGCGGTCACCACTCCGCTGGAGGCGGCACGTGAAGAACCTGAGGGTTCGGCAAAAGATAACCGGATTGTCCACTGCGGTCCTGGCAGCATGCCTGGGCGTGGGCCTGTTCACGGCACCGAGCCAGGCCGTCGAGCAACGCCCCGCCGTGTCGACCGTGACCCCCCACTTCTCGGACGCCGCCCAGAAGCGGGCGGAACCCCGGACCGAGGACCCCGGCGGTCCCACTGCCGAGGCGCTGACGGCACCCGCCGACGATGCCGCTCACGTCGAACGCAAGTCGCTCAAGGCCGCCGACCAGCCGCCGCTGTCAGCGTCCAAGGACGCGCTCAAGCGGGACTACGACGACCCGGCCACCTCGCTTCCGAGCCACATGGCACCTTCGATGAAGGCCGAGAAGCGGGCCCTCGCCAAGAAGTCCGGCAAGACTGCGGCCGAGTGCAACACCACCGATTTCACCAACAACACCGGAAGCGCCCTGGTCGAGAAGGTCAAGGCGGCGACCACCGACTGCGTCAACACGCTGTTCCGTCTCAAGGGCCAGGACGGCTACAACGCCTTCCGCGAGGACCAGATGGTCACCATCGCCGATGCCATGCGCGACGCGTCGGCCTCCTACCCCGGTGACAGCAGCACCGGCATGCCCCAGCTGGTCCTCTTCCTCCGGGCCGGTTACTACGTGCAGTACTACGACCCCGACACCGTCGGACAGTACGGGCCGCGCCTGCGCACGGCCATCCAGGGCGCGCTCGACGGCTTCTTCGGCTCCTCGCACGCCTTCGACGTCACCGACGCCAACGGCGAGAGCCTGTCCGAGGCGATCATCCTGGTCGACAGCGCCGGGGAGAACGCCCGTTACCTGAACATCGTCAAGCGGATGCTGGCCGACTACGACGAGTCGTACAACAGCTCCTGGTACATGGTCAACGCCGTGAATAGCGTGTACACGGTCATGTTTCGCGGTCACCAGGTGCCGGAGTTCATCAGCGCCATCGAGGCCGATTCCAGTGTGCTGACCTCGCTGCGCGACTTCGCCGCGAACCACCTCGACCTGCTGGGCACCAAGAATTCGTTCCTGGCCGCCAACGCGGGGCTCGAGCTCGGCCGCTTCCTCAAGGAGGACTCGCTGCGTGCCAAGGCGAGCCCGCTGGCGATCGACCTGATGGGCAAGAGCTCCATCGACGGCCCCACCGCCCCGCTCTGGGTCAATCTGGCCAAGATGGTCGACGCCTACGACAAGGACAACTGCGCGGCCTACGGCGCCTGTGACCTCGCGGAGCGTCTGGAGAAGGCCGTCCTGCCGGTGAAGCACACCTGTAGCGACAGCATCACCATCCGGGCGCAGGACATGACCGCGGAGGAGCTCGAAGCCAGCTGCACCAGCCTGCGCGACCAGGACGCCTACTTCCACGAGGTGGCCCGGGACAACGGCGCGGTCGCCGACGACAACAACAAGACCATCGAGGTCGTGGCCTTCAACTCCAGCACCGACTACCAGACCTACGCCGGAGTGATCTTCGGCATCGACACCAACAACGGTGGCATGTACCTGGAGGGCGACCCCAAGGCCGAGGGCAACCAGCCCCGGTTCATCGCCTACGAGGCCGAGTGGGCCCGCCCCGACTTCCAGATCTGGAACCTCAACCACGAGTACACCCACTACCTCGACGGCCGCTTCAACATGTACGGCGACTTCGCCGCCGGAATGACCACCCCGACCGTCTGGTGGGTGGAGGGCTTCGCGGAGTTCGTCTCGTACTCGTACCGCAAGGTCACCTACGACGACGCCGTCGCCCAGGCCGCCAACCGCACCTACACCCTGCGCACCCTGTTCGACACCACCTACGACAACGCCGACCAGACCCGCGTGTACAACTGGGGCTACCTGGCCGTCCGTTACATGCTCGAATCCCATCGTTCCGACGTCGACACCCTGCTCGGCCTCTACCGCAAGGGCGATTGGGACGGCGCCCGCACCCTGCTCACGTCGACCATCGGCAGCCGTTACGACGCCGACTGGAACACCTGGCTGGCCGCCTGCGCGGCCGGCGCCTGCGGCAGCGGGTCCACCAACCCGCCCGGTGAGATCACCGAGTGCAAGGACGCCGACACCAGGATGCTGGGCCGGAACTGCATGCGCAGCGAGCTGAAGGCCGTCAAGGGCGACTACGCCTACCTGGCCGTCCTCATCCCGGCCGGCACCACCCAGCTGAAGATCACCGCCTCCGGTGGCACGGGTGACGCCGACCTCTACTACAGCTCGCAGGAGTGGGCGACCACCAAGGTCTACACCGACAAGTCCGTCGGCGCGGGCAACGAGCACACCCTGACCGTCAACAACCCGGCGCCGGGCTACCACTTCATCAGCCTCTACGGCACCGAGCAGTTCGACGGCGCCAAGGTCACCACCGAGTTCTGATCCCTACAACCCCCACGGTATCGGCCGGCCGAGTGGTGACCCGCTCGGCCGGCCGGTGCCGTCCTCCGGGCCGCGTCCGCCGGACACGGCCCGGGGCTCACGAAAGCCGCAAGGTGCCCGGCCCGTCGTTCCGCAGGATCTCCACGAGCTGCTCGAAGAGCGTCGGTCCGCGCCCCGCGAGGGCCTCGTCGAGCCGGTGGCGGAGCGCCGCCCGGTTGCTGGGGTGGGCCCGGTCCAGGCTCCGCCGCAGTTGCCGGGCCTTCTCCTCATGGCCCAGGGCCCGTGCCGAGAGAGCGTGGTGACGCCACTCGAAGACGAAGTCACCGTCGTCCGGAGTGCCCATTCCGCCGCTGAGACAGTCCGCGAGGGCGTCGAAGTTGCGGCCGAAGTACCCGCCCGGACCGTTCACGGCCTCGCCGATCACTTTCCAGAACTGCTCCAGGCCGGTGACCCGGGAGCCGTCGATCACATAGGTCACGGTCATGTGGGGAGGGTACAAGTCCGGCCGCTTCCGGCTGTCCGTGATCCGCGCCGCAGGTGGGGGGCTACGGCGCGGACCGGCTCGGAGGGGCGGGCTTCAGCAGCCCTGGTCGATCAGGTCGAACGTGGCGTAGTGGTCGCTGGTGTAGTAGTCCTCCTGCACCTCTTCACCCGTGACGACCCGACGCGCGCCCCGGGTGGGGGAGCCGGGGGTGATGACCGTGTACTCGTGGTAGTAGCCGGTGCTTTGGCTCGGCAGGACGCCTTCACGGTTCTGGAACACGGCACCGTCCTGCGAGTAGGGGAACGGGCCGCCCGCGTCGATCAGGTCGAGGGTGTCGTGCGCCTGGGCAGGCAGCGCCGAGTAACAGATGCTGCCGACCGAGGTGGTGGCGGCCGTTGCGGTCGTGGGGACCGGGCCGCCGATGAAGAGGACGGACATGAGGGCGGCAGCGCCACCGAGCGTGGTGATCCGTGGGGGGATTCGCATGGCCACCATGATGACGCGCGTAGACATGGTCCCGTCAACGTCAACCGGTGTGAATTTTTTGGAAGTTAACCGGAGGGGCAGAAATGTGACATCCATGTGTCCGCCGCTCCGGGCCGTGCCGCCCGTTCTCTGTTCACTTATTGATGAGTCGACAAGCGTGGCGGCCCGCCTGTGGGGCATGCATCCCCAGGCGACGAGAAATCGAGAAGTCGAGAAGGGGGCGATTCACTGTGCGGGCGGGGGAAACGATGGAGCGTCAGGGAGATGCCGAATCCATGGCGGACGGGGCGGCGCACGAGCCAGGTGCACAGGGACAGCAGCCGGTCCGGCTGCGTCGCAGACTGGCCCACACGGATCTGGCGGCCGTGAGCGAAGTGCGGTGTGCGTTGCGGGAGTTCCTGCGATACCGGTGGCGGGCCGAGCCGGCCGAGGTGGCGGAGCTCCTGCTCAGCGAGCTGGTGACCAATGCGCTGATCCATACGAGGCACGGCGCGGTCGTCACGGTGAGCGTGGCACCCGCGAAACTGCGGGTGGAGGTTCGGGACTTCGTATCCGGAATGCCCCTGTCGTACGTACCGAACGCCGACGACGGTACGCATGGCCGAGGGCTGATCCTGGTGCAGAGCCTCGCGGACGCCTGGGGGGTTGGCGCACATGCGCTGGGCAAGGTCGTCTGGTTCGAGCTGGACGGCGAAAAGCCCTGAGAGCCCGGAAGGGACCGGGCCATCAGGGCTTTTTGTGATGGATCAGCCGAACTGCTGCTCCAGGTCCTTCAGTTTCCGCTCCAGCGAATCGAGCCGGGGCAGTGCCTGGGTGTCGTCCTCGGCGGTGAGGTCGACGGTGACCGGATCATGGGAGCTCCGGTCCGAGGCGCTGGAGCTCGGACCGGTCACGGCCTGCAGGGACGGCCGGGCGCGCAAGGGCAGTTGTCCCGGCTCGGATATGGCGGGCTCCATGGCGGACTGCGCGGAGCCCGGCGCGGGGGCGATGGCCTGAACGTCCACCTGGGTGCCACCCCGGCCGACCCTGCGCCAGGCCCGGTTCTGCCGGTTCAGCGCCTTGATGTGGGCCCGGTCCAGCTTTACCTGGTCCTTCCTGCGAAGGCGGTTCTGCTCCTGCTCCCTGCGGTCCTCACGCACTTCCTCGACAGCTTCGTCCAGGGTGCGTACGCCCTCCAGCAGCATCAGCGACCAGGCGCCGAAGGTCTCCCGGGGGGCGCGCAGCCACCGTACGATCCGGATCTGCGGCAGCGGACGGGGCACCAGGCCCTGTTCGCGCAGCGCGGCCCGGCGGGTCTGCTTCAGTGCCCGGTCGAAGAGCACGGCTGCCGAGAGCGACATCCCCGCGAAGAAGTGCGGGGCGCCCGCGTGGTCGATACCGCGCGGCGCGTGCACCCAGTTGAACCAGGCCGCGGCACCGGCGAACAGCCAGACGAGCAGTCGCGATCCGAGCGCCGCGTCACCGTGGCTGGCCTCGCGCACCGCGAGTACGGAACAGAACATCGCGGCCCCGTCGAGGCCGAACGGAACGAGATACTCCCAGCCCCCGGAGAGGCCGAGGTTCTGCTCGCCGAAGCCGACGAGCCCATGGAAGGACAGGGCGGCAGCGACCGCCGCGCAGCAGAACAGCAGGACGTACGAGGCGGAGGCATACAGCGTCTCCTTACGCCTGCGACGCTCCTCGCTGCGCTCCCAGCTGTCGTCGGCCGCGGAATTGTCAGCGGCGCGCTTGCCGCGCGCGACCACCGCCACCGCCGCCAGGACCCCCACGAGCAGTACGGCGCCCGGAAGCAGCCAATTCAGCGATATGTCGGTCAGTCTCATGCGCGGTCCCTTGCATCGCGTAGGGCATTTCGGGCGCCATGATTGCCGAAACCCCGTCACGCTCAGGGGGTTTCGGGGCAAGAGAACGCCATTGGGTTGGCAGGGCATACGGATAGCCGAGATCTGATCGAATATCTGTACGCGGCCAGTGATCTGCGTTCGAATAGTACTACTCGTACGAGCGGTGTGGATCAATGAGTGGGCGTCAGTTTCCGTACCCGCTCGGCGTCACAGGTGCGCGGGCAGGTGACGCAGGTCTCTTCGGGGCGCAACGTGTAGAAGAGACAGCAGCTCGCCCGGTCGCGGGTGGGCAGCGACTCGCCGTTCGGCCCGGTCAGTTCACGGAAGCCCGCCGAGCCGACGTACGGCTTCGTGGTGCCCGGCAGGAGCGCCTCCAGCTCGGTCATCGCGCGCCGCTCCTCGCCGAGCAGGTGGGCGATGTACCAGAGGCCCTCGACGACCTCGTCCGTCGCCATGCCCCACAACGCCCGCCTGCCGCGCCGCATCCGCGGTCCGAAGCCGTCCAGCACCGGACCGATGTGGTCGGCCACGGCGGCGAGTACCTCGGCCCGCAGCGCCGCCTCGTCCGGGACCACCCGGGCGCCCGGCAGTCCGGCCGCCGGGTCGCCCGGAAGGCAGGCGAATTCCCTTATGCGGACGGTCAGATGGCCCAGCGCCCGCTGGAACGCCACATCCCGGACGGGGATCCGGGGCACCCGCCGGTGCAGGAACCACGGCACCGTCACCAGCAGGCAGGCGGGCCAGGCGTAGCGGTGCAGCCCGAAGCTGGCGACCACATCGGGCCGGGGCTGCTGCCCGTAGTCCCGCAGCACCTGCGCGTGGTCCCAGGCGAGGAAGTCGTCGAGCGAGGCACCACCCGCCGCGAGCTCGTCCGCACCCACCCAGCCGGCACCTCGAGGGGCGGCCTTGCCGTCCTCCAGCACCTCTGCGCGGAGCCCGGGGAAGACCTCGGCCAGACGTGCGTACGCGCCCGTCACGGCGGACGCGGTGGTGCCGGGAAGCAGGGTGGCGAGTGTCATGCAGGGCCCACCGAATCGCGATCGTTTTGCAGGTAAGCCTTACCTTACCCGAATGGATCGATGTTTGAACTGCGGCCCGCGCCGCCTATCGTGCAGAGGGGCATGGCGCACGCGAGCCGCGCCCACGGCAGGCCGAGGAGGTCCGAGTGGAGCAGGGCAGAGCGCGTGAGCAGGCGCGGCCGCCGTACGCGTCCGTCGCGTCCGCGACGACCCCGGCGTCCCTACGCGTGCCCGAGCAGGCACGTGGCGAGCAGGTACGTGGGGAGCAGGTACGCGGCGAGCACACCCACAGCGAGCCGCCCGCCCCGCGGCCGGCGGTGCAGCGGCACTCCGTGCGCGGCCAGATCCTCGAGGCCCTGCGCGCCGCGCTGGTCGACGGTCAGCTGGTTCCGGGGCAGGTCTACTCCGCCCCGGCTCTCGGTGCCCGCTTCGGGGTCTCCGCGACTCCCGTGCGCGAGGCGATGCAGCAGCTGGCCATCGAGGGCGCCGTCGAGGTCGTTCCGAACCGCGGTTTCCGCGTGTCCCAGCGGGGCCCGCGCGAGCTGGCCGAGCTGGCCGAGGTACGGGCCCTGATCGAGGTCCCCGTCATGCTGCGGCTGGCCCGCACCGTCCCACCGGCCCGCTGGTGCGCCCTGCGCCCGCTGGCCGAAGCCGCGGTTGCGGCGGCCGCGGTGGGCGACCGGGCGAGTTACGCCGAGTCCGACCGGGCCTTCCACAGCGCCGTCCTCGCGCTCTGCGGCAACGAGCAGTTGGTGATGGTCGCCGACGACCTGCACCGCCGCTCCCAGTGGCCCCTGGGAAACACCCCCGCCACCCACCGCGCCGACCTGCTCGCCGACGCTGCCGAGCACACCGCCCTGCTCGACGCGCTCATCGCCCAGGACCTGACCGTCGTGCAGTCGCTCGTACGGGAACACTTCACCGGCGCCGAGAGCTGACGTCACACCGGCCCTTTGGCGCTCAGTTCGCCTCGGCCGTCTCCGGGGGCGGCGGGTCCAGGTGCGGAGCCAGCCATGTCGGAACGCCCCCGAGCAGCCGGAAGAGCCGGCCCGCCTCGGCGCGCAGCCGGGTCGCCGCCTCCGGCTCCGGCTCGGAGTCCGCCAGCGCGATGAGGGCCGGAGCCGTACCGATCAGATAGCCCAGCTCCTCCCTTAACCGCAGGGACTCGGCGAAACCGTGCCGTGCCTCCGCCAGTTCGCCCTCGCGCAGGGCGAGCAGGGCGAGATGGCGCCAGGTCGAGGAGAGCAGCAGCGCATCGCCCTGGGCGGTGGCGCCGGCGTGGGCCCTGCGGTACGCGGCACGCGCGGCCTGGGGCGAGTCGGCGATGTTCTGCGCGATCAGGCCCCGGCGGAAGTCCAGCAGCGGACGTCCCGGCGCTGACGGGGCGAGCAGTGCGGCGGCCCGGCTCAGGGCGACGCTGGCCTCGTCGGCCCGGTCCCGTACGCCGAGAAGCGTCGACGCGTAGGCCAGATGGCCACGCTCACAGGCGGCTGCGCCGCGTTCGGCGTCGTCGTGAGCCAGCGCCTCGGCGGTGCGCAGGGCGTCCTCGGCGTCGGTCCAGCCCTGCCCGGTGTAAAGGCACCGCTCGGTCAGCAGAGCGGTGCGCTGGAGTGCCGCTGCCGGATCGGTGGCGGCGTCGTGTTCCAGCAGCGCGGCGGCGTCCGTCCAGCAGGCGCGTGACCGCAGCCGCCATACCGCTGTCTGGAGCGGCGGATCGTCATCTGCTGTCGTTCCGGAACCAGACATGGCGGTATACGCCACATTGCCCTCCCCGAGCGCGCCATTGAGCTGTTGAGTGTGGCCGCATCTCAGCACGGAATGGCACGCCGGGCCAAGGGGTCGGGGCAATGTCAGGTGAAAGATTTCACAAACGCCCGGATCCGCCGAGAGCCGTGGCAGGGCCCGGAAGTCAGCTCATACGCAGGGCGAGGAAGAAATCGAGCTTGTCCTCCAGGCGCGAAAGGTCACGCCCCGTCAACTGCTCGATTCGCCCGACCCGGTAGCGCAACGTGTTGACGTGCAGATGGAGCCGGGACGCGCAGCGGGTCCAGGAACCGTCGCAGTCCAGGAACGCCTCCAGTGTCGGGATCAGCTCCGCGCGATGGCGCCGGTCGTAGTCGCGCAGCGGGTCGAGCAGCCGTGCGGTGAACGCGCGGCGCACGTCGTCGGGGACGAATGGCAGCAGCAGCACGTGCGAGGCCAGCTCGTGGTGCCCGGCCGCGCAGACCCTGCCGGGGCGTGCCGCCGCCACCCGGCGGGCGTGCCGGGCCTCCTCCAGGGCGCCGCGCAGACCCTCGGGGGAGTGCACGGCCGCGCTGACACCCAGTGTCAGCCGACCGTCGTCGGCGAGGCCGGCGGAGAGCGGTTCGCGGACGGCGGCGAGCAGCACATCGGCGTGCAGCGCGGGATCCTCGTCGGCGGAGGCCTCGGCGGGCGCCGTGTCCGGGCCGGAGTCGTGGGCCGGTACGGGCGCGGTGACGGCGGGCAGGGGTACGAGGGCGACGGCCTCGTCGCCCGTGTGGGCGACCGCGATCCGGTCCACGGAGTCGGGGCCGGTGACTGCGGGGTCGACCAGGATCTCCTCCAGCAGCGCCTGGGCGACCGGGCCGCCCGCGACGGCGGAGCCGGAACTGCCGGCCGGGGCGCCCGTCGTGGCGGAGCCCTCCGCGACACCCCATTCGACCCGCGCCACCACGACCTGCCAGTGCGGCGCGGTCCCGAGACCCGGGAGCAGCACCGGGGCGGCGACCCGCAGCCTGGCGGCGATCTCGGCCGGTGGAGCGCCCGTCTGGACCAGTTCAAGGACTTCCTGGGCGAGCCTGCGGCGTACCGTACGGGCCGCGTCGCGCCGGTCCCGTTCGACCGCGATCAGCTGGGTGACGCCCTGGAGAAGATCAAGCCGGGCGGGCGGCCAGTCACTCGCGTCCGCCTCGACCGCGAGCAGCCAGTCGGAGAGCACCGACTCGCGCACATCACGGGAGGCGGGGGCGGTGCCCCGCCCGGCGTTCCGGATCGGGAAGAGCGAATACGTGGTGCCGCCGACCGTGGCCCGGTGCGGGGCCCGGCGGCCGGTGCGGGTGGCGGCCAGATGGTGGCCGGCGAGCGCCGCGCCGACCGCTCCGGCCAGCGGTGCGTCACCGGCGCCCGCGATCTGCCGACCGGTGGGGGAGAGCACCCAGGCGTGCAGGTCGAGGTCGGAGCCGAGCAGATCGAGGACCACCTCGGGCCCACCGCCCGCCGGGCCCGAGGTCATGAGCCTGCGGTGCCGGTCCACGACCGCGGCCAGATCGCCCGCCCGCTCGCCGGACACCTGGCGCACCACATGCTCGGTGATCGTTGCGAACGCGACGGTCTCATGGACGGCGAAGAGCGGCAGCCGGTGCCGCGCGCATGCCTCCACCAGATCGCCGGGGATGTCGCCGAGCTCCGCCTCGCCCGCCGCGAGTCCGGCGACCCCGGCGCCCGCCAGGATCCGTACGAACGGCTCCGAGTCCGTCACGTCCCGGCGCCAGGCCAGGCCCGTCAGGACCAGCTCGCCGCCCGACAGATAGCGGCTGGGATCCCGCAGGTCGGTGGTCATCACGCCGCGGACGGACCGGTCCAGCTCGTCCTCGCCGCCGAGCAGCCGCAGGCCCAGCGCGTCGGTCTCCAGCAGTGCGCGCAGCCGCATCTCGTCGCCGCCGATCTCTTTCGTTGGTGCGGGTGAAAACTGGGTATTGCGGTGAGGTCACTGACCTCCGCCATTCGTTCGAATCTACAAGACGAGGAGATCGACCAGCCAACTCCTTCATGGTTTCGGTGACTGCACCGGGTGGAGCACGGCTTGTGTACTTGGCCCCACACCGCGTTAACAACACATGAACGACCGGTCGAGGGCCGGCCGTCCCCAGCGAACGACCCGATTGAGAAGAAGAGAGCCACTCATGGACTTCCTTCGCCCCGCCAGCTGGGATGAGGCGCTCGCCGCCAAGGCCGAGCATCCGACGGCCGTGCCCATTGCGGGTGGCACCGATGTGATGGTCGAGATCAACTTCGACCACCGGCGGCCCGAGTACCTCCTGGACCTGAACCGCATCGGGGAGCTGTCCGAATGGGAGGTGGGCCAGGAGAACGTACGGCTCGGCGCCTGTGTCCCGTACAGCGACATCATGGAGCATCTGCGCGCCGAGCTGCCCGGACTGGCGCTCGCCTCGCACACCGTCGCCTCGCCGCAGATCCGCAACCGCGGCGGCGTCGGCGGCAACCTGGGCACCGCGTCGCCCGCCGGGGACGCCCACCCGGCGCTGCTCGCCGCGGGCGCCGAGGTCGAGGCCGAATCCGTACGCGGGACCAGGATGATCCCGATCGACGCCTTCTACACCGGCGTCAAGCGCAACGCCCTCGAACCGGACGAGCTGATCCGGGCCGTGCACATCAAGAAGGCCGACGGGCCCCAGCAGTACTCCAAGGTCGGCACCCGCAACGCGATGGTCATCGCCGTCTGCGCCTTCGGCCTGGCCCTGCACCCCGAGACCCGCACGGTCCGCACCGGCATCGGCTCGGCCGCCCCCACACCCGTCCGGGCGAAGGAGGCCGAGGAATTCCTGAACGCCGCGCTCGAGGAGGGCGGGTTCTGGGACAGCGGCACGGTCATCACGCCGTCCATCGCCGCGCAGTTCGCCACGCTCGCCGCCGGTGCCTGCAACCCGATCGACGATGTACGCGGCACCGCGAGCTATCGCAGGCACGCGGTCGGGATCATGGCCCGCCGCACCCTCGGCTGGACCTGGGAGTCGTACCGCGGCAACGGCCGCAGCACCGAAGGAGCTGCCTGATCATGCGCGTCAATTTCACGGTCAACGGCCGCAGGCACGAGGCGGACGACGTCTGGGAGGGCGAGTCCCTCCTCTATGTGCTGCGTGAGCGGATGGGCCTGCCCGGCTCGAAGAACGCCTGCGAGCAGGGCGAGTGCGGTTCCTGCACGGTCCGTCTGGACGGTGTCCCGGTCTGCTCCTGTCTGGTCGCCGCGGGCCAGGTGGAGGGCCGCGAGGTCGTCACCGTAGAAGGTCTCGCCGACTTCGCCGCCCACCGCTCCCAGGCACACCCCGGCAGCGGCTGCGCCTCCGGAGCCTGTGGCACCGCACTCGACAAGGCCCGGCAGTGGGAGGCCGAGCCGGCCGGCGAGGATACCCGGGACACCGGTGAACTCTCCCCGATCCAGCAGGCGTTCATCGACGCGGGCGCCGTCCAGTGCGGCTTCTGCACCCCCGGTCTGCTGGTCGCCGCCGACGAGCTGCTGGAGCGCAACCCGCAGCCGTCCGACGCGGACATCCGCGAGGCGCTCTCCGGCAACCTCTGCCGCTGCACCGGCTACGAGAAGATCCTCGACGCGGTCCGCCTCGCGGCCGCCCGCGCGGAAGAAACGGTCTGACGATGGGCGTTACCGGCAACCCCACCAGCATCAACCAGGGCACCCGCACCAAGGGCGGCATCGGTGAGTCCACGATGCGGCCCGACGGCATCCTGAAGGTCACCGGCGAGTTCGCGTACTCCTCCGACATGTGGCACGAGGACATGCTCTGGGGCCACACGCTGCGCTCCACGGTCGCGCACGCCGAGATCGTCTCCATCGACACTTCGGAAGCGCTCGCCACGTCCGGCGTCTACGCCGTACTCACCTACGACGACCTGCCGACCTCGGTGAAGAACTACGGGCTCGAGATCCAGGACACCCCGGTCCTCGCCCACGGCAAGGTCCGTCACCACGGCGAACCGGTGGCGCTCGTCGCCGCCGATCACCCGGAGACGGCCCGCCGCGCCGCCGCGAAGATCAAGATCGACTACCGCGAGTTGCCCGTCATCACCGACGAGGCGTCCGCCACCGCCCCCGACGCGATCCTCGTCCACGAGGGTCGCGACGACCACCACGCCGGGCACGTCCCGCACCCGAACATCGTCCACCGCCAGCCCATCGTCCGCGGCGACGCGGACGCGGCGGCGGCCCGCGCCGATGTCATCGTGAGCGGGGAGTACGTCTTCGGCATGCAGGACCAGGCCTTCCTCGGCCCCGAGTCCGGTCTGGCCGTGCCCGCCGAGGACGGCGGCGTCGACCTGTACGTCGCCACCCAGTGGCTGCACTCCGACCTGCGCCAGATCGCCCCCGTCCTCGGCCTGCCCGAGGACAAGGTCCGCATGACACTCTCCGGTGTCGGCGGCGCCTTCGGCGGCCGCGAGGACCTGTCGATGCAGATCCACGCCTGCCTGCTCGCCCTGCGCACCGGCAAGCCGGTCAAGATCGTCTACAACCGGTTCGAGTCCTTCTTCGGGCATGTGCACCGTCACCCCGCCAAGCTCTGGTACGAGCACGGCGCCACCCGCGACGGCAAGCTGACCCATATGAAATGCCGCATCGTACTGGACGGCGGAGCTTACGCCTCCGCTTCTCCGGCCGTCGTCGGCAACGCCTCCTCGCTCAGCGTCGGCCCTTACGTCATCGACGACGTCGACATCGAGGCCATCGCGCTCTACACCAACAATCCGCCGTGCGGCGCCATGCGCGGCTTCGGCGCGGTCCAGGCATGCTTCGCCTACGAGGCCCAGATGGACAAGCTCGCCGCCGAACTCTCCATGGACCCGGTCGAGTTCAGGCAGCTCAACGCCATGGAGCAGGGCACTCTCCTGCCGACCGGACAGGTCGTCGACTCGCCCGCCCCGGTCGCCGAGCTGCTGCGCCGGGTCAAGGCCAGGCCGCTGCCGCCCGAGCGCCAGTGGGAGGTGGCCGGCGAGCAGGCCGATGTACGGGCCCTGCCCGGCGGACTGTCCAACACCACCCACGGCGAAGGCGTCGTACGCGGCATCGGCTACGCGGTCGGCCTCAAGAACGTCGGCTTCTCCGAGGGCTTCGACGACTACTCCACCGCCCGGGTGCGCATGGAGGTCATCGGCGGCGAACCTGTCGCGACCGTGCACACCGCGATGGCCGAGGTCGGGCAGGGCGGCGTGACCGTCCACGCCCAGATCGCCCGTACCGAACTCGGCGTCGCCCAGGTCACCATCCACCCGGCCGACACCCAGGTCGGCTCGGCCGGCTCCACCTCCGCCTCCCGGCAGACGTATGTCACCGGCGGCGCAGTGAAGCACTCCTGCGAGGCCGTCCGCGAGAAGGTCCTGGAGATGGGCCGCCGCAAGTTCGGTACGTACCATCCCGCCTGGGCCACCGCCGAACTGCTCCTGGAGAGCGGCAAGGTCGTCACCGACGGCGGCGAGGTGCTGGCCGATCTGGTCGACGTACTGGAGGACGAGGCGGTCGACATCGAGCTGGAGTGGCGTCACCGGCCCACCGAGGCGTTCGACCTCCGTACCGGTCAGGGCAACGGCCACGTCCAGTACTCCTTCGCCGCCCACCGCGCGGTCGTGGAGGTCGACACCGAACTCGGCCTGGTCAAGGTCATCGAACTGGCCTGCGCCCAGGACGTCGGCAAGGCCCTCAATCCGCTGTCCGTCGAAGGACAGATCCAGGGCGGTACCACCCAGGGCCTGGGCGTCGCCGTCATGGAGGAGATCATCGTCGACCCGAAGACCGCGAAGGTGTGCAACCCGTCCTTCACGGACTATCTGATCCCCACCATCCTCGACACCCCGACGATCCCGGTCGATGTCCTCGAACTCGCCGACGACCACGCTCCGTACGGGCTCCGTGGCATCGGTGAGGCCCCCACCCTCTCGTCGACCCCGGCCGTTCTCGCGGCGATCCGGAACGCGACGGGCCTGGAGCTCAACAGGGCGCCGGTACGCCCCGAGCACATCACCGGCACCTGAGTCACCGTTTCCTCCTGAACTCTCCGGGCGGTGCGTGCCTCCCAGGAACGTCGCACTTTCGCCGCTCGCACCGCCCGGAGTACCCAAATGCCGTACCGCTCACGGTCATTGAGTCCACCACGCACCGAAAGGGCAGTACTACGCAGCATCCGCAGCACCGCAGTACCGCAGTACCGAAGTGCGGGTGACACCGCATGTAACGCGTCCCACGTCACATTCCACTCAAACAGTTCGTCCCGGGCCGTCCCCCGGGTCGTGCCGCCAGCGCAGTCATCCCAAATCCCGCATACCGATTCTTCATCGCGGGTGCCCCTGTGAACCTTGGGAGTCAGGCATCATGACCCAGCAGTCAGTGGAGCCCAGGACCAGTGCGGAGGATGCGGGCCCGGGCTCGCGCGTCCCCGCCGGAAGATCCTGGCTCGACCGGTACTTCCACATCTCCGACCGTGGCTCCACCGTCGCACGCGAAGTGCGCGGCGGCATCACCACCTTCATGGCGATGTGTTACATCCTTCTGCTCAACCCGCTCCTGCTGTCCGGCCCGGATGTGGCGGGCCACCGGCTCAGCCACGCCGGGCTGATCACGGCGACCGCGCTCGCCGCAGCCGTCTCCACTCTGCTGATGGGTTTCATCGGCAAGGTGCCGCTCGCTCTCGCCGCGGGGCTCTCCGTCTCCGGCGTGCTCGCCACCCAGGTGGCACCCCATATGACCTGGCCGCAGGCCATGGGCATGTGCGTGATGTACGGCGCGGTGATCGTGCTGCTGGTCGTCACCGGGCTGCGCGAGATCATCATGAACGCGATACCGCTGGCCCTGAAGCACGGCATCACCATGGGCATCGGCCTGTTCATCGCGTTGATCGGCCTGGTCAACGCCGGCTTCGTCGGCAAGGGCGCCCCGGTCACGCTCGGCGTGGGCGGGCAGCTCTCCGGCTGGCCCGTACTGCTCTTCTGCGTCACCCTGCTGCTCATCTTCATGCTCCAGGCCCGCAATGTGCCCGGCGCGATCCTGATCGGCATCGTCGTCGGCACGATCCTCGCCGTCATCGTCAACGCGGTCGGTGACATCAGCCCCAAGGCGTGGGGCGGCAGCGCACCCGAACTTCAGGGCAGCGCCGTCTCGATGCCCGACTTCGGGCTCTTCGGCCATGTCGAGTTCGGCGGCTGGGGCGACATCGGCGTCATGACCGTCGGCATGATCGTCTTCACCCTGGTACTGGCCGGCTTCTTCGACGCGATGGCGACCATCATCGGCGTCGGTACGGAGGCCGGGCTCGCCGACAGCAAGGGCCGGATGCCGGGCCTGTCCAAGGCGCTGTTCATCGACGGCGCGGGCGGCGCGATCGGCGGTGTCTCCGGAGCCTCCGGCCAGACCGTCTTCATCGAGTCGGCGACCGGCGTCGGCGAGGGGGCCCGCACGGGTCTGTCCTCGGTCGTCACCGGTGTGCTCTTCGCCGCCGGACTGTTCTTCACCCCGCTCGCCCAGATCGTGCCGGGGCCGATCGCCGCCGCCGCGCTGGTCGTCATCGGCGCGATGATGATGCAGAACGCCCGCCACGTCGACTGGAGCGACCGCTCCGTCGCGGTGCCGGTCTTCCTGACCGTGGCCCTGATGCCGTTCACGTACTCCATCACCGCCGGAGTCGGCGCCGGAGTGATCTCCTTCGCCGCGATCAAGGCGGCACAGGGCAAGTTCCGGGAAGTCGGTGCCTTCATGTGGGTGCTGACCGGCGTGTTCGTCGTCTACTTCGCGCTCAGCCCGATCGAGAGCTGGGTCGGCGCCAAGTAGGACCGGCCCGCAAGGCTCCTTTGCCCCTCCGCACACCCGTAGAAGGAGAAACGCCATGCTGGACATCGCCGAAGAGCTCAACCGGTGGGTCGAGCAGGGGCGCGACTTCGCCGTGGCCACTGTTGTGGCGGTCGGCGGCAGCGCGCCCCGGCAGCCGGGAGCCGCCCTCGCCGTCGACCGCGACGGCACGGCGATCGGATCGGTCTCCGGCGGGTGTGTGGAGGGCGCCGTGTACGAACTGTGCGGTCAGGCGCTGGACGACGGCATCACCGTGCGCGAACAGTTCGGCTACAGCGACGAGGACGCTTTCGCGGTCGGACTGACCTGCGGCGGCGTCATCGACATCCTGGTGACACCGGTCCGTGCGGACGACCCCGCACGGTCGGTGTTCGCCGCCGCGCTCGCCGCCGCCGCACGGGGTCGGGCGGCGGCGGTCGCCAGGATCACCGACGGGCCCGCGGAACTCCTCGGCCGCCCCCTGCTCGTCCACCCCGACGGCTCGTACGAGGGCGGGCTCGGCGGACATCCGGAGCTGGACCGCACCGCTGCGGCCGACGCCCGCGCGATGCTGGACGCGGGCCGCACCGGCTCCGTCACCATCGGTGCCGAGGGCTCGCGCTGCGGACAACCGCTCACCCTGCTCGTCGAATCGAGCGTCCCGCCGCCCCGGATGATCGTCTTCGGGGCCATCGACTTCGCCTCGGCACTGGTCCGGGCGGGAAAGTTCCTCGGGTACCACGTCACATTGTGCGACGCTCGCCCCGTCTTCGCCACGAAGGCCCGCTTCCCGCAGGCCGACGAGCTGATCGTCGACTGGCCGCACCGCTATCTCGCGACGACCGACGTCGACGCGCGCACCGTCCTGTGCGTGCTCACCCACGACGCCAAGTTCGATGTTCCGCTGCTGGAACTGGCGTTGAGGCTGCCGGTGGCGTACGTCGGAGCGATGGGCTCGCGCCGTACCCATCTGGAGCGCAACGACAGGCTGCGTGACGTCGGCGTCACGGAGCTGGAACTGGCCAGGCTGCACTCGCCGATCGGCCTCGACCTCGGTGCCCGTACCCCTGAGGAGACCGCGCTGTCGATCGCCGCCGAAATCGTCGCAGACCGGCGCGGCGGCAGCGGCGTACCGCTCAAGGGCGCACACACCCCGATCCACCACGAGGGCGGCCGGCCGTCGACGGGATTGATCACATCCGTGGCCTGAACCGTCCCGTCAACCATGATTGACCGTGGGCGGGTTGCCGCCACGGCGGCTTCACGCCAGGTGTGAACTCAACCGTAGCTTCGTTTTTGCCTTTAGATCTGCTGCATGACATTCACACCCTCCTCCGCTTCCGGCCGGGCGAGATCCGCTCGTGCAGGACGCAGGGCTCTGCTCATAGCGACTTCGGTCGCCCTGGTGAGTGGCGCACTGTTGCCCGCAGCGGGCTCCGCTTCCGCCGCCGCAGGTAAGTCCGGGCCCGCCGACCGCCAGGCCGCCGCCCCCGTCAAGGAGTACGACATCACCCTGCTCACGGGTGATGTCGTGCACTACTCTGACGGCGTCGGCAAGCAGGACACCGTCACCGTGGACCGCCCCGACGGAGCGGTCGGCGGCGTGCATGTCCAGCAGGCCGGTGACGATCTGTACGTCCTGCCCGACGAGGCCAACTCCCTTCTCGCAGCAGGCAAGTTGGACCGCCGGCTGTTCAATGTCTCGGCTCTGGCCAAGATGGGGTACGACGACAAGAAGTCGGGCGGCATTCCGCTGATCGCCACCTACTCGGCGAGCCACGGCCGTTCACTGCCCGCCGCCCCTCGTGGCGCGAAGAAGACCCGCACTCTGGAGAGCATCCACGGCGCCGCGCTGAAGGCCGGGAAGGACACCACCCGGGCCTTCTGGAACGACATCGCCCGTACCGCCACGGCCCGTTCGCTGGACAACGGCATCGCCAAGCTCTGGCTCGACGGCCGGGTGGAGGCCGCCCTCAAGGACTCCGTGCCGCAGGTCAACGCCCCGCAGGCGTGGGCCGAGGGCTACGACGGCAAGGGCTCCAAGGTCGCAGTCCTGGACACCGGAATCGACGCGACCCACCCGGACGTCAAGGACCGCATTCTCGAAACCAAGAGCTTCGTGCCGGGCGAGGAGGTCCTCGACAAGCACGGCCACGGCACGCACGTCGCCTCCACGATCGCGGGCTCCGGCGCCGCCTCGGAGGGCCTCAACAAGGGCGTCGCCCCGGGCGCCGACCTGATCGTCGGCAAGGTGCTCAGCAACGAGGGTTCCGGCGCGGACTCCGGGATCATCGAAGCCATGGAGTGGGCGAAGGCCGAAGGCGCCGACGTCGTCTCCATGAGCCTCGGTTCCAGCATCCCGGACGACGGCTCCGACCCGATGTCCCAGGCCGTCGACGCGCTCTCCGCCGACGGCGGGCCGCTGTTCGTGATCGCCGCGGGCAACGCGTACGGCGCGGGCACCATCGGCTCGCCCGGCTCGGCGGAGAAGGCACTCACCGTCGCCGCCGTCGACAAGAAGGACAACCGCGCGGACTTCTCCTCGATGGGCCCGCTCGTCAGGTCCTACGGCCTGAAGCCCGACCTGTCCGCACCGGGTGTGGACATCAACGCGGCCGCCTCGCAGGCGGTGCCGGGCGTCAGCGGGATGTACCGGTCGATGTCCGGTACGTCGATGGCGACCCCGCATGTCGCGGGCGCCGCAGCCATCCTGAAGCAGCGTCACCCCGACTGGTCCGGCCAGCGGATCAAGGACGCGCTGATGAGCTCGTCGAAGAAGCTCGACGCGTACACCCCGTACGAGCAGGGCACCGGCCGGCTCGATGTGAAGGCGGCCGTCGACACCACCATCGAGGCCACCGGCTCCGTCGCCGTCGCCTCCTACGACTGGCCGCACTCCGCGTCCGACCCGGTCGCCCAGCGGACCATCACGTACCGCAACACCGGTACGAAGGATGTCACCCTCGACCTGGCCACCGACACGGACGCCGACGCCTACACCCTGTCGACGAAGCAGCTGACCGTCCCGGCCGGTTCCACCGCCGAGGCCGTGCTCTCGCTGGACCCGTCGAAGGTCGCCAGCGGCACCCAGTTCTCCGGTCAGGTCATCGCCAAGGACGCGGCGGGCACCGTCGTCGCGCACACCGGCTTCGCCCTGAACAAGGAACGGGAGCTGTACGACCTGACGCTCAGGCTCCGCGACCGCGACGGCAAGCCGATGGACGGCCTGGTCGTCATCGGCGAGCTCGGCGACCCGAACCTGAGCGTCGTCCAGGTGTCGGGCGAGTCCACGCTGCGGCTGCCGCCGGGCAACTACACCGCCTGGAGTTCCGTCGACATCGCCGGTGACCGCCCCGACTCGAAGGCCGTGGCCTTCCTCGCCGCCCCCGAGACGATCCTCGACAAGGCGACCACGGTCACCCTCGACGCGTCCAAGGCCCGCAAGGTCAGTGTGCGCACGCCGAAGGAGACCGAGACCCGACAGCTGCGCTATGACATGGCACGTACCGCACCGGACGGCACGGTCCAGCGCGACGCGTACCAGATCCCGTTGACCTACGACCAGCTGTGGGCCAGCCCCACCAAGAAGGTCACACGGGGCAGCTTCTCCTTCCTGACGCGCTGGCGGCAGGGCGAGAAGCAGCTGGACGTGTCGGCCGAGGGCCGCGATGTGCCGGTCTACCCGCAGGGCGGTGCGGCCATCGCCGAGGACGGCGAGAAGAAGCTGGCCGGCGTCTTCGCGGGCAACGGCGCCGTGGCCGACTACGAGGGTCTGAACGTCAAGGGCAAGGCCGTCGTCATCCGCAGCAGTGATGCGGTCGCTCCCGCCGACCGGCTCGCCAACGCGGTGGCCGCGGGCGCCGGGGCACTGTTCGTCGTCAACGACGGCGACGGCGTTTTGATGGAGAGCTACACCCCCTACGGGACCAAGGGCACCATCCCGGTCGCCTCGGTCCAGCGCCTGGCGGGCGAGGACCTGATCAAGTCCGTCCAGCGCGGAGCGAAACTGACGATCGATCAGCACAAGTACGCCCGTTACATGTACGACCTGGTCGACCGCCACGACGGCGTCGTCCCGGACCGTTCGCTGGCGTTCGCTCCGTCGACCAGCCAGCTGGCAAAGGTGGAGAACACCTTCTACGGTCACAAGAACGTGCTCGGCGCGGGCTTCCGCTACGACATCCCGGACTACGGCCCGGGTCTCGGCTTCGAGGAGTACGAGAAGTTCCCCGGCACCCGCGAGGAGTGGGTCAACCCGCTTCCGGGCGCCTCCTTCTGGTACGAGAACCACTCGGTCTTCAACGCCACCGAGACGGACTTCGCGCAGGAGATGCGCAGCGGCGACCTGGACTACACAGCGGGGCGCACCTACCCCGCCGAGTGGTTCGCGCCGATCACCCGTCCACGTCTGGGCACCGGCTACTGGGGTCCGTTCCGTACCGTCAACAACGACATGCAGTTCAACCTGACCGCGTGGACGGACTCGGGCGCGGGCCACTCGGGCTCCATGCCGGAGGACGAGTACGACACGACCACCACCGCCGTCTACCAGGGCGACACCCTGATCAAGAAGGTCGCGGGCCGGGCCGGCTACTTCGGAGGCCTGTCGCCGGAGAAGCTGCCGTACCGCTTCGTGCTCGACTCCACCCGGGACGGTGACGTGTGGAAGACCTCCACCCGCACGCACACCGAGTGGGACTTCGTCTCGGGTGCCATGGACGAGAACGGCCCGTACCGGGCCGACCTTCCGCTGCTGCAGCTGGACTACAAGGTCCACACCGACCTCGCCGGTGACGTCAAGGCCGGCCAGTGGACCGAGATCGGTCTCACCTCCGGTACGCAGGAGTGGCTGGACGGTGCGGTGAAGGCGAAGAAGGCGTCGCTGTCGGTCAGCTACGACGACGGCGAGACCTGGGACGCGGTGGAGCTGCGCAAGACCTCCGAGGGCAACTGGACCGCCCGGTTCAAGACGCCCAAGAAGGCCGGTGGCTTCGTCTCGATCAAGGCGCACTCCGAGGCCGGGGACGGGCTCGGCATCGATCAGGAGATCATCCGGGCGTTCGGCCTGAAGTGACCTTCTGAGGTGCGTACTTGAGGCGGCCGTACACCCTTGATTGGGGTGTGCGGTCGCCCCTTCTGCCGACTGGCGCGGCTCCCGGAAACGAAAGTGACGGTCCATCACCATGTCGTGGAACGGCGGGGTTTCCCCCGCCTGAGCCGGGGGTCTGCCCCATGGTCGCCCCCGGACACGCCTGGATAGCCTGCGCTGAGCACCGGCCCCGAGCGGGCCGGAGACCAGGCTGATCGGGATCCAGGGGGAGATTTATGCGTCACCGGCTCAGGGCGTTCATGGCGGCAACGATGGCGGGAAGCGGTCTGATCGGGCTCGGCGCATGCGGTCTCATCGACTGGAACACCTTCGAGGACGACGCCCACGTGTCGCAGAAGATCACCTCCGTCCGACTGGATCTCGGCTCCGGCCGGGTGAATGTGCGGGGCGTGGCGAAAACCGCCGACGTGTCCCTGCACCGCTCGGTCCGCTATCGGGGGGACAAGCCCGAAGGCGCATCGCACCGGGTCGAGAACGGCGTCCTGGTGCTGAGCGGCTGCGGCAGTCAGTGCTCGGTGTCCTACACCGTCGAGGTGCCCGAGGGCCTCCCGGTCTCCGGCCGGACCTCGTCCGGATCCGTGGTCCTGGCCCGAGTGGGGCCGGTGAACGTGACCACACACTCCGGACGGATCGAGCTGGACGGAGTGACCGGACCGGCCGATGTGCACACCTCCAACGGCCGGATCGAGGGGCGTGGACTGGCTGGTCCCGTCCGGGCCAAGACCTCCAACGGCAGGATCGAACTGACCCCGGTGAACCCGCAGGATGTCCGGGCCAGGACATCCAACGGGGCCATCGTCGTCACTGCGCCGACGGGCCGGTACGTGGTCGCCGTCAGCACCCACCACGGTCACAAGGACATCGGCATCGCCAATGACCCGGCGGGCGACCACAAGATCGATCTGGCCACCACCAACGGCTCCATCACGGTCAGGAACGGCTGATCGCGCCGCGCGCCACCGCAGCCGCACACAGCAGCGCAGGTACCGCCGCGACCGCGAAGCAGACGGCCGGCGGCAGACGGTCCACCAGCAGACCCACTGCCGCGGTGCCCACCGACGACCCGGCGTTGACCGCGGTGTTCACCCACGCACCCGCCTGCGTACGGCTGCCCGCGCCCACGGACTCGTCCGCGATGAGGTAGGCGGTGGTCAGGGCGGGCGCGACGAACAGCCCGGCCACCGCCGCGACCGCGGCCAGGACATACACATCGGGCGACAGCCCCGCACCGACCATGGCGGCGCCCAGTCCGGCGGCCAGCAGCGGCAGCCGCACCCGGTTCGACGCCCGCCAGGAGACGGCGCCGTAGGCGATCCCGCCGACCGCGCTCCCGGCCGACAGCGCGGCCAGCACCCACGACACCGCCGCGCCCTGGTGACGCTGCTCGGTGAACGCCACCACCAGCAGATCCAGACCCCCCAGACACAACCCCACGGCCGCCGTCACCAGCACCGCGTGCCGCAGTGCGACGATGCCCAGCAGCCGCCGCCCGGCCGGTGGGTGGTCCGGCCCGGCCGCCGTGCCGTCGGACGCTGCCGCGCCCGTACCGCGCACCGCCGGCGAGGACACCAGCGCCAGCGTGCCGACGAACACCAGCGCGGCGCTGATCGCTACACCGGCCGCGGGCGAGGCGAACTTCACCACCACACCCACCAGCAACGGACCACTGACGTAGAGGAGTTCCTCGGCGACACCGTCCAGGCCGTAGGCGCGCCGCAGCAGTTCCCGGTCGGTGACGAGGCTGCTCCACAGGGTCCGCATCACCGGCCCCAGCGGCGGTGAGCAGGCCCCCGCCGCGGAGGCCAGGGCCCCCAGCAGGAACGCCCAGGCGCCCGGCCGCCAGGTGGCATACGCCAGGGCGGCGAGCAGTGCCGCGTAGAGGCCGGCCATCGGCGGCAGTGCCCGTCGCGGCCCGTACCGGTCGATCAGTGCGGCACGGGCGGGGGAGAGGAGGACACTGGTCGCCCCGAACAGAGCCATGACGGCGCCCGCGACGGAGTACGAGCCGGTGGCGTCCTTCACCGCCAGCATCAGGGAGAGGGAGACCATCCCGTACGAGAGCCGCCCCAGCAGGGCGGCACCGAAGGTGCGGGAGGCGTGAGGAGTGCGCAGGACGGTGGCATACGAAGGGGCGCGCGAGGGCGCGGGTGAAGGCGAGAGCATGAGGACGTTCCTCGTGAGGGCAGCGCGGCATGCGGCGCTGCGGGCATGCGGGGACACCGAAGTGCCGCACCCGGTGGGACGGGGCGCGGTCAGTACGGGGTCCTACGCACGGGAGAGGAACATGCCGGCCAACTTAGCAGGACGAGAGGCGTGTTGTGGAGGGTCGCTTCAGGGGCGCAGCGGCCGAAAATTGCTGTGAGGTGTGACCGTGCATCGAGTAGCCTCGGCGCCCATGTCACTTTCCCCTTCGCGTAATCGCCCTCCCTACGACGCGGACGAGCGGACTCAGCTCGTCGGCTGGCTCGACATGCAGCGGGCGGTTGCCCGCTGGAAGTGTGAAGGACTTTCCGAGGCGGACGCCCATCGGTCCGTCCTGCCGTCCTCGCCCCATATGACGGTGGCGGGTGTCATGTCACACCTTCGATGGGCCGAGCACCTCTGGTACGAGGTCGTTCTGCTGGGCCGGCCGGCCGTGGGGCCCATGTTCGACGGGCCCGAGGATGCCGACATGATGGTCGAAGGCGTCCCGCTCGCAGAGCTCCTCGACAACTACGACCGGCAGATCGCGGTCTCGAACGAGATCGTTGCATCGAAGTCGCTCGACGACGTGGGCCGGCACCCGGACTTCGACGCCTCGGCCGCGAGCGTGCGCTGGATCATGTTCCACATGATCGAGGAGACCGCCCGGCACGCGGGCCATCTGGACGCCATCAGGGAGATCCTGGACGGCGAGACGGGCTATTACTGACCCGGCTCCCGTCGCCTCGTCCGCCTCATCCGATGATGTCGGCATTGGCCGCCAGGATCTCCTCGGCGGTCTGCCTCAGCCGCGGGAGGAAGCCGATGACTTCCTCGGCACGGTGGAGAAGGTCACCGGTGGAGGTGACGCCGAGGTCGGCGACGGCCTCCCGGAACGCCGGGAGGCGGGCGAGGTGCTGGTCGGGGGCGTCCGCGGCCAGGACGGTGTGACATCGGGCGAACGTCGCGGTGATCCAGAAGACGGCTTCGCGGTGGTCGCCGCGCTCGATGAGGTGCCGGCTTCCGCCGATGGCGATCGGCCGTGCCTCGGCGGTGATGTCGCTGCTGAAGAAGAACGGGGTGCGGGCGACCTGCGCGGCGACGCCGAAGGTGCGGGCCAGCTCGTCCAGATGATGTCCGATCCTGCGGGCGGACAACCGCGCGCACCCCAGGAGTTCCAGCAGCTCCGGGTACAGGTGTGCCTGTCCGTAGTCGGTGAGGACTTGGCGCGCCGCCGGGTAGCGCAGTCGGACGGTGGGGTTGCGCAGGGCGGCGACCAGCAGGACGTGGGTGGTCACCCCGGTCGGGAACAGCCACGCCGTCACCTGTTCGTGGAACGGCGCCGAGGCGTCGAACGCGGCGAGGCGGGTCTCGATCCGGCGCTCCGCGTCCAGGCATCTGCGCCGCACCCAGGACCGCTCGGCGAACCGGCGCGACACGTCGGCCCGCAGCCCGCGCAGACGGCCCGTCGGGTCGTCGATGACCGTGTCGCAGCGGAAGCTCCCTGCCAGGTGGTACGAGGCGAGCACCGCTTCGGCCGAGGAGAGGTCGTCCCACGGCAGATACGAGACTTCCAGCAGCGCACCGCGGAAGCGGAGCTTGCCCGGCTTGGCGGGCGGGTCGGGCTCGGCGGTGACGACGACGATGTCCACGTCGGAGAAGGGGGACAGTTCGGCGTCGTCCGGCAGACCGACCGTCGAGCCGCTGAAGTAGGCGCCGCGGAAGCCGGAACCGGGCCGGGCGTGCTCTTTGACCCACTGCACCGCGGCTGCTCGGGCTGTACCGACTCTCACACGAAGTCCCTCTCGGCGGGCCCGGACACCAACCGATCGGCATACCGGTCTGCTGGAATCAGGGCATGAAGAACCTGCTGCACCGAGTCTTCCAGGTCCTCGATCGCTTCAACGCCGCCCACCCCTGGGACCACAACACCCACTACCACCCGTGGATCCTGCGCCGGCTCCCCGGCAGATGCGACAGGGCCCTGGACGTCGGCTCCGGCAGCGGAGAACTGGCCCGGCTCCTGGCGACACGGGCCAAGGCGGTGCACGGAATCGACTCCGACCCCGATATCGTGTCCCGGGCCCGTGAACTGACCGCCCAGGCCGCTCCGGTGACCTTCACCGTCGCGGACGCGCCCGCTGGGATACCGCCCGGCCCGTACGACATCATCACCTGCGTCGCCACCGTCCACCATCTGCCGTTCACCGATGCTCTCACCCATTTCCGTGAGCATCTGGCACCAGGGGGAACACTGGTGGTGGTCGGCCTCTCCCGGGAGACGACCCTCGGTGATCACCTGCTGAGCTGCACCTCGATTCCACTGAATGCCGCCATGGGCTGGATCAAGAACAAGGGGCTCAGGGCGCCCCGCCCCGACTCGATGACCGCCAGGACCCGGGCGGCGGAGATGTCCTTCTCCGACATTGTTCGCGAGGCGCGTCAGGTGTTGCCGGGCGTGCGGCTCAGGCGTCGACTGTTCTGGCGCTACACACTCGTATGGCGCGACGGCTCCGGCGAGAGGGGACTGCGATGAGAAATGAGAGAGGACTGCGATGAGAAAGATCATCCTGATGATGTCGATGTCCCTCGACGGCTTCGTCGAGGGACCGGACCGTGAGATCGACTGGCACCTGGTCGACGACGAACTGCACACTCACTTCAACGAGCAGCTCAGGACCATGGGCGGCTTCCTGGACGGCCGTGTGACCTATCAACTCATGGCTGATTTCTGGCCGACCGCCGATTCCGACCCCTCAAGTACCGGACCCATGGCGGAGTTTGCCGCCATCTGGCGGGACATGCCAAAGATCGTGTTCTCCCGGACCCTGGAGCGGGCCGACTGGAACACCACCATCATGAGGGAGGTCGACGTCGACGAGATCACGGCTCTCAAAGCGCGGCCCGGCGGAGATCTGTCGCTCGGCGGTGCCGATCTCGCCGCGTCCTTCATGCGGCACGACCTGATCGACGAGTACCGCATCTACGTGCATCCGGTCCTCATCGGACGAGGCAAGCCCCTGTCCCCGGCCTCGGATGCCCGGACGCAGCTTCAACTGGCCGAGACCCGCACCTTCGGCAACGGGGTCGTGCTCCTGCGCTACGAACGCCCGGCGGCTGCTCCACCGGGATGAACTCCCCGAGCCCACGGTGGCAGGACCGCTGCATTGTCGGGCTATACGGGAGCTCTCCCCGTATAACTGCCGAACCGTCGCGAGATCTCACGAAAGGACCGGATAATGACACTCGGAGCCGAGGACCGCCTGGCCATCAATGAACTGATCGCCCTGCAATGGCACCTGGTCGATGACGGTGAACTCGACCGACTGGACGAGCTGTTCACCGCCGACGTCGTCTACGACGCCTCCGACCTGGGCCACGGATCGATGCACGGGCTGGAAGCCTTCCGGGACGCGGCCAGGGCGATGGGGCAACGCGGCCTCGTCAGTCATCACGTCACCAACGTCGTCCTCACCGCGGCCGGTGACGATCAGGTGCACGCCCGGTCCAAAGGGATCGGAATCAAGGCGGACGGTACGAGCGGAAGTGTGACGTACGAGGACGTGATCGTGCGTGGCGAGAGGGGGTGGCGCATCAACCGCCGCAAGGTCGCCGTACGGCATGCGCCCACCGGTGCGAATGACGCGAACAAGCGGCCCGAATGACATGTCGCATGTCCCCGGATACCGCAGGCGCATACTGACGGCGCCCCTGCAGCCGGCAGGGGCGCCGTCAACGGATTCCGGGCGATGCGTCAGGCGTTCAGCATCCCCGACGTGTCGATGATCTGGCGGATTGCCCGGCCCGAAGCCAGCTCCTCCATCGCCGCGTTGATGTCGGCCAGCGGCAGCGTGCCCGTGTGCATCTGCTCCACCGGCATCAGGCCCGCCCGCCACAGGTCCAGGAACCTCGGAATGTCACGGCGCGGGACCGCGTCGCCCATGTACGAGCCCAGCAAGGACTTGCCCTCGCCCGCGAACGCCAGCGCCGGGACCTCCAGCACCCGGTCGGGTGCGGGGAGGCCCACCGAGACGACCCTGCCGCCCCGGGCCACGACCGTCAGGCACTCGGCCATGACTTTGGGGCTGCCCACCGCCTCCACTGCCAATTCGGCGCCACCCGAAGTGAGTTCGCGGATCGCCTCGATCGCGTCGCCGGGGGCGTACGCATGCGTCGCACCCAGCCGGACGGCCAGCTCGCGCTTCTCCTGGACCGGGTCGACCGCGATGATCGGGTACGCCCCCGCCGCGCGGGCGCCCAGGACCGCCGAGAGCCCCACGCCGCCCAGGCCGTAGACCACCGTCGACTGGCCGGGGCGCAGCGCCGCCGTGTTGATGACCGCGCCCGCGCCCGTGAGGACCGCGCAGCCGAACATCGACGCGACGGTGAACGGGATGTCCTGGGGGATCGGCACCACCGACTCCTGGGCCAGCACCGCGTGTTCGGAGAACGCGGAGACACCCAGCTGGTGGTGGACCGTCGCGCCGGAGGCGTCGGTCAGCAGCGACGGGCCGTGCAGCAGCGCGCCCGAACCGTTCGCCGCCGCCGCCTGCGCGCACAGGGCCGGGCGGCCCGCCGCGCAGTCGCCGCAGAAACCGCAACTGGGCACGAAGACGAGGGCCACATGGTCACCGGGGGAGACACGGCCGACGCCCGGTCCGGTCTCCTGGACGATGCCCACCGCCTCGTGGCCCAGGGCCATCGGCAGCGGGCGGACCCGGTCGCCGTTGACCACCGAGAGGTCCGAGTGGCAGAGCGAGGCGGCCGCGATACGGACCAGCACCTCGCCCTCGCGCGGGGCGCCCAGCTCCAGCTCCTCCACCTCGACCGGGCGGGTCCCGGAATAGGGGCGGGCCGTCGATATCCCGCGCAGGACCACGGCACGGGTTTTCACGACTGCACCTGTGCACGCGGAGCGCAGCGCAGCACGTCGCGGCTCTCCAGCAGCGGGACGACCTTGCCGAGCACGATCTCCTGGAAGTGCGGGGTTGCGCAGTGCGCGGTGAAGTCGGCCTCGGAGGAGTACTCCTCGTACAGCACGATCTCCTGCGGGGCCTCGATGCCCTGGTGGACCCGGTAGGCGAGATTGCCCGGCTCCTCGCGGGAGGCGGCGGCCATCGTGTCGAGCAGGGGAAGAACGGTGTCTTCCTCACCGGCCTTGGTGCGGTAGCGGGCTACGACCACATATGTCATGGGGGGATTACTCCTGGGGTGCGGCGGGCCTCTTCAGGGCGGCGGGAGGGACCGGTGGCAACTGGTCCCGGCGCAGGTGCCAGAGGCGGGGGTCGGACGTGGCGGCCGCGGCCGACCCGAGGGCCAGCGCGAGCGCCACGTCCGCAGCGGTTTCCACGAAGCCGGCGGCGATCGACGGGGACATCGCGCGCTGTGCCTGCGCGCTCATCCGGGCGACGATCGGGGCGGGCATGATCTCGACCAGGTCCGGTGCCCCGCGCGAGATGGCGTCCGTGGAGCGGCGAAGATTGGACCGGTCGGTGACGAACACCTTCATCATCGTCAGCAGGCCGAGCGGGCGGCCCTTCTCTATGAGGGAGAGCCGGGTGCTGACCACGCCGTGCGCGCCCATGTTCTTGATGAACTCCAGCGCGCCCCGGTCCTGAGCCAGACCGGGGCTGCTGTCCACGTTCACGAACACGGTCTTCCCCGCCCGGCCCAGCGCCGGCACGACCTGGGGCAGCTGCCCCACCGCGAACGAGGCGAGGATGCACACCTTGGCCGGTGCGGTCAGGAACTGCCGCAGCGGCTGGGTGCCGACGACCGACGCGACGACGGGCACCTCGGCGAACGCCGCGGTGAGCCGGGGGTCGAGTGCGGCACCGGACCGGGAGGGGGAAGGCGTCATGGCAAGGGCCTGCCTGGAGAAGGAGGGTTCGTGGCTGCTGAGATCAGTTCAGCGGGGACGTACCGAATCGGCTGGGAAGGCCCAGTTTGCCAGGGTTGAGAATGCCGGCGGGGTCCAGGGCCTTCTTCACCGCGACGAACGTCGCGAAGCCCGCCCCGAGGGATTCCTCCAGGTAGGGGCCGCGCAGCAGACCGCAGCCGTGATGGTGGCTGAGCGCCGCCGCGTGCTTGATGAGTACGGCGTTGGCCGCGTCCCACACCGAGCGGTACCAGTCGCGCCGCGACTCGGGCGCCACATCGCCGCGCAGTGAGAAGTAGACGCAGGCGCCGTCGGTGTACGCGTGGGACTGGTGGGCCGAGGCGGCCAGGGTGCCGGGCACCGACTGGATCGCGGCGACCACCTCGTCGTAGATGACCGGGAGGCCGGTCCAGGACGCGGCCATCTCCAGGGTGTCGGCGACGAAGCCCGGACCCGGCTCGAAGCCGTCGGCGGACTTGCCGACCAGCATCCGCTCGTCCAGCCAGCGCTCGAAGACCGCCTGGCTGTCCAGCTCGGGGCCGTATGCCCCGCAGACCTCCCGCGCCACCTCGATCGAGGCGTCGACGATGGCCGGGTCGCCCTCGTCGGCGATCAGCAGGAGGTTGGTCTCCGGGTGGCCGAAGTGGGTGCCCGACTCAAGGGTGTCGTACAGCCGCAGGACGGCCGGGGTCGCACCGCGCTGCATGATCCTGCGGCAGGCGTCCAGGCCCTCGGCGAAGGTCTTGAAGCCGAACGCGACGGCGTTCGCGTACTCGGGCAGCGGGTGGACCCGCAGCCGCGCCGAGACGATGACCCCGAGCGTGCCCTCCGAGCCGACGAACAGCTGGCGCAGGTCCGGGCCCACCGCGGCACGGGCATAGTCGCCGTACGTGGCACGCGTACCGTCCGCGTGCACGACGTCGACGCCGACGACCATGTCCTCGATCTTGCCGTAACGGGTGGAGAGCTGGCCGGCGCCGCGGCAGGCGATCCAGCCGCCGACCGTGGAGACGGCGAACGCGGACGGCCAGTGGCCGGTGGTGACGCCGTACTCCTCCTGGAGCTGCTTCTCGAAGAGGTCGCCGAACATGCCGGCCTGGACGTCCACGATGTTCGACTCGGCGTCGAAGCCGGTGATCCGGTTCAGCCCGCAGACATCCAGGACGACGCCGCCGAAGACGGGGAGCGCCGCGCCCGTGACGTTGGAGCGGCCCGCGGACGGGGTGACCGGGATGCCGGCCTCGTGGCAGATCCGCAGCACGGCCGCGACCTGGTCGGCGTCGGCCGCCTCGACGATCACGGCGTTCGGCGTCGCCGGACGGCCCTCGGTCTCGCCGATCATCGAGCCGGCCCACCAGTCACGGGTCCGGGTGACGACTTCGTCGCGGGAGGTGTGCACCGCGTGCGCGGCCCCGCGCAGCGCCTCGACCACGGCCTCGGGGACTTCGACCGGGTCGGTCTGGAGGGCGGCCTCGCCTTCCCCGACCGGGGTGTTCTGCGCCCACTTGGCGAAGCTGGGTGCGCCGATCGTGTAGTTGCCCCGGTTGAACGGGTGGGTGATGGTCTGACGGCTGATCATGCTGCTGCCCCTTCGAGGAGTACGGACTTTTCGTGACGGACGGCTGCGAGGTACTCGGCGACCGAACGCTCCACCTCGGCCTGGGAGAGGTTCAGTTCCTGGCCGAGGATCGCGCCGACGGCCTCGGCTGCGTCGACGGAGGCGTCCCGGGCGAACAGACGGGCGCGCATCCGCCGGGAGAGCACGTCGTCGACCGAGCGGGCCAGTTCGGCACGGGCCGCGTACACGACCTCCGCCTTGGTGTACGGAAGCCCCGCGACGATCGGCTCGGCCAGTGCGGGGTCGTCCTGGATCAGGTCGCCGACGAACCGGGCCTCGGTGCCGAAGCGTTCGCCGAGATGGGCGGCGATGCCACCGGATGCGGCGACGGCCTCCGCGTCGTAACCGGCGCCGCCGAGCAGCGGAAGATCGGTGGTGCGGCTCTTCCCCTTGCGGCCGAGGACCGTCATCACCTTGTCGATGACGAGTTCGCCCATGTGCCGACTGGTGGTGAGCTTGCCACCGGTCACCGTCACCATGCCGGTGCGGCCGACGGTGATGTGGTGGTCGCGACGCATGTCGAGCGTCGCGCCCTCCTTGCCGCCGACCAGCGGACGAAGACCGCCGATGGAACCGACCACGTCGTCCGGGGTGAGCTTCCCCTCGAAGGCGGTGTTGGCGCCCTCCAGCAGGAAGTCCATCTCCTCACGGGTGCAGTGCACATCGTCCGGGGAGCCCCGGTAGTCCTCGTCCGTGGTGCCGAGCACGACACTGTTGCCCCAGCGGGTGCAGGTCGCGCGGCGGGCCCGGCCGGGGATCGGCACGGTGACCGTGCAGTTGATCCGCACCTTGTCCCACGGCACCACGATGTGGACGCCCTTGGCGGGCCGCACCTGCGGCTCGTGACCGTCGTCCGCCTTCGCGTCGAGCTCGTCGGTCCACACCCCGGTGGCGTTGACGACGGCCCGCGCACGGATGTCGATGGTGTCGCCGTCCGCCGAGACCCGGGCACCGGCCACCCTGCCCATCTGCATCAGCAGACCCTCGGCCCTGGCACCGTTGAGGACCGTCGCGCCGAGCGCGGCGGCGGTGCGGACGATGGTGAGGACGAGCCGGGCGTCATCGGTACGGGCATCGAAGTACATCAGCCCGCCCTTGAGGTTCTCCGCGCGCAGCGTCGGCGCCTGCGCGAGGACCTCGGGGACGGTGAGCCGCTGGTGGAGCTTGCCGATCCGCCAGCCGCCGACCAGGTCGTACGTCCACAGCAGACCCTCGAAGCCCTTGGCGAGGCGGGCGTCGAAGATGCCCTCCTTCTCCAGGATCGGGAAGAGGAACGGCAGCCGGTGCACCAGATGCGGGGCGTTCTTGCGGAAGCGGTGACGCTCCAGGAGCGAGTGCCGGACCAGGTTGACGTTGCCCTGCTCGATGTAGCGCAGGCCGCCGTGCACCATCTTCGAGGACTTCGACGACGTGCCGGATGCGAAGTCGTCCTTCTCGATCAGCGCCGCGCGCAGCCCGCGCGAGGCCGCGTCGAGCACGGCGTACGCCCCGGTGATGCCGCCGCCGATGACGAGCACGTCGTACGTGTCGTCGGCCAGCCGGCGCTTGAGGGCTGCCCGGTCGAGCAGCAGTGGCGTTCGGCGGGTCGCCGCGGCGCTGCGCCGCGGTTTCCGGGCGGGCATGGTGATCACAACATCAACTCCTGGTGTTTCGGTGCGGCGGCCGCGTGGTCGGGTACGGGGCGCCAGTGCGACGGTGAGGGGCCGTCAACGGGGGGTGTGAGGTGTGGGTGCGGGATCCTGCAGAGGGAGCAGCGCGGGGTCGTCGAGGTGGGCGATCAGCACGTCGCGCCAGGCGGACCGCTGTGCGGTGCGCTCGGCCCCGGTGACCGCGGGCTCGAAGGTCCGGCCGTGCGGCTGCGCCTCGACGACCTCTTCCAGCGAGGACCACAGGCCCTGGGCCACACCGGCCAGATAGGCGGTGCCGCGCAGGCTGGCGGTCGCGGAGTCGGAGACCCGCTCCAGCGGCAGGCCGGTCAGGTCGGCCTGGATCTGCATGAGCGGGTCGCTGCCGGAGACGCCGCCGCCGACCCGGAGCCGGGTGAACGGCGTGCCCATGGTGTCGGCGACCCCGTCGATCAGGTCGCACACCGAGTGCGCGATCCCGTCCAGCACGGCGCGCGCGAGATCGGCGCGGGTGGTGGCGAGGGTGAGCCCGGTGAGGGATGCGGTGGCCTCCGGGTGCCAGACCGGCGTACGGACCCCGGCGAGTGCCGGGACGAAACGCGGGGTGCGGCCCGGCCGGGTGGGGACCCGGCCCGCCTCCTCACCGAGCTCCTTCGGCGATGCGAACAGGCCCAGGTCGTCGCAGAGCCAGCGCAGCGCCGAACCCGCCGTGGAGGTGTAGGCCTCCAGGCTGTAGTGGCTGATGTCGCCCTGCCGCCGGCCGGGCTGGGCGAGCACCCCGGAGATGTCCGGCCGGGGCAGGGCGGGCGCGGTGCCGGTCGCCGCGTCGACGAAGGCGCCGGTCCCGTACACGCACATGCCCTGCCCGGCGGCGAGGCCGCCGAGCGCGACGAGTGCGGCGTGCTGGTCGCCCATGGAGGCGGCCAGCGGGACGGCGATCCCGAGGGCGGCCGGGTCGGTCGTACCGAATCCGGCGTCGTCGGAGCGGAGTTCCGGCAGCAGGTCGAGGGGGAAGCCGAGGTGGCTGATCCACTCCTCGTCCCAGGCGTGCCGCTCCAGCAGATAGCCGCCGGTGGATGCGGCGTTGGTCGGGGTGGTGGCGTGCACGGCGCCGCCGGTGAGGCGCCAGATCAGCCACGTGTCGACGGTGCCGAAGAGCAGCCGGCTCTCGCGGTGGGCGGCGGCCACCTCCGGGTGCGCGGCGATCTGCCGGGCGGCCCAGAGGAACGGGGCGCGGGCGCCGACCGGCCGGCCCTGGCGGGCCAGCAGGGCGGCGTCCCATTCCGCCTCGTACGTGGTGAGCTCGGTCGCGTACCGCCGGTCCTGCCACACCACCGCGGGGAGCAACGGCCGCCCGCTGACCCGGTCCCACAGCATCGCGGTGGCCCGCTGGGTGGAGAGCGCCACCGCGGTGATCTCGATGCCCTCCTCGCGGGCCCGTCCGACGGCCCGGCGCGCCACCTCGACGGTGGCGCTCCAGATCTCCATCGGGTCCTGCTCGACCGAGAGGTCGTCCGGATGGCTGACCTTGATCGACCGGTAGAACACCTCGTGGGCGGCGCCCGAGTCGAGGACGACTCCGGCCCTGGTGCCCGTGGTGCCCTCGTCGATGGACAGCACACCGCGCCGTGGGGCGGCGCCGGGGAACGTCTGCGTCATTGCAGCCCTTTCATTGCGAGCATCGCGAGCTGTGCGGGGGGATACGGAGGCGGTACGGGAGAGGGGACCATCGTGTGATGCGACAGGTCCGGCGGCCGGTCAGCGCGCGGTCACGGACTCCGCGGATTCTGTCGAGGCGGCCCGGGCCCCGGCCGCGGCACGGTCCTGTCCGGCTGCCTCGTCGGGCGAAGCGGCCTTCGTCGGATCCCACTTGATCGCCAGACAGGTGATCAGGCCGAGCAGCGGTACGACGGAGAGCACCAGGAACGTGTCGGCCAGCCCGAGCGAGTCCTTGATCTGCGGGAAGACATACAGCCCGACGACACTGCCGAAGCTGCCGACCATCCCGGTGACACCCGTGCCGAGCGCACGGACATCACTGCTGTACGAGAGCGCGGCGATGGACTTGCCGTTGGCGCCGGGGCCCGAGGAGTGGCAGAGGATGAACAGGACCGGCAGCAGGAACGCCACGGCGGTGGGCACCTTCTCGAAGGTCAGCCCCATCGCGAGCAGGGCGACGAAGACTCCGGCGAATCCGGCGGCGGAGCTGAGCCGCAGTCCGAGCCGGCGGCCGAAGTACGCGGACAGGAGCCCGCCCGCGATACCGAAGGCGTTGAAGACCATCGAGCCGATGGTGGCCTTCTCGAAGCTCTCACCGAAGATCGTCAGGCTGATCAGCGGGAGGTACCACCCGACCGCGAAGTACTGCATCGACTGCCCGAGCGAGATCACCGAGGAGAGGACCGTGCGCGGCAGGTACTCGCCCTTGAAGAGCAGTCCGGCCTGGCGGAACCCGATGGCGGGAGCCTGCGTGGCGGCGCGGGTCGCCTCGTCGGGATTGCCGGCGACGGCCTTGATCTCGTAGATCCTGTCCAGATTGACGACCGCCTCGTCCAGACGGCCCTTGCTCGCCAGCCAGGTGGGGCTCTCCTTGAGCATCAGCCACTGGCCCACGAGCAGCGCGGCGGCGACGACCGCGGCCGAGCCGACCGACCAGCGCCAGATGTCCGAGCCGACGTCCAGGTTGAAGAAGAGCAGGGCGAGCGCGAGATTGCTGGTGGTGGCGACGTACCAGACCGCCTGCCACAGGTTCAGTCGGCCGCCCAGCTTCGCGGGGGTGTACTCGGCGAGCAGCGCCATGGCGACCGCGAAGTCGATGCCGTACGCGACACCCACCAGGACCCGGCCGAGCCAGACGACGGTGAAGTCACCGGCGAAGGCGGCGAGCAGGGCGCCCGCGATGGCGAACACCTTGGCGATGAGCAGCGGGGGGACGCGGCCGATCCGGGTGGCGAGCCAGCCGCCGACCGGGTTGAAGATGATCGCCAGGGCCGGAGCGGTGGCCGTGAGGATCGAGACCTGGGTGCTGGTCAGCTCCATCTGGGACGTCATCGGTCCCAGACCGGCGCTCAGTGCGGCATTCGAATAGGCGTCGAGAAACAGCCCGCCGAACACGAGAAACCAGATGACTTGCGCCCGGCCGGTGATCTTTCCCAGCCCATCGATGAGCGCAACGACGTCGGCGACGCCTTTGACGCTCGGACGTTGTGCCATGAATCCGCCTTCGAGGAAGACCCATCGGCGGCACGGGGAGCACAAAAAAACAGGCATGACGAAACCACCGACAGGTGGTCTATGTCTGTGCCTGTCAAAACACTGCGGAAAGCGCCGCAGCACGTGAACTGCAAGAAGTACGAACTACGCAGTGAGGTTAAGAACGAGTCAGGAGAAACGTCAAGGGTTTCCGGCAGGTTATTCAAATGTGACGCGGGCCTTGACGGCGCTGACCACGCAGACGCCTGCCAGGAACAGGGAGACGGTGCCGGTCATCGGGTCGAGGCCGGAGAAGAACAGTTCGTTGAAGACCTGCGAGGCTGCCGCTCCGTGGAGCAGGGAGTCATAGAACTCGATGGTGCTGCCGACAAAGCTCGGCAACGCGACTCCAACGAACACAGTCGGAGCGTCATGGTGGCCTGTCAGGGGTCGTGAGGGCGGGTGGGCGACGCACGGCACGAGACGGGGGAGCGCGAGCGGCATGCGAAAGGCGGGGTGGTGCGCGATCCGCACCACCCCGCCCCGCGCCCGTGAGGTTTTCGTCAGTGCCCCGCCTGCAGCGCCGCCCAGGTGTTCGCCCCCACGACGCCGTCGGTCGTCAGGCTCCGGCTCGCCTGGTAGCTGCGCACCGCCGTCGCCGTCGCCTGGCCGAAGCTCCCGTCGATGCCGACCGTCGAGCCGAGCGCCGCGGTCAGCGAGCGCTGGAGCCGCTTCACTCCGTCGCCCGAGTCGCCCTGCTTGAGGGGCGTCGTCGGGCCGGCCGACAGCAGCACGGTCCAGGTCCTGTCTCCCACGACGCCGTCGGCCGTCAGTCCGTGGTTCGCCTGATACGCCATCACCGCGTTCTTCGTGGCCGGGCCGAAGCTGCCGTCCACCGCGCCCACCACGTAGCCCTGCTCGCTCAGCAGCTGCTGAACCGCTGTGACCTGGGGGCCCGTCGAGCCGCTCCGCTGGGTCGCGTACGCGGTGAAACTCAGCGCGTCACCGCTGTTGCCGCCGCCGGTGTCCCCGCCCACCAACTGCATATAGCGATTCCAGTCCCAGTACGGCCCCGGGTCCGTGTGGTCGTTGCCCGGTGCCTCGCTGTGCCCGATGATGTGCGCCCGGTCCTTCGGGATGCCGTACCGGTCGCACAGGTGGCGGGTCAGGGCCGCCGAGGAGCGGTACATCGTGTCCGTGAACCAGGAGGGGTCGTCGATGAACCCCTCGTGCTCGATGCCGAGCGCCGAGGCGTTCTGGCCCCGTGCGTGGTACGCGGTGTCGCCGTCGCGCACCATCTGGGTGATCTGGCCGTCGGAGGAACGCACCACATAGTGGGCGCTCACCTCCGCCGTCGGGTTCTGGAACCAGCTGATCGAGCCCGCGTACGAGCCCTGCGTGACATGGATGATCACCTTGTCGATCTTGGCCGTCCGGCCCGCGGTGAAGTTGTTCGCATTGGCAGGAACCCACAGTGCGGACGGGTAGTCGGTGCTCTGCGTCGGTACGTCGGTGGCATCGAGCGAGCCCTTGTGCGGTGAGACCGGACGGGCCGTCACCGAGATGTGCTCACCGCCGGGGGCGGTGGCGTAGAGCCCATGGGCCAGGAAGGTGTACACGGCGTCGGCGTAGAGGGTGGCGGCGGGTCCCGTCGAGCCGCTGTACCGGGCGACGGCCGGGTACCAGGCGTTGACGTCGTCGCGCTCCCGGTCGTCGAGGCCGAGCTTGTCCGCGTAACTGCGCAGCACCGCCGCGCCGCCCAGGATGTTGGCCTCGGTGTCGGTGCGGAGGTCGACGAGGGGTTCGCCGGTGAGGGCGGCCGCCCGCTCCAGTGTCGGGTTCGTGGGGTTGCTCACCAGGTGCATCACGCCGTAGCCGTTCGCCTGGCTGGGGCGCCCCGAGTGGCCGTCGAGATGGGTCTCGCCGTACCCGACGGCGGCGAGCAGATCACGTGGTACGTCGAACTTCGCGGCCGCCCGTGCGAATGCCTGGTTCATGGAGTGACCGTCGGCCGGAGCGGCGAAGGCCGGGCTTCCGGTCGCGGCCAGGGCCGTGGCGATGAGGGTCGCTAGGACGGATGCGCGGCGCTTTGTGTGGGCGGCGGCTCGTCTGGGCATACCTGCTCCTGCTCTGTGGGGGAGAAGAACGGCCCCCGGGCCCGAGTGGGGTGGGCCGAGGGGCCGAAGCCCGCTCAGAGTATCGGCGTGTCCAGGGCATGACAATCATTTGACTGTGTGTCGAACTCCCTTTCACTCCAACGCAGTCGAGGCGCAGGTCGAAGCCCTGCCAGGTGACCTGTTCGGCGGTCACGGGCAGGGCCGAGAGGCGAACGTCGGACGCGCACCGCACCCCGCTCCCGTTCGGCGACGAGTTGCAGCGCCACATCGGTGATCATGTCCTCCTGACCGCCGACGTACCGTTCCTGACCAGTGTGCATGAGTATTCTCCGGGCCTGCCCGGTGAGCCGGCATCCGGTGCAGCTGTGTGTCGGCCGGGGCGCCGTCCTACCAGCGGTCGCGGTGGATGACGTCCGCCACCGGACGGCGCCGGACCGGACCGAAGCTGCCTTGCGGCCACCCGACCGGAATGGCGGCGAAGGTGTGCGTGATCGCGGAGATTACGGGCGAAGCCCCGGCAGCGGGGGGCATGTTGACCGGCCTCCGGGCGGCGGCCCGCACGATCCGCCCCCGCAGTCGCGCCGATCGGCTCGGACCGGCGGATCCGTACACCTGTACGCGGTGTGCAGGGCGTGAGAGGCGGGCCCGAACAGTCGCAGCGGGCCGGCCCTGATCCACTTCTCGACGCGGGTGGGGGCGCCCGGCGACCGGTCGTCCCCACCCGCGACTCGCGCGTTCGCGCAGACTCCGGAGGTCAGTGCCCGCCGTGACCCGGGGCGTTGACGTCCACCCGCACGATCTGCGGGTCGTGGTCGCTCGCCTGGTCGGCGAACTCCGCGTTGATGTGCACCACGTCGTAGTCGAAACGGCGGACGCCGGGGCTGGTCAGGATGTGGTCCAGCGTCTGCGAGTTGCCCTCGTACACATAGCTGTACTGCTCGCTCGCAGGCAGCGTGGTGATCAGCGGCTTGAGTACCCCGCCGCTGGTCAGCGCGTCCATCGTCGGGGAGAAGGCGAAGTCGTTGAGGTCGCCGAGCGTGATGATCCGGGCCGAATCGTCCGCGGCCAGCAGCGACTTGACGAAGGTGTTCACCTCCGCCGCCTGCTTCACCCGCTTGGTCTCCGAGCTGCGCTTCGGCTCCTGGTAGCGGCCGTGCAGGGGCTGGTCGCCGCCCTTGGACGTGAAGTGGTTGCCGATGACGAAGACCGGCTTCCCATGGAAGCGGAATTCGCCGACGAGCGGCTTGCGGCTGTCGGCCCACGCGTCACTGGTCGGGGCGATCCGGCCGGGCGACGCCGAGAGCGTCACCCCCTTCTTCGTCTTCACCGCGGTCACGGCGGTGGTCGCGTCGCCGCCCGCACGGTCCACGAAGTCGACCCTCTCGGGATTGAAGAGGAAGACGTTGCGGATGTTGCCGCCGGGTTCGCCGCCGTCCTTGCCGTTCTCGGGGGCGACGTACCGCCATGCGTACTGCGGACCGCCCGCGGCGACGATCGCGTCGGTGAACCGCTTCAGCGTCGCCTCGGAGCCGACCGTGCCGTCGTTCACCGCACCGTTGTCGTCCTGGATCTCCTCCAGCGACACGATGTCCGGGGAGGAGAGGTTGGCCGCAACACCCTCGGCGAGGGTGTCGAACTTGGCCTGCTCGTCCAGCGCGTCCAGGTTCTCCACGTTGTACGTGGCGACGGCGAGCTCCTTGCCCTTCTGCTTCCGGGTGACCTCGCGCTGCAGGCGGTTGTCGGTGAGCGTGCCGAGCTCGGTGGCCTGGAGGTTGTAGCCGCCGAACGACGCGTAGTCCACGACACCGGTGGTCGCGCCGGACAGCACGTCGCCGACGTCGGCGACGGGGACCGGCTTGGCCGGGTCGAGCGACATCACCTTGATGCGGCCGGTGTTCTGGTCGTTGTACGAGGAGTACAGCGTGCCGCCCCGCCCGGTCCGGTTCTCGTCCGGCTTGACGGTCACCCAGACTTCGTCGTACGCGGTCGTCGCACCCGTCACCCGGGTGTCGGAGATCCGGACCCGGGCGCCTTCGAGCGATTCGTAGAGGTCGAGGGCGTACGCGGACGGGTCGAGGGTCAGCGCGTCGATCGAACCGCCGTCCGCCGACGGAGCGTACGCGTCCGGCACCGAGGCCGCGTCGAGTACGACCGGGGCCGGCAGCGCGTTGCCCGAGGACAGGACCGTCGTCTTCGGGGCGGTGATCTCGGTGATCGACTGGGTGGTCGTCGACGGGTAGTACTCGTCCACCTTGCCGCTGACCAGCACCGAGTCGCCCACGGCGACCGCCGGGGCGGTGGAGCCGGTGAAGACGAACACGCCCTCGCTGGTCCGGGCGTCCGCGTCCGGCGCGGTGTCCTGGATCCAGAAGCCGCGCGAACCGGTGGTCCGTACGCCGGTGACGATGCCGGGGACCCCGGTCACCTGCCGACCCTTCAGCGGCGACACACGGGTGGTGCCCTGGATGTCGTGGATCCGGACGGTGCCGGGCTCGGTCGGGCCGCCGGGGTCACCCGGGTCGGAGCCGCCGGGGGTCTGACCCGCCGAGTTGACCGGCGTAGGGGCGCCCGCGGTGAAGTCGGCGGCGTTGTCGTCGGTGTCGGCGAGGGACGTGCCGCGCGCCACCGAGAAGGTGTTCGATGCCCCCGTCGCCGGGCCGCTGCCCTCCCGTACGACCGCGGAGCCGTAGCCGACGAGATCCACGATCCGCGTGTCGGCCGCGCAGTCGGCCGCCGTCTTGCAGGTCAGCGGAGTCGTACCGGAGACCAGCGCGACGGTTCCGCCGCCGGCCGCCATCGCGACCGTGCCGGTGGCGTCCGGCGTCGGCAGGGCAACGGTGCCGCCGGTGCCCGCGGCCTCGGCGACGAGGTAGCGGCCGCCGGGGGCGACGGACCCGTTCAGTGCGGAGACCTGCCACAGCGAACCGGCGGAAGGAGAGGCCGGCAGATACTGCACGCTGAAACCGGACAGGTCGTACGATGCGGAACCGGCATTGGCCAGTTCGATGAAGTCGCGGGCCAGTGTCGCACCCGAGTTGCCCCCGCCGCCGTACACCTCGGAGATCACGGCGGTCGAGGACGGGGCCGCGAAGGCGGCGGGCAGCGCGGTGGCCGACAGCGTCACGGCGACGGCGCCGGCCAGCAGGACGGAACGGGGTCTGGATATGTGCACGGTGGGCTTCTCCCGAAGTGTGTGGAGGGCAAAAGCTATGCGCGTAGAACCAGCCGTGACAAGACATCAGAAGTTAATTCCAGAAATCGTTCCGGCGGCCCGGAAGCGATGGGGCGAGCAGTGTGGAGGTGTGGGGGTGTCGTCGAGCCGGCCCCGGCTCGGCATGCAACCAATAGGTTGCCTATGCTGCAAACGGGCTGAGAAAACGAATAGACGATGGTGACCGTGATGGCGGCGATGGACCCGATATTCAAGGCACTCGCCGATCCGAGCCGCCGGGAGCTCCTGGACCGGCTCAACGCGCGGGGCGGCCAGACCCTGCGCGAGCTGGGCGAGGGCCTGGACATGAGCCGGCAGGCGGTGGGCAAACACCTGGCGGTGCTCGAATCGGCGCTGCTGGTCACCGCCGTGCGCCAGGGCCGGGAGAAGCTCCACTACCTCGACCCGGTGCCGATCCAGGAGCTCGCCGACCGCTGGATCGGCCGGTACGAACGCCACCGTCCGGCCACGCTGTCCCCACTCGAACAGCCCCTGGAAGGAACGGCCATGGACAAGCCCGAGTTCGTCTACGTCATCTACATCCAGACCACCGCCGAGAAGCTCTACCAGGCGCTGACCGACCCCGAGTTCATCAAGATCTACATGGGCGGTTACGGTCCCGAGTCGACCTGGGAGGTCGGCGCGCCGGTCCGCTGGAAGATGGACCCGGACGGCGAGTTCGAGGAGGTCGGCCAGCGGGTCCTGGAGGCGGAGCCCGGCAAGCGGCTCTCGTACACCTGGCACACCCTGCAGCCCATGCACCGCCAGATGTTCGACTTCGCCTCGGACGAGGAGTGGGACCGGGCCGTCCAGGAGCGGTCCAAGGTCGCCTTCGGCATCGAACCGGCCGAGGAGCCCGAGATGGGCATCAAACTCACCATCACCCACGACGGGTTCGACAGCCCGGACAGCAAGATGCTGGAGGGCGTCAGCGGCGGCTGGGTCGTGATCCTCTCGTCGCTCAAGACCCTTCTGGAGGGCGGGAAGTTCCTCGACGAGCCGGCATGACGACCAGGCGGTCCGGCGTCGGCTTCGGGGCAGCGCCGGACGCCTGCCGCGGCAGCGCAATGCGCGGGCAGCACACGGCAGGCGCAGGCGCGAGTACCTGACCGTGCGTCAATCGATACTGTGCGTCAATCGATCGGCCGGCTCGTCGGCGGCCGCGGTCACCGCACCTTTCGCCGGTACGGCGGAACACTCCGCGGCACCCGCGCCCCGCCAGCCGGCTGTTCGAGACCGTCGACCGCGACGACGGTCATCTCGGCGCCGGACTGGCGGAGCTCACGTGACGGCTGTCTCCTGCCCTCGGCTCAGGCTCCGGGTACCCGGTCGAGGAAGCCGCTGACCGAAGTGATGCGTCCGTCGTCGGCGAGTGTGAGTACGTCCGACCCGGCGACAGGCGCGGAGCCGTCGGCGGTGGAGACCAGTTCCCAGCTGAAGCGCACGATGTCGTGGTGCCCGTCCGGGGTGCCGGTCAGCCGGAACTCGAAACCGGGGAACTGCTGATGGGCCCCGTTGATCGTGGCCGCGAACTCTTCGTGGCCACGCACGTCGACCAGCGGGTCGGTGTAGGTGGCGCTCTCGGCGAAGGCGGCCGCCACGGCCTTCTCCAGGTCCTCGGGGGTGGCCGCGTTCCAGGCGACGAAGTAGCGCTGAACGGCGTCCTCGTATGCGGTCATCGTGCTGTCCTCTCTCGCGTCCCGGCCCCTGGGGCCGGGCTCCCGTGTGCTCGTGAGGAACACGATGTCCGATGGCGCGGAAGGCGTCGATTACCTCCGAGGTCATGGTCCGAGCGCCGCCGGTGAGATGTCACATCGCAGTAAAGCGGAAGTAAAGAATTCCTGGCGTCAATGTATTCCCGCTGATGCGTTCCTGGCGTCGGTGCAAGGGGAAGAAGCGCCTCCTCACCCCACGCTGTCCGGGATGACATGCATGGCGGCTTCCTCGGCCGATGCTGCCGCTCCGTCGATCCCGACGTCCTCGGCCGCCAGGCTGTCCGGCTCGTTGATGTCCAGCTGCCGGGTCAGTCGGCCGGCGCGTACCGTACCGACCTCCGCGTCCCAGAGTTCGCCGTCACCGTCGGACAGATCTCCCAGGTCGTCGCCGTCGGTTTCGGTGACATCGGGCAGTTCCCGTGCCAGGCGGCCCTCCAACGGCTCGCCACTGTGCTGTTCGGCGGCCGTGGTGCCCAGATCCTCCACCGCCCACGGTCGCTCGGGCGGGGAGTAGCCCTCATCGAGAAGGTCGGTCAGCCCCCGGTTGTCCAGGGTGTCCTCGATGTCGAGCTGCTCGGCGGGGTCGGAGGCCTCAGGCTGTTGGGGCTGGTAGACATCGTCTCCCATGTCGGCATCCTTCATGGTGTGTCCCTTCCCGGTTTCGGGGTCCCGGTCGTACCTGCCGCGCACGCGACTCGGGAGAAAGGGGGGCGTGTATTCGGTAAGCGCCCGAGTGCCGTCGAACCGCCCGTATGGGTTCAGGATAAGTGGCCCGGGTATGAGCCCGCAGCCGTGGGCCGCTGCCCGGGCGCGGCAGGCCGGTCCGAGGGGCGGCGGAAGGTGCAGGCGGAGCATGTCCCGGCCCAGCCGTACCGGGAGAACCGTCATGGATGTTCCAGGAGCCGGTCCGTAAGTCGCTGATCGACAGTGCGATCAAGACCATCTGCAAGAAGGCCGGCGTCGAGCCGCGGCGTTGGCACGAGCTGCGCCACCACTACGCGTCGGTGCTGATTGCGGGCGGGGAGAACCCGAAAGCGGTGCAGAAGCGTCTGGGGCACAAGGACGTCATGACCACGCTGCGGACGTACGCGCATCTCTTTGCTGAGGCGGAAGAGCGGACGCGGGATGTACTGGATGCGGCGTGGGGAGTGCCGGAGGAAACTGGGGGTGAGGCGGAATCCTCTGCGGCGAGCGGAAGGATTCCAAAATCCCGGCGAGCTGGGCCGTCTGTTTCCCGGCTCAGGGCGTGATTGGGGACATCCGTCATGGATTACCCGGAGAGCTACCAGTTGGTATTTCAGTCGTCCGCCGTGGAGGACGACACGGTGATCGTCCGACGTACGGCGCAGTCGGGGGCGGGTGGATACCCGATCTACGAGGACGAGACCGGAATCGTGCGCGCGGAGATCAGCGACCGGGGAGAGGTGCGCATGCTGGCCAGCGGTGGACACCAGGTGCTCGGCACCCCGCTGGTCGTGCGGGAGCCGAGCGCCTGAATGAGCCGGGGCCCGTCCGGCGGATCATGACCGGACAGGCCCCGGCACTACAGGAAGGCGGGCCGGTGCTGCGCCGCCACGTCAGCCCTCGGTCCAGCCGTGGTTCTTGGCGAACTGCAGCAACCCGCTCCGGACCTGCAGGATCTGAGCCCCCGTCAGCGACGGTGCCGACTCCAGCAGCACGTCGGTCACCTCCTTGGTGAACTCGACCGCACTGAGCACATCGCACAAGGTGTCGTCGTCCGCCGACCCGGAAACACTGACCGGGGCGAGCCTCGGAGGGGTCAGCGGCTTTCCGTCGGGACTCTTGGCGAGCTGGACGGACGAGGCCTTCAGCCCGCGGTCACCGTCCTCGATCTCGAACTCGACCGCCGTGCCCGTGTGCACATAGGACTCGGGGATCAACATGTCATTCACATGGAGAAACACATCCTCACCGCCGTGATCGGGTGAGATGAAGCCATATCCCCGTGCGCCGTCGAACCGCACCACGCGACCAGAAACCACACCAACCCCCAAGAAAGAACCGGGCCCCTTGCCCGTTTGCCACACATGGCTCGTCCGGAGAATAGCCCTGTGCGGCCGGGCGGCGCGACCCTGTGGCGGGGAATTGCCCGGACCGGGGCGAGGGTCGTTGGCGGGGCGGCGGCGGGCTCACCTGAGCTTGCGTGCGGGCGGGGGCGCGGTTCCGGACGCCAGCGGGGAGCGGGCCAGCTCGATGCAGCCCACCGTGATCAGGGTGAGCGCGACCAGTTCGGGCAGCACCCACCACCCGGTGCGCAGTCGCTCGCCGAACAACGTCACCCCGTACAGGACGCTGATCAGCGCGTCACCGAGGGTCAGCGGCGGCTGGACGGCGACCAGCATGCCCGCCTGGAGGGCGTTCTGGAGGAGGAACAGCGCGCCCACTCCGGCCGCGGCGGTGGCGTACAGCTGCCAGGACGTGAAGAGCGCCACCGCTCCGCCGCCCCCTTCGAGCCGTGCCATGGCGTCCTTCATGAGTGCGGCCGTGAGGGCATACCCGCATGCGGCGGCGAGGCCGAGCAGTGCGCCCCGGGGGTTGCCTCGCGTGCTCAGGGCCGCGCCGATCAGTGCGGCCTCGAAGATTCCGGTCACGATCAGCGCCGTGATCCAGGTAGCTCCCCGTACGGACGTGCTGCCGCCCCCCGGGGCCGCGGAGGCCATGCCGAGGGCCAGCCCCAGCGTCACGGCCGCCACCGCGTACCAGATCCGCCGGGGGATACGGACCCGCAGAACGAACCCGGCCATCAGCAGTGTGGCCGGCAGCTCGATCACAAAGATCGGCTGGACCAGGGCGATCGGCCCGGTGGCCAGCGCCACGGCCTGACAGACGGCCGCGACGATCACCAGGCCGATCCCGGCGAGCCACACCCTCCGGCGCAGCAGATGCCCGATCAGCGCCAGACGCATCGCCTCGCTGTCGGGCACGGTGCGGGCGGCGCGACGCTGGAGAACGGAGGCCGCGCCGTTGCTGATCGCGGTCAGGATGGCGAACAGAACACTGATCACCAACCCATGATGCGGGTGTCGGGCCCACGATCCGGGGTCCTGCGGGGCGGCGGCATGGCGGACGTGCGGATCGGAGCACATCACCGGATGAGGACCGAAGATGTCCGCAAGTCCGCGTAGCGTGCCGTCCATGGCCGCGACGAAGAACCCCACAGCACCCGCCGTGCTCTCCCCGCGCACGCTGGGCCGCGCCACGCTGGAGCGTCAGTTGTTGCTGCGCCGGACCGCGATGTCCGCGAAGGAGGCCGTCGGGCATCTGGTCGGCCTCCAGGCGCAGAACACCAAGCCGCCGTACTACCAGCTCCTCGCGCGCCTCGACGGGTTCGACCCGGCCGAGCTCGCCGGGCTGATGGAGTCCCGCGAGGTGGTCCGTATCGTCACCATGCGCTCCACCATCCACCTGCACACGGCCGCCGACGCGCTCACCCTGCGCCCGCTCGTCCAGGCGGCGCGCGACCGGGAGCTCAGGACGTTCCGCAAGGGGCTCGCCGGGGTGGACCTGGACCGGCTCGGGGCGGTCGGCAGGCAACTCGTCGAGGAGCGGCCCCGCACCCCCAAGGAGATCCGCGAGGCGCTGCTCACCGAGTGGCCCCACGCCGACCCGCAGGCACTGGGTGTGGCCGCCCGCTGCCTGCTCCCGCTGGTCCAGGTCACCCCGCGCGGGGTGTGGGGAAAAAGCGGCGGGGTCACGCTGACCACCGCCGAACACTGGCTCGGCCGCCGGTCGGAGCCGGTCCCCGCACCGGACGCCACCGTGCTGCGCTATCTCGGAGCCTTCGGGCCCGCCTCCGTGCAGGACATGCAGACGTGGGCCGGACTGACCCGGCTGCGAGAGGTCTTCGAACGGCTGCGGCCACAGCTCATCACCTTCCGGGACGAGAACGGCGTCGAGCTCTTCGACCTGCCGGACGCCCCACGCCCCGACGCGGACACCCCCGCCCCGCCGCGCTTCCTGCCCGAGTTCGACAATGTGCTGCTCGGCCATGCGGACCGTACGCGCGTCATCCCGCCTCGGTACAGGGGGCGCAACGGGAACGGCAACCAGGCGTACGGCACGGTGCTGGTCGACGGATTCCTCGCGGCGATCTGGCGGCACGGCGGCGGTACCGGTACCGCCGCCTCCGGTACGAGGATCCTCACCGTGCAGCCGCTCGGCAGGCTGAGCCGGGCCGAGCGCGACGCCGTCACGGAAGAGGCCGTACGGATGCTCCGCACCATGGCGACGGCGGGTACCGACGCGAACGGATACGACATCCGGTTCACGACGTTCGTCGACTTCGAACGGTGAGCTCCCGCCGTCACGCTACGGCAGCAGCCCCGCCCGCCGCGCCGCCACCACCGCCTCCAGACGTGTGTGCGCACCCAGCTTGCGCATCGCCGAACGCAGATACCCCTTCACCGTCTCCGGCCGCAGCCCCAGCCGTTCTGCCGCCCCGGCATTCGTCGTCCCCGCCGCCACACAGGCCAGCACATCCACCTCGCGCGGCGCCAGGTGCACTCCGCAGGGCTTCGGCAGGCGGGCACCGGCCGCCGAGGCGAGCCGTCCGCACACCGAGAGCAACTCGTCGCGCAGCGCCGGGTCCACGACCTTCGGCACCAGGGCACGCAGTTCACGATGGGCCTCGCGGACGTCCTCCCACGCCTCCGGCGCGGCCCTCGGGTCCGTGACCTGTTCCCGGGTCACGGCCAGAAGCTGCTGCACCTCGTCCCGTACGACCAGGGCCTGTTCCACATCGCGGGCAGCGGCGACCGCCGCGTCGAACGTACGGTCCCCGAGCGAGACCGGCTCGCGCAGCGCCCCGTACAGCACACCGCGTACCTTGCGCCGTACGACGACGGGCACCGCGACCACCGAGCGCAGGCCCTCCGCCGCCACCGCCATGTCGTACTCGTGGCTGATGTGGCGCGAGGAGCGGTAGTCGGTCACCGCGCACGGCCGGGACAGGGCGATCGACTTGCCGCCGAGCCCGCTGCCCGCCGAGATGACAAGACCGCGCAGGGCGGCGGTCTGCGCCCCGTTCAGCTCGGCGATCCGGGCGTGCCGGGCATCCGAGAGCAGCCCGCCGAAGGCTACGGGCAGCCCACTGGTCCGGCGCAGCCGCAGCAGCGCTGCCTGCATCTCGACCGCATCGACGGATTCCGGCACGTTGACGCCTCTCTGCCCGGCTCCGGAGGCTCGGCGGCCTCCGCCTGCTGCACCCCCGTTCGGGGGTGGTGAGACCTGGGTCACTGTTTACATGATGTTAAGACCGACCGGCAAATGGGGGGTGGGAGAAGGAGCGGGGCTGGGTGCATGCAGCTGCAAGGCGGAGGATTGAGCCAACGCGGAGCGTTGGTGATTGACGACAACGCCGCAGATGTGCGTGCCCAGCCCCGCGACGCCCCCCATTTGCCGGTCGGTCTAAGTGACCGGTCCGGTCCGCAATGAGGAGGGCACATGTCGGCAATCAGCGCGACGGAGACGTTCCGGGCCGCCCGGGACTTTCTGCTGCAGCACCGCGAGGACTACCACGCGGCCTACGAGGGCTTCCGCTGGCCCCGGACCGACCATTTCAACTGGGCGCTCGACTGGTTCGACGCCATCGCCGAGAACAACGACCGCACCGCCCTGTACATCGTGGAGGAGGACGGCGGCCGCACCGAGGTGTCCTTCGCCCGGATGTCCGCCCGCTCCAACCAGGCCGCGAACTGGCTTCGCGCCCAGGGGGTACGGGCCGGGGACCGCATCCTCGTGATGCTCGGCAACCAGGTCGAGCTGTGGGAGACGGCGCTGGCCGCGATGAAGCTGCGCGCCGTCGTCATCCCCGCCACCCCGCTCCTGGGCCCGGTCGATCTGCGCGACCGGGTGGAGCGCGGCCGGGTCCGGCACGTCCTGGTACGGGACACCGACACCGCCAAGTTCGACGAGGTGCCCGGCGACTACACCCGGATCTCGGTCGGCGCCGACGTGCCCGGCTGGCTGTCGTACACCGGCGCCGACGACCGGCCGGAGACCTTCGGGGCGGACCGGGAGACCGACGCCGACGAGCCGCTGATGCTCTACTTCACCTCCGGTACGACCGCCAGCCCCAAGCTCGTCGAGCACACCCATGTCTCCTACCCCGTGGGCCACTTGTCGACGATGTACTGGATCGGCCTCAAGCCCGGAGATGTCCACCTCAACATCTCCTCGCCCGGCTGGGCCAAGCACGCCTGGTCGAATCTCTTCGCGCCCTGGAGCGCCGAGGCGACCGTCTTCATCTTCAACTACACCCGCTTCGACGCGGGCCGGCTGATGGCCGAGATGGACCGCTCGGGCGTCACCAGCTTCTGCGCCCCGCCGACCGTCTGGCGGATGCTGATCCAGGCCGACCTCTCCCAGCTGAAGACCCCGCCGCGCGAGGTCGTCGCGGCCGGTGAGCCGCTGAACCCGGAGGTCATCGAGACGGTGCGGCGCACCTGGGGCGTCACCATCCGGGACGGCTTCGGCCAGACAGAGACCGCCGTCCAGGTCGCCAACACCCCGGGCCAGCTGCTGAAGGCCGGGTCGATGGGCCGGCCGAGCCCCGGCTTCAAGGTCGAGCTCCTCGACCCGGTCACCGGTGAGCCCGGCGCGGCCGAGGGCGAGATCTCCCTCGATCTGTCGGACCGTCCGGTGGGTCTGATGACCGGCTATCACGGCGACCCGGACCGGACCGCCGAGGCCATGGCGGGCGGTTACTACCGCACCGGTGACATCGGCTCCCGCGACGAGGACGGCTACATCACCTATGTCGGCCGCGCCGACGACGTCTTCAAGGCATCCGACTACAAGATCTCGCCGTTCGAGCTGGAGAGCGCCCTGCTGGAGCACGAGGCGGTCGCCGAGGCCGCCGTCGTCCCGGCCCCCGATCCGGTACGGCTCGCGGTGCCGAAGGCGTACATCGTCCTCGCGGAGGGCTGGGAGCCCGGTCCGGACACGGCAAAGGTGCTGTTCGAGCACTCCCGGGCGGTCCTCGCCCCGTACAAGCGGGTCCGGCGGCTGGAGTTCGCCGAGCTGCCCAAGACCGTCTCCGGCAAGATCCGTCGCATCGAGCTGCGCGAGCGCACGGCCCAGGGCACCGGCACCGAGTACGACGAGGGGGATCTGCGATGAGCGAGCTGTCCTACGCGCACGGCACCGGCACCACGGCGCTGCTCGGCGACACCGTCGGGCGCAATCTCGACCGCGCCATCGAGGCGTTCGGTGAGCGCGAGGCGCTCGTCGACGTCGTATCGGGGCGACGCTGGACGTACGCCGAATTCGGCGCGGCGGTCGACGAGCTGGCGCGTGCGCTGATGGCGTCGGGGGTGGCCAAGGGGGACCGGGTCGGGATCTGGGCGATCAACTGCCCCGAGTGGGTGCTCGTGCAGTACGCCACCGCCCGCATCGGCGCCGTCATGGTCAACATCAACCCGGCCTACCGGGCGCACGAGCTGGAGTACGTGCTGAAGCAGGCCGGGATCTCGCTGCTGGTCTCCTCGCTCTCGCACCGCACCAGCGACTTCCGCGCCCTGGTCGACCAGGTCCGCGCGGGCTGCCCCGACCTGCGCGCCGTGCACTACATCGGTGACCCGTCCTGGGACAGGCTGCTGGCTGCGTCCGGATCCGTGACTGCCGGGCAACTCGCGGCCCGGGAAGCCGGGTTGTCCTGCGACGACCCGATCAACATCCAGTACACCTCCGGCACCACCGGCTTCCCCAAGGGCGCCACCCTCTCCCACCACAACATCCTCAACAACGGCTACTTCGTGGGGGAGCTGGTTGCCTACACCGAAGAGGACCGGGTCTGTCTGCCCGTCCCCTTCTACCACTGCTTCGGCATGGTCATGGGCAACCTCGGCATCACCTCGCACGGTGCCTGCATCGTGATCCCGGCCCCCGCCTTCGAGGCGGCCGCCGTGCTCGCCGCCGTTCAACAGGAGCGCTGCACCTCGCTCTACGGCGTCCCCACCATGTTCATCGCGGAGCTGAACCTCCCCGACTTCGCCTCGTACGACCTCTCCTCGCTGCGTACCGGCATCATGGCCGGATCGCCCTGCCCGGTCGAGGTGATGAAGCGGGTCGTCGCCGAGATGCACATGGACGAGGTGTCCATCTGCTACGGCATGACGGAGACCTCTCCGGTCTCCACCCAGACCCGCCGCGACGACGACCTGGAGCGCCGCACCGGCACCGTCGGCCGCGTCATGCCGCACATCGAGGTCAAGGTCGTCGACCCGGTGACCGGCGTGACCCTGGAGCGCGGTGCGGCGGGCGAACTCCGCACCCGCGGCTACAGCGTGATGCTCGGTTACTGGGAACAGCCCGAGCGCACCGCGGAGGCGATCGACGCGGGCCGCTGGATGCACACCGGGGACCTCGCGGTGATGCGGGAGGACGGCTACGTACAGATCGTCGGCCGGATCAAGGACATGATCATCCGCGGTGGGGAGAACGTATATCCGCGGGAGATCGAGGAGTTCCTCTACGGCCACCCGAAGATCGCGGATGTGCAGGTGGTGGGCATACCGGACGACACCTACGGCGAAGAGGTCCTCGCCTGCGTCATCCCGAGGGACCCGGCGAGCCCGCCGACCCTGGAGGAGGTGACGGGCTACTGCCGTGGACAGCTGGCGCACTACAAGATCCCGCGGCGGCTGCAGATCCTGGAGACCTTCCCGATGACGGTCAGCGGGAAGGTCCGGAAGATCGAACTGCGGGAGGGCTACGGGCAGTAGGACCGGATCGCCCCGGGCGTTGTCAGGCGGCCTCGATGATGTCGCCGGCAACGCCCCGGGTCGCGGCCGCCCATTCGATCAGCAGCACTTCGTAGGCGGCGGACTCCACGGAGGACCAGTCCTGTCCGGCGCGCGCGTCGACCAGGGCCCGTATCGCCTCGTTCGCCTCGGCGGCGGACGGGGACGTCGGTCGGGTCGTGCGCAACGGGTCGACAAGTGGTGTGTGCCGTGGAGTTAAAGCCATGTTCCCTACCTTAAGGCCCGACACTGACAACCGGCCGAACATTTGTGGCCCTCGGCCCGAACGTGACCGATTGCACTCACTGTTGTCGGTCGGTTCCGCTGAGGCGCGGGTCGTGCCCGGCGCGCGGGATCTCGCGCCGCATGCAGACCCTCGGCCAGCGGTCCAGGCCGTGTTCCGCCTCCTCCGCCCTGATCTTCCGCAGCCCGTCGGTGAGTTCGGCCTCGCTCAGCGTGCGGAAGCCGAGGCGGGCGTAGTACGGCGCGTTCCACGGGACGTGGGAGAAGGTCGTCAGCGTCAGCGCGCCCAGCTGCCGCTCGTGCGCCCACCCGGTGAGGTGGTCGATGAGCGTGCTGCCCAGACCGCGTCGTGCGGCGGACGGATGGACGGAGACCTGTTCGATGTGGGCCGCGCCGTCGACCGGGTCGGCGATCAAGTAGCCGACCGGGTGGTCGTCGGGGTCGGCGGCCACCCAGGCGCGGCCTGCCCGGCGGTAGTCGTCCAGCAGTCCGAGCGGCGGGGGATCGTCGTCCGCGATGGCGGACATACCGAGCGCGCGGAACGGTTCGCCGGCGGCGCGCTCGATGTCCTGAAGCAGCGGAAGATCGGAGCGGCGGGCGGTACGGATACGCATACGGCCAGTATGGCGCCCCGGGCACGTGCGGACCGACCGGCACATGGGGGCGCTCCCCATGTGCCGGCCGGGCTCAGACGCCGGTGCTGACCAGCTCGTCCGCGGGGCTGTTGACCGGCTGCGGCGTTCCCGTGCGGTCCATGACGAACAGCGGGATGCCGAGGCCGTCCGCGCGCGCTTCGGCGTCCTGCGCGTACCCCGTGAGCGAGAAGAACACGCTCGTGACCGATGCGCTCAGCGCGTTCAGCCAGAGGCACTCGACGTCGCGCAGGACGGTCGGCCGGGAGACCGCGTCGACCTGGGCGATCAGCCCGGTGGCCCGCAGATCGATCCGCGCGCGGGAGCGCTCCGCCGACTGTACGACATCCTGGTAGCCCAGCCACTTCAGATACAGGGCGGCGCTCGCGACCGCATCGTGTGCGGTACGGATCGGCAGGGGCTGGAACGCCGGCCGGGGCGGCGGCGCCGTACGCGGCGGCGGAATGTGGGACGGCCGGTCGGGCCGGGCCCCGTCGGCGGGTCCGGGGATGCTGTCGGTTTCCGTCATCGGCCGGACCGGTATCCGCAGCACCGTCCCGCACGGGCAGCACAGCTCCGGCTGCGGCCACTGGTCGTGGCGCCCGCAGGCGCGACAGCGCACCGTCACCCAGTCGTCGTTCCAGGTGCGGTGCGTGATCGGTACGACCGGGGCGCCGCGCAGCACGGGCGGGGCGCTCGGCGCACCGCACGGGCAGGGATAGACCGGCGTGCTGTACATGTGGTCGCGGCGGCAGGCCGGGCAGCGTACCGGCACCGACTCCACCATGAACTCCCTCCGGCCCCGGTTGCGTGCCCCGGCGACGGGGCCACTTCGGCGCACCGAAGCGCGCCGGCGCCGACGGATGCGGGCCGACTCCGCTCCGTATCCCCATGGTCCACCAAGAGCGAGGTCCTGGGGAGTGACTTGGCGTATTTCGTGGACCGGTGCGCGCATCGGCCGCCCCACGCCGGCTCTCTTGACGGCCGTCCGGCCGCACTTTAGATTGACTTCCGTATAACAGAATCAAGTTTCCGCAATGTGGAATTAGTGCGGAATTAATGCGGAATTGGTGCTCTCAGGTGGCGCGACAGAGCCCGACTCCACCAGGTCCGAGCAGGAGCACTCAATGCCTCGAATGACCGCTGCCCGAGCGGCAGTTGAGATCCTCAAGCGCGAAGGCGTCAGCAACGCGTTCGGTGTGCCGGGCGCGGCGATCAACCCCTTCTATGCGGCCCTCAAGGCCTCCGGCGGGGTTCATCACACGCTCGCCCGCCATGTCGAGGGCGCCTCCCACATGGCAGAGGGCTACACCCGGGCGCGCCCGGGCAACATCGGCGTCTGCATCGGTACGTCGGGACCGGCCGGCACCGACATGATCACCGGCCTCTACTCCGCCATCGCCGACTCCATCCCGATCCTCTGCATCACCGGGCAGGCCCCGACCGCCGTGCTCCACAAGGAGGACTTCCAGGCGGTCGACATCGCCTCGATCGCGGTGCCCGTCACCAAGGCCGCGACGACCGTCCTGGAAGCCGCCCAGGTCCCGGGTGTCTTCCAGCAGGCCTTCCACCTGATGCGCACCGGCCGCCCCGGCCCGGTCCTCATCGACCTGCCCATCGATGTCCAGCTCACCGAGATCGAGTTCGACCCGGATCTGTACGAGCCGCTGCCGGTGCACAAGCCCGCCGCGACCCGCAAGCAGATCGAGCGAGCCCTGGAGATGCTGAACGCCTCCGAGCGCCCGCTGCTCGTCGCCGGCGGCGGCGTCATCAACGCCGACGCATGCGAACTCCTGGTGGAATTCGCCGAGTTGACGGGCGTCCCGGTCGTTCCGACCCTGATGGGCTGGGGCATCGTCGCCGACGACCACGCGCTGAACGCGGGCATGGTCGGCCTGCAGACCTCCCACCGCTACGGCAACGCGAACTTCCTGGAGTCCGACTTCGTCCTCGGCATCGGCAACCGCTGGGCCAACCGCCACACCGGCAAGCTGGACGTCTACACCCGGGGCCGCACCTTCGTCCACGTGGACATCGAGCCCACCCAGCTCGGCAAGATCTTCGCCCCCGACCTCGGCATCGCCTCCGACGCCAAGGCCGCGCTGGAACTGTTCGTCGAGGTGGCGCGCGAACTGAAGGCGGCCGGAAGGCTCAAGGACCGCTCGGAGTGGGCCGCGTCCACCCAGGAACGCCGGGCCGAGCTGCAGCGTCGTACGCACTTCGACAACGTGCCGCTGAAGCCGCAGCGGGTGTACGAGGAGATGAACCGGGCATTCGGCCCCGAGACCCGGTACGTCACCACGATCGGCCTCTCCCAGATCGCCGGTGCGCAGATGCTGCACGTCTACCGGCCGCGCCACTGGATCAACTGCGGTCAGGCGGGCCCGCTCGGCTGGACCATCCCGGCCGCGCTGGGCGTCGCCACGGCCGACCCGGACGGCTCCGTCGTCGCGCTCTCCGGCGACTACGACTTCCAGTTCATGCTGGAGGAGCTGGCCGTCGGTGCGCAGCACCGCATCCCGTACGTTCATGTCCTGGTGAACAACTCCTACCTGGGGCTGATCCGTCAGGCGCAGCGCAACTTCGACATCGACTTCCAGGTCAACCTGGAGTTCGAGAACCTCAACTCGCCGGAGATCGGCGTCTACGGCGTCGATCACGTCAAGGTCGTCGAGGGCCTGGGCTGCAAGGCGATCCGCGTCACCGAGCCGGAACAGCTGCTGCCGGCCTTCGAGGAGGCGAAGAAGCTGGCTGCGGAGCTCCGGGTCCCGGTGGTGGTCGAGGCGATCCTGGAGCGCGTGACGAACATCGCGATGAGCGGTACGGATATCGCGTCCGTCAACGAGTTCGAGGACATCGCGACGGATCCGTCCCACGCACCGACCGCGATCCGCCCGCTCGCAACGTCCTGACGGTCTGCCGGCCCGCCCGTGGCCCCCGCCCCCGAGAGTTCGGGGGCGGGGGCCACAGCCGTTCTCCGGCCTGTCCGGCGTTCGAGGACGGAACCCTTGCGGAGGTGCGGCGCTTCACTGCCTGCCTTCCAGACCGTCGAGCAGCTTCGACTTGCACGCCTCGCGGGCCTGCTTGTACGCCGGCGACTTCGGGTCGATGGACGGGGACGCCGGGTTCGGGTCGCCGCCCGGCTGGGCGTTGCCGCTGCTCATGGTCGGGTTGGTGAACTTGGAGACGCCGTTGTCCCGCATGCACTTGGCGTGCGCGAGCATCGACTCGTAGTCCTTCTGCTGGTCGCGCTTGGGCTCGGCCATCATGGCGGCCTGTTGCGCGGGAATGCAGAGACTGTCCTTGCCGTCCTTGGTGCCTATGTTGCGGCCGAGCCGGGAGGCGAGCTCGTCGATCTTCGTCGTGTCGAGATACCCGCTGAGCTTGGGGTCGGGGAAGTCCTTGTAGCCGGCCTTGGTACGCATGCACTGGACGTACTTCATCTGGGCGTCGTAGAAGGCGCTCTTGCCCGCAGGCTGGGTGCTCGCCTTGTTCCCGCCCTTCGCGGTGCTCGCGGCCGGAGCGTCCGGTACATCGGCGATCGCGTCGTCCTTCTTCGCTCCGCCGGTGCTGTCGTCACCGCCGCCGCAGGCGACGGAGAAGGCGAGTACGGGCACGGCCACGAGGGTGGCCATGCGCAGCCGGGCGGGGGTTCGGGGGTTCGTTTTGAGGAAGCTCATGCGCTTCACGTTTGCCGCCGCAGATGATGGCCCGTCCATGGTCACATGATGGGAACGTAACAATGCCCCCGACCTGCGCGTCTACCATCCGAGCGGGGTAGGCGGGAACGGTCCCGGCGTGCTCATAATCGGTCCCAGGAGAACGCACGGCTGCACGGCGGCACGATCGACGTGGCGGACGTGGCCGATGGACCGCACCGCGGCGCGGTGTTCACGCTGCGGCTGCCCCTGCGACGCACAGGAGAGGGCACGGAATGAAGGTCGGACAAGGGGTCGTGATCGCCGCTCTGGCGATCGCTCTCGTGGGCTGCGGCGTCCAGCCGACCGGAGTGATAGGCGCAGGCGAGCCCGCGTCCGGGCTGACGCGCGGCATGCGGCTGTACTACGCGTCCGCCAACGGACTGCGCGGAGTGCCCCTGCCCGACAAGGAGGTCAAGAGCCTCGACGCGGTGGTGAAGCTGCTCACCACGGGGCCTTCGCCCGCCGAGCAGCGCGACGGGCTCACCTCTCTCGTTGAGCGGCTCCTCGCCTACTCGGTGACCGGAACGGGCACCCGCGTCACGGTGCACCTCGACGGCCCCTATGCGGAGTCGGGACGCGACCAAGGCACGGGGCAGCTGGTGTGCACACTGGCCCGCGCCCAGTCCGTACTCGACCCGAAGGTCAGGACCGACGACGTCGAAGTCACCCTGCGGCCGTCCGAAGGCGCCGCGCTGGGCCCCTACCGGTGTGCGGAGTTCCTCAACAGGTGAGGAGGGCGAGTGAGTTCGCGGCGGCGTTCCGGGTGGGCGTCCGCGCAGCCGTCCAGCGGCGTCGGCCGCGGCCGACGACTGCTCTTCCGGGACGTACCCGAGGGCAAGTCCGGCAAGAACCGCTTGCACCTCGACGTCCACAGCGAGCCCGGCGGCCTCGACGACCTGGCGGCCAGGCTGGAAGACCTGGGGGCAGCCCGCGTACGCGAGGTCGACAAGGGACCTGCCGGGCACTGGTGGATCATGCAGGACCCCAACACATCCAACAACCAGTTCTGAGCATACGCGCACGTCAGCGCCAACGACAGAGCCCCGCCCGGCACTTGGCCGAACGGGGCGTTTTGCTGTCTGAGTGCTCGCCTACGGGGCGCTTAGCTCGTCCTCCGGGGTCGGTCCCGCTCCGAGCTTCACAGCGTGCTCGGGGCACGCGTAGATGGTCGTTCCGGGGCCGCTGTTGCTCTGCATCCAGCGGACGGGGATCGGGGCGCGCGTCACCTCGTGGCACTCGACGCAGAGCGCGACGCGTCCCGCGAGGACGACCGGGAACAGCTCGTCCGGGGTCATGCCGACACCCCCGCAGCGGCGAACGCGGAGGCGGGGAACGGGGCACCCTCGTACGTGTAGGGGTAGTCCACCCCTTGCGTAGCGAGTACCGCAGCGCGCCGACGTTCCCGGATCACGTGCAGCTCTAGCGTTTGCTCGGCCTCGCGCACGAGCAGCCACGGGCCGATGCGGTGATGCCACGGGGACGGGATCGAGCGGGCGAGGACGTGGGCGGGAATTGGCGTGGTCGGGGCGCAGATGACGCGGGGCGGGGTCGTCGGCTCAGGGGCGAGCACGGGAACGGCTCGGCGCTTTCCACGGGCGGGCAGCAGTAGCCCCAGCACCCAAAGCAATGCACGGGCGATAGAGTCGCGCATGTCGTTTCAGCTCCTGTTAGCTGTTTCGGCAAGCCCCGATGGACCGGGCCTAATCGGTCCCTCGGGGCGCTTTCGTGTCCGACGCCAACCAACTCCTCTACCCACGTATGGAAACGGGCCCCGCCGTGTCCGGTTGTCTACGCTCCCCCTATGAGCCCGAGCATTGACTACGAAGCCCCGACGCCGCCCTATCAGCAGATCGCGGCGGAGATCATCCGGGATATTGAATCGGGCACTCTGGCCGTGGACCGTCCGATTCCCTCGGAGTCCTCGTTGATCCAGCGATGGGGCGTGGCTCGGGACACTGCCCGCCGTGCGGTGCGGCACCTTCGAGAACTCGGGTACGTCTACACCGTGCCGCAGCGGGGTACGTACGTGCGCGACCGCAGCGAGGACGAGCGCCAGGACGCGGAGTAGCCCCGCCCATGCGCCACGGGGGCAGCGCGCGGACGGGGCCGAACGGGGGCGCTGTCGATCAGTGCGGCGCGGCGGTGGACGCGCGCAGATCAGAGAGACGCCGCTGATACATCGGCCCGATGGCGTGCGCGCCCCTGGCCTCGCTCGGGGTGGCCTGTTCGATCAGGTGATGGGACACGGCCTTGAGGTGAGCGGCCCAAGCGATCACGTGCTGTTGCGCCGTCCGCCCGCATTCCTGCGGTTCACCAGGGAGGCACAGCGGGAGTTCCGGCCCGAGCTTGTTGGCTGCGTGCCGGACGTACCGAGCGATGGTGAGCCATTCGTCCTCGGTCCGCCGAATGGTGTTGCCTTGCTCCTCCCACCCCCAAGGGCCGAAGTCGTCCCCGTGATCGTCCATCTGTGCGCTCCTTCATGATCAGCGGATTAGGCCGGTGCGGCGATGGTAGCGGCGCTGTCGGCTTCCCTGGGGTCGCAGTGCCCGACCGAGGGAACGCACGGACCACAGGGGCCGCACATCGGGAGGAACTGCGGAGGAGTGCACGACTGGACGCCTTCCCCGTGTACCGCCTCGATATCGGCCGCAACGTCGGTCATCTGCGCGCCGCCCCAGATATCGGAGATCGGCTTTTCCAGCACGTTGCCGATGGTCAGGAACCGACCGAGGACGCACGGCCACACATCGCCGGTCGGGCCGATGGCGCATTTCTCATGGGCGCAGTGCCCGCACAGATCAGCGATGGTCGGCGTGGCTCCCTGACTCGCCCGCCCAAATGTGCGGGTCCGGTCACCGCCGACCGTTCCGACACCGAGCCCCGTAAGGTCCTGCGCCGCTTCCTGCACACGCTGCCCGTCCCGCACGGCAACGACTCCACCCCGCAGCGGGATACCGAGTGCCAGCGCCCTTTGGACGTTGGCGCGCGTCTTCTTGTGCGACCCTCGGAGTTGCGTCACCTGGTCGTGTTCCTCGGCAGTGTCCGAGTAGTACGAGGTGGCGAGCTTGACGCCGTATTCCCTGAACGCATCCCACAACTCCGGGCGGATGTGGGTCATGTTCGAGAACACTTCGATACCGAGGCCCCGCCCGTGGGCGTGCTTGATCAGGGCGGGCAGGCTCGGGTAGAGCGTCGGCTCTCCCCCGATGAACTGAACGTCCAGGGTGCCCATGTCGGCAAGCTGGTCAATCACGTTCAACCAGTCCTGCAAGGTCATGGAGCCGTGCGTTCCCTTGGGCCCGCTGTCTGCGTAGCAGTGATCACAGAACTCGTTGCAAAGTCCCGTGACCTCAAGCCATGCGAATAAGAGACGGTTTCCGGCAGCGCTCATTGCATCTCCTTGCGACCGTTGGTGTTTGATGCCCCGCCCCTGCCGAGATTCCGAACTGCGTGGGAAAACGAGTTCGGTTACGTCCGGCAGGGGCGGGAGTTCATAAGCGGCCGGTTACGGCCAGGATGGGCAGCGCGGTACTAAGCGCTGCGACCACGAACACGAAAGCGGACCAGCCGAAGCGGCGAACGAACTTCACCGCCCGTCACCGCAGTTGCGCCACGTGAACGGGTTCGGGGGAGGGTTGGAACCGGGCGGGAAGTAGATGACGCCAGAACGCACGTGCAGCGCTCCGCCGTCCTCGGCCCACCAACCGGCCGGTGATGCTGTGTACGGGCCTGTGGGGTCATCTATGAGGCTGACTAGCTCAGGCTCGGGAAGAGGCTGCATAAGGCGGTCCTGTCGCCTCGCCGGGGCCGTCACCGCCTCGCCCGCCGTTTGATCCCCTGGGGGTCGGCGCAGTCGATGTGCCGGTAGATCGTGACGGGGGTTCCGGACTGCCGCTCGATCTCCCCACGCCGGCAGCGCTCAAGGGTCTTGATCGGCTTCATGCAAGCCGGGCACGTCTCACCCGAGGGGGCGAACGTCGTGTACTCCCACTGTCGTGCGTCGGTGTCTGCCGTGGTCGCGCTCACCATGGTCGCCATCCCGTCATGTCCGCTGCTGTTGCTAGGTGTTGGCCTAGAGAAGCGCCCAGGGGAGGCGGCGGCCACAGCAGAAGGGCCGCAGTCCTGCCGCACCCTGGCCGCACTGGATACGCTGACCAGGGCGGACGCATTCACGAGAGGGGACCGGCCACGATGACCAGCAGGCGGCGGAGGTTCGCGGATCTCCGGAAAGCACGCGGATTCAGTCAAGAGGGATTTGCGGAAGCGGTCGGCGCTGATCGGTCGACAGTCCAGCGCTGGGAGAGCGGAAAGACTGACCCTCAACCTTGGCAGCGTCTGAAGATCGCAAAGGTTCTATCGATCACGGCGAGCGAACTCGATGCACTGCTAGTGCCGGACGTCTACGCACCGCCGCAGTCTCGTACCGGTTGGCTCGCTGTCGCACCTCCGGATAGTGATGACGAGTTCGATGCGCTCGAATTGGCCCGGCGCGTATCCGCTAGTGACGTGGGCAAAGAGACACTCAGTCGTCTGGAGCATGCATTCGATGAATTGGCAATGAAATATCCGGTATCCCCGCCGCAGGACTTGCTCGAAAGAGTAAGAAAGCATTCCGCTTATGTCGCTCATCTCATGGATGCGCGAATGACCCTTGCGGAAGAGCGCCGCCTTTACGTGGTCGGGGGGTGTTCCAACTATTGGGGGCTACGCTGCATATCGACCTGAACCAGGAACACGCGGCGACAGCCCGTTTGCAGACAGCCGCCACCCTTGCGCAGCACGCAGACCACCGGGAAATCGAAGCGTGGTGTTACGAGACCGACGCGTGGCGAGTGCTTACGGATGGCGACTACACCCACGCGCTGGAACTGTCACAGATCGCACAGCACTTGGCACCTGCCGGAACGTCGGCTGCCATTCAGGCAACAGCACAAGAAGGGCGGGCAAGGGCGCGCCTAGGGGAGGGGCCCGCTACATACGCTGCGATAGACCGCGTTCAGCAAATGTCCGGCGCAATGGTCCCGCGCAAGGGCACGGAGCACCACTACCAATACGACCCCGGTAAAGCGCTGGCTTACACAGCAACGACACTTGCATGGGTGGGAGACCCTGCAGCGGAGGACTACGCGCGACAGGTAATCGCGCGGCTTGCTCCCGCTGACGATGTGGAAAAGTGGCCGCGCCGGGTGGCGTCCGCGAACATTGATTTGGCGCTGGCATTGCTCGGTGGTGACCGGCTGGACGAGGCGTGCGATGCCGCGCAGCGAGCCATACTCTCAGGCCGCATCGTTCCATCGAACCACTGGCGAGCATTAGAAGTCGTAAAGGCCGTAGAGCATCGGCAACTCCCGGAAGCCACCGACTTGCGAGAGGCTTATCAAGGATTGAAGGCGATCCCGAAAGGAAATTAACAAATGAAGGGACCCCCGCACCCGCCACCCTGGTAGTGGGTGACAGGCACGGGGGTTCCGCAGCGGCGCGGCTTAGTCCCACACGTCCGAGTCGTCAAAGTCGGGCTTGGGGGCCGTAATGGCGGTTCGGGCGCTCGGCGAGAGACCCAACGCTCTGATGTAGCGGGCGAGTTGGGCGCAGTATTGACCTGCGATGGTGGTTGCGCCGTTCTTCTGCCATCCTCGCTCACCCCGAACGAGCAAGCCGTTTTCGGATAGCTCCCGCTCGCATTGGTCGATACGCGCGGCAGATATGCAGTAGTCCTTAAGGGCCGTGGCATCTACCTCGCCGAGCCCGACCGCGATTTTCGGGACGGGATCGACACGTTGCCATTCGCGCGAGGCGACCGCACGACAGCGGGAGTTGACGGCTTCCTGTTTTGGATCGTCCACGATTCGGAAGGTCGCCCGCCAATCAGGCTCGGCCAGCTCCGAGGGTGGTACGGCAGCGCTTTGCGGTATAGGGCGCTTTCCCGGGTTACCCTCTCGGATCACTTGCAGAGCGGGTTTCATGCGCCGTGGGTCGGCCAAGGTTGCTCCCTTTCGGTGATGCGGACGCGGAATGCGGCTCGCGTAAATGGCTTTAGCTGCGGCGAGACTCTTTTGCCTCCCTGCCGCTCAGCAGCGAGAGGGGAAGGGGGTCACCCCCTGGTCAGAACGGCGGACGCTCGGACGCTTCACGCCGAGAACGAGCCTCAGCAGCGAAGCCGCCCGGCTGATTGCGCGCCGTCTCGCCGTTGTGACACGTCACGCACAGCGGACGCAGATGCTTCGCAGCATCCGGATTCGCCTCGCCCCGCGCGATCAACTCACGGCGAGACAAAGGGAAGTGGTCCGCAACGTTCGCGGCACCACCGCACAGCAGACACCACGGATTGCGGTACAGATAGGCACGTCGAATGCGCTGCCACCGTGTCGTATAGACAGCGCCACCACGCGAGGCACGATCCTTGTTCGCCTCACGCTCATGCCGCTCACAGCGCCCACCATGAGCCGTCAGCTCGGGGCACCCGGGGGTACTGCAAGGGGGCGGGGTCTGCGGGGCATGGGAGATCACCTCCAACGGCAGTGGGTTCTACCCATTTCGTGGCCTGTTAGGGGTGGCCTAAAAACAAGGTTCACTGTGGTGAACCCTATTAGCCGTTTCCTGTGGTGCACTACCGGCATGACAGCAAGCACGGCTAAAGGCCGACATCGTCCATGGTTCGAACTCCGCTGCGGCGTACTGCACTTGACGGTTGAACGCATCCCTCGATGCCGTGTCCCTAGGTGGCTCATCGCGGCACTGGCCACGGGTGCAGGCAGCGCGTTCGCCGCATGGCTCACGACTCGCTAGACGAACCGAACTCGGTGGTCGTCTTGATCCCGTGGCACTCGCGGCACAACACCTGAACGTTGCTGTCCACGTCCTCACCACCAAGCGACAACGGGCGCACATGGTCCACGTCCACCCCGGACGCGGGGAAGTCGTCCAAGCACCAGTCACACCACGCCGAGCCCCGTTCCTGCACCCGTCTGCGAAGCCGTGCCGCAGCATCACGACGGTTCGCCCGTCGCCGGCTCCGTGCACGTCGGGTGCGGACACTGGCCCGTCCCTCGTACACCCCGTGGTGCGTCTCGCAGCGTCCGCGGTGCGTTGCGGTCTCCGAGCAGTCGATACAGCGCATGGTCACCCCCTGGTCGTCCTGGTCTGTCTGCGCGAGCGACCTGAAAGGCAACATGCTTCGGCTCATAGGAACGGTGTCGAAGGGAATGTGGTCGCTCGTCGTTGCGTGCCCGCCCCCGGACTCGAACCGGGGATCTCTGCCGATTGGGTACCGCGCACCTCTGCCATTGGGTCATGCGGGCTGGTGGTCGTCCTCGCCGGCTCGGGCCGGTCCGGACACGATGGGGAGACCACACGTGCTTGCAACCCCGTTCGGCGACTCGCGGACGAGCCGGTTACTAGTGCCGCATCAGGCAACGTTCGCCCTGTCGACCACGGCACGTAGGCGTTCGTCGTTGGCATGGCGGTTTCGCCAAATGATGTAGCGGCGGATCATGCTGCCCTGCTCCTTGTGGCTGGCGTGGTCGGTGCCGTCGAGGGTGAAGTAGCGCAGGGCGGTGAACTGGGCTTCGATGCGGTTGAGCCAGGAGCTATTGGTGGGGGTGTAGGCGATCTCGACGTTGTTCGCCGCCACCCAGGTGCCGACCCGCTGGCACTTCTTCGTAGTCAGGTGCGGGGAGAAGTTGTCACAGACGATCGCGATACGGACCTCGGGCGGGTAGAGGCTGCGCAGGTAACGGCAGAACGCCAGGAACTGGGTGCGCTTCTTGACCAGCTTGATGTGGCCGTAGAGCTTGTCCTTTGCCGTGTCCAGGGCGGCGAACAGATGCCGGACTCCGTGCGGGCGGGTGTAGGTCGCCCGCCGCCTGCGGCGTGGTTCGCGGTCGGGGTCCTTGTGCCTTCCGCCGCGTTCGGCCCACTGCCGGCCCGGGTGGGGCATCAGGTTGAGCGGCCCGAACTCGTCCATACAGAAGACGACTTCGGGCTCGCCGTCCTCGGGTATGACCTCGCCGTCGGCGATCGCGTAGAGGTGCTCGACGCGGGCCTTCTTGGCCGCGTAGTCCGGGTCGCGGGAGGTCTTCCATGTCTTCAGGCGTTGAAACGAGACGCCTTCCTCGCGGAGCAGGATGCGCAGGCCCTCGTGGCTGATGTCGTAGACCACCCCCTCGGCGACCAGGAAGTCGGCCAGCTTGGTCAGACTCCAGGTGGAGAACGGCAGGCCGTGCTCGGCCGGCTTGGACTTCGCGATCTTCTTGATCTCCCGGCGTCCCGGGAGGGTGAAGGTTCTCGGCCGGCCGCCCTTGTACTTGGGATACAGGGAGCCGAAGCCGTCGATGTTGAAGTTGTGGATCACGTCCCGGACCCGGTCATCGCTGGTGAACGTCACTTCGGCGATCTTCGCCACCGGCATGCCCTGGGCGGACAGCAGGACCATCTGGGCCCGCCGCCAGGTCACCACCGACCCGGTGCCCCGGCGGATGATCCGCAGCAGCCGTCTGCCTTCGTCATCGTCGATCTCGCGTACGCGTACTCGTTCTGCCACCCGGACAGGGTGACGGTCACGCACCGCCTGGCAAAGCACCGAGACGGCACGTCACATCACAACAGGGCAAACATTGCCTGATACGGCATTAGGAAGGCGGACGAGGTGCCGTGATCGCGGCCAAGCGCCCCCGAGGGAACTAGGGCTTGTGGTCCGGCACTGACTCGGGCAGTGCTGCGTACCAGCCCTGGACAGCCAGCCAGAATCCGGCCAGCACTATGGCGACGAGCGCGGCGCGGCCTGCGTACCCGGCAACGGACGGCCCGATCATCCATCGCCGGGGCAGCAACCACGCTGACAAAGCGGCTACCACTCCGACGAGAACGGTCAGCGGAAGCTCCGCGTACAGCACGCTCCAGTCCGGCCCTGCTTCGAATCCGGCGCGCGCCCGGAGTTCGGCATCCGCGGCCCATCCCAGCAGCCCTATGAATCCACCGGCCAGGGCCACCCCGGTACCACTCAGTGCTTCAAGACGTTCCCTCATGATCACTGGAGACGCTGGCTACTCCGTGGGAGTTCCCGGAAAACCGCACGATTCTCCGTCGCGAGTCAGGAAGGCACCCCGTCTGGTCAACCCCGAACCTCTCCACTGCGCTGCCGCTGCTGCTTTCTCTGTCTTCCCCTTCCTGCGCCCGGTTGCGTGGCCGCCTTCGCCCGACTGCGGTGAGGGCAGTCATTGCCAGGGACGACGAACGCCTACGTGCCGCGGTCGACAGGGCGAACGTTGCCTGATGCGGCACTAGCTTAGCTAGCTTGATCTTTAACCTCGGAGGTCGAACGACTCGTCGTACTTGATCACTCGGACTGGTAACTGCCGTACGTGCAGGCGGCCTTCGGCTGAGC